>PLTE01000198.1 GCA_003164375.1 Hyphomicrobiales bacterium | reverse complement strand
ATCCCCTATTTCGGCTACGCCCGGCAGGACCGCAAAGTGGGGCCGCGCACGCCAATTTCAGCCAAGCTCGTCGCCAACCTCATCACCAATGCCGGCGCCGACCGCGTGCTCACGCTCGACCTTCACGCCGGCCAGATCCAAGGCTTCTTCGACATTCCCACCGACAATCTATTCGCGGCACCTGTGATCATGCGCGACATCAAGGAGCGCTTTGACCTGCGGAAGGTGATCGTCGTTTCGCCCGATGTCGGCGGCGTGGTGCGCGCACGGGGGCTAGCCAAGCGCATCGATGCGCCGCTCGCCATCGTCGACAAGAGGCGGGAGCGGCCGGGCGAATCCGAGGTGGCGAATGTGATCGGCCAAGTCGCAGGCGGCATCTGCATCCTGGTCGATGATATCGTGGATTCCGGCGGCACTTTGGTCAATGCCGCCGACGCGCTGCTCGAAAAGGGCGCGACCGAGGTTTACGCTTACATCACCCACGGCGTGCTGTCGGGCGGCGCGATCGCCCGGGTCGGCAATTCCCGTCTGAAGGAACTGGTGATCACGGATTCGATTCAGCCCACCAAGGCGGTCGCCGAATCGAGGAACGTCCGCGTGCTGTCGATCGCGACGCTGATCGGCGAAGCCATCAGCCGGACCGCCGCCGAGGAATCGGTGTCGAGCCTGTTCGACTAAGGCCGTCTCGCCCGGCGCCGGAGCGACTTACCTCAAGACAGCCTTTGTCCCGAGCGAACTCGTCCCCGAGTCAACTTGTCGCAGTTCGGTCTGTGGACGGCATAATTTCGGCCATTGTGCCGGGGGGCCAAATCACTTCATGAGTGCGGGTATCGGTTGCCGGCAGAAGCTCTTGCACAGACTTTGGCGGAAAGAATCGAGCCGACTATAGTCGGCGTGGCGGCTGATTCGCGGCGTGCAGTCAATCGGGTAACGGGAGTTGTTCCTGCGTCAAATCGCTGCCGTGCCGGCGCGGAATCTTTTCCTGCGTCAAATCGCAGCCGGCCGGCGCCAAGTTCTTCTGAAGTCCGCGTGGCGTGCGCATTTCCACTCTCACCGGCGACACTGTGGAGGCGGCATGTCCCTCATCGAAATCGCGCAAGACCACAATAACCCGCTCGACGTGGTCGAAACCATGGCGGCCGGCAACAACTGGCCGTTCGAGCGCGCGGGCGAAGACGAGATCGGGCTGGTCGTCACCGGTCGCTGGACCAATTACCAGGTCTCGTTCACTTGGATGGGCGATATCGAGGCGCTGCATCTGGCCTGCGCTTTCGACATGAAAGTGCCCGAAGGCCGCCTCGCCGAGGTGCAACAACTCATCGCCCGCATCAACGAGCAATTGTGGATCGGGCATTTCGACGTCTGGATGCAGAACGGCATCGTGATGTTCCGCCATGCGCTGGTTCTTGCCGGCGGGGTCACTGCGTCCGGCCGGCAGTGCGAGGCGGTGCTGGGCACCGCGCTCGATTCCTGCGAACGCTATTTCCCGGCGTTCCAATTCGTCATCTGGGCTGGCAAGTCCGCCCGCGAGGCGATGGACTCCGCCATGTTCGAGACCGCCGGCGAGGCGTGACCGTCCAAAATGGCTTCCCCCGCTAAGTCTTCTCCCGGCAACTCTTCCTTCGGCCAGGCTGCGGATTTGCGTGATTTTTCCGGCCTGCTTGTTCTGGCCGGCGCCGGCAAGATGGGCGGCGCCTTGCTGGAAGGCTGGCTGCGGCTTGGACTTAGGCCCGACCACGTCGTCGTCTTGGAGCCGCAGCTGTCGCCGCAAATCGCAGGCCTCGCCGGCCGCGGCGTGCGGCTCAATCCGGACCCGCAAACGCTCGCCGGTGTCGCCGCCATCGTCATTGCGCTGAAACCGCAAGTCGCGGCCCAAGTGATCCCTGCGCTTGCACCGCTGGTGTCCGATCCGACCGTCGTCATCTCGATTATGGCCGGACGAACGCTGCAATTTCTTGAAGCTGCGCTGGCGCGTCCTGCCGGGCATCCTTGCGCCTTGGTGCGCGCCATGCCGAATACGCCGGCGGCCATCGGCCGCGGCATCACGGTCGCGGTGCCGCGCAACGCCAGCACGGCGCAGCGCGAACTCGCGGACCGCTTGCTTGCCGCCACCGGAACAGTCGAATGGACCGAGGACGAGACGCTGATGGACGCGGTGACCGCGGTCTCGGGGTCGGGCCCGGCTTATGTCTTTCTGCTCGCCGAAGCGCTGGCCCAAGCGGGCGCGGCGGCCGGCCTGCCGCCGGCGCTAGCGGCAAAGCTCGCGCGCGAGACCGTCGCTGGGGCCGGCGAGCTTCTGCACCGGTCGCCGCTCGATGCCATCGTCTTGCGTGAGAACGTGACCTCGCCCGGCGGCACCACCGCCGCAGCGCTTGCGGTGCTGATGGGTCAGAGCGGCCTTGCGCCACTGATGGAAAAGGCCGTGGCCGCGGCCACCAAACGATCACGTGATCTCGCCGGCTGACCGAGACCCTGATCCAATTCAATTGAATCGGATCGGGGTCTGGATTCTTCATTTGAGCATGATCTTACCCGAAAACCGGCTTCCACTTTTCGGGATCATGCTCTAGGCGCGGCCTTGGAACGGTCGCACCGCGGGCCTACATTGAGAGTCACCAGTAAGGAGTGACGGTCATGGTCCGCAGACCCGCCCGCAAATCCGCGCCGAAATCCACCCGCGCCGCCGTCCCCGCCGCTGCTCGCGATGCCGGCCAACCGGCCAATGATCGCGACAAGATCATCGCCGCCTTGCTCGGACTATTGGGCGAAAAGCCGATCGAACAGATCGGCTTTTCGGAAATCGCGGAAAGAGCCGGCGTGTCGCTCGCCCAATTGCGCGGAGAGTTCGGCTCAACGCTCGCGATTGTGGCCGCCTTCCTCAAAGATATCGATCGTGCCGTGCTCGGCGCGGATTTGAGCGACATGGCGGAGGAGCCGCCGCGCGAACGCCTGTTCGATGTGCTGATGCGGCGGCTCGAAGCGCTCGGCACGCAGCGTGAGGCGGTACGTTCGCTCATTCGCTCGGCCAGCCGCAATCCGCCGCTCGCCCTTGCGCTCAACAGATTCTCCGTGCGGTCGCAGCAATGGATGCTGACGGCAGCCGGCATCAAAGCCTCCGGTCCGCGTGGCATGCTGCGCGCCCAGGGGCTGGCGCTCATGTTCAGCTCGGTTTTGCGCACCTGGGTTCGCGACGACGATCCGGGGCTCGCTCGCACCATGGCGGCGCTCGACCGGGCGTTGGCCCGCGGCCAGCGCTTTGCCGGCCTGCTCGACGATTTGTTTGCGGTGCCGTCGCGAATTTGTCGGCTGCGCGGCCGCGGGCGGCGGCGCTGGCGCTCGGAGGATTCCGAGGACTCCGCGATCGCATAGATCAAAGCGGCGACCACCGAAGAAGCATTCAATCGACAAGATTAGAATCTCTATAAAGACCTCTTTTTCTTTGCAACCGCACGGCCGCTCGGATATTGACGGTTGCAGATCGTACGAATTCTTCGGCTGGCTTCTCCTGCACATGATCGTTTGCTCCTGCAATGTCATCAGCGACCACGACGTGCGGGCAACGCTGTCGATTGGGGCGACCGCACCGCGCACCACCGGCGAGGTCTATCAATGCCTGGGGTGCAGCGCGCAGTGCGGCCGCTGCGCGCGCACCATCCGGCGCATCATGAACGAGGCCCTTGCCTGTGAGGCGCCGGCCGAGGAGCAGGCTTGCTGCCGCGACCCCGGGCATTGCACCTATATCGAGCCGTCGCGACGATAACCGGCCTTGCGCCGATGCAACGGCTGTTTCCGATTTCCGCAACAGCGGCTATAGTCAATACGCCCGCAGCCGCGGTGCGCAATCAATGGCAAGCGCAGGAGTACGATCATGAGAGGCGAGCCAGGCGTTCTCGATTACCTCAATAAGGCGCTTCGCCACGAGCTGACTGCGGTCAATCAGTACTGGCTGCATTACCGGCTGCTCGACAATTGGGGCTACAAGGCGCTGGCGAAGCAATGGCGTAAGGAATCGATCGAGGAGATGCAGCACGCCGACAAGCTGGTCGAACGCGTCATCTTCCTTGACGGCTTTCCCAACATGCAGGTGCTCGACCCGCTGCACATCGGACAGAACGTCAAGGAAGTACTCGACTGCGACCTCGCCGCCGAAATCTCGGCACGCACGCTTTACGAGGAAGCCGCGACCCACTGCCATGCGGTAAGGGATTACGTCACGCGCGACCTGTTCGAGAAGCTGATGCACGACGAGGAGGAGCACATCGACTTCCTCGAAACCCAGCTCGATCTCGTCGCCAAGCTCGGCGTCGAGCTCTACGCCCAGCATCACATCGGCGAATTGGACGAAGACTAGACGATCGCGCCGGATAACCGGTTTCTGCTTTTCGGGATCGCTCTAAGCGGCGCCGCCCGGCGTGGCGCCTGCCCCAATCGTTTACAATTGTTAATCAGTCCTGACCGTCCGCGGCGCCGCGGTAGTGTTGTTACGTAGACTTTGCCGCGCCTGCGGCGCGCCATGCGGTTAATGGTCATGGTTAAGGGTTAAGGTTAAGACCCGCTTAAACATTTGCTGCCTAACTTCGCCTCTGAGGCCAATGGCGCTACGCCGCTTCGCGCGCGGCCGCGTCGAGTCAAAGGACGAAGCGATGGTTAGCGTTACGCTCCTGATCCGCGCCGTGGCGGCAGTCATGGTCAGCACCACGGCCTACGCCGCCGATATGCCGCAATATTCGCCGCCGCCACCGCCGCAAATGGCCTATCAGCCCTTGCCTATGCTGGTCGCGCAGCCTGAAGGCGCCTGGTATTTGCGCGGCGACGTCGGCGTCGGCATCACCAGTCAAGTCGACTTTCTCTTCCAGCCAAATCCGCTCAACGGCCCTGTCGACATCGTCTCCCAACATGCCGCGATGGCCGATACAGTTTTCTTCGACGCCGGCGTCGGCTACGAGTTCAACAGTTGGCTGCGCTTCGACGTGACCGCCGAATATCGCGCCAAGAGCGCCGTAAACGCCTTCCTGATGTATAATTGCGGCGGCGGCTGCGTGCTGGGCGATCAATATAATGCCTTCCTGAAATCCGACATCTTTCTCGCCAATGCCTATGTCGATCTCGGCACCTGGAATTGCGTGACGCCATTCATCGGTTTCGGCATCGGCGGCGCTTACAATACTTTCGCCGACCTGACCGATCTCGGCGTCGGCACATCCGGAAACGGCGTCGGCACCAACGCCAGCCAATTGAATTTCGCCTGGGCGCTGCACGCCGGGCTCGCCTATAACGTAACCAAGGATTTCTCTGTGGAACTGGCCTACCGCTACCTGAGCTACGGCTCAGTCAGCGACCAGATCCTCTGTCAGGGCGGCTGCAATCCCGACACCTATAAGCTCCAGAATCTCGCTTCGCAGGACTTCACGCTCGGCGTGCGCTGGAGGTTCCCGATCGAGTCTACGCCGATGATGGTGCAGCAAATCCCGATGATCGCGCAGCCTGCGCCGGCGCCCGTCTATACCCAGCCGGCGCCGGTCTACCAGCCCGCGCCGGTCTATCAGCCGGCCCCGGTCATGGTGCCGCAGCAGCAGCCGATGATGGTGCCGCAGCCGCAATATCCGCTGAGCACACGCGGTTGACCGCAAGCGACGGGAAATACTGAAACACGACAGACGGCGCGGGCGACCGCGCCGTTCTTTTTTTAGGGACGGCGGGGGTCGAACAATTCCGCTTCGCCCAGGGTCAATCCGGCCGCGGCTAACGCTCCATTAAGGTTAATCCCCGATGATCGAGCTCTACCGGACGCTGTAGGCGCCGAGTATGGAGAGGGCGCGGCTGATGCGCTGGGTCATCTGTGCTGTCGTTGCGCTCGCGTTCGCGCCAAGCGCGTTCGCCGACGATCTCGACATCCTAAGAGGCCCGCAGAGCCTGGGCCCCCCCGCTTTCTCGCGGTGGAGCGGCTTCTATTTTGGCGGTCAGGCTGCTTACAGTGGTGGCAACGCCAATTTCCAGGGCACCACGCAAGGGCCATTGGCGTATGCGTTGCGCGATACCCTCGTCGAGGCCGATTTCGGGCCTGCGCAGTGGTCGCTCCTCGGCGATAACGGCACCACAACAGCCTCCTACGGCGCTTTCGTCGGTTACAACACCCAATGGGAGGATCTCGTGCTTGGCGCCGAGATCAACTATTCGACGGCCAATATGTCCTTCGACGCGCCAAGCACGCCGATGACACGTCAGTTGAGCACTGTGGATTCCACGACCCAAGCAGAGACTCTGTACAATCTCACCGCATCCGGCAGCGGGACGCTGCGTCTGATCGACTACGCCTCGTTTCGAGGGAGAGTCGGATGGGTCTTCAGCGACAATTTCCTGCCCTACGGATTCGCCGGCTTTGTCCTCGGCCGCGGCGATTATACCGAGGCGGCCTCGATAATTGGGCCAACGGCAACCACGGTGCCAACAATAGTCCAGACGTCAACGGGAGCCATAACCTATGTTCCGGCGCCCGTGCTGCCCTGCAATCTTGCAGTGCCCGAAAGCTGCGGCATTTTCGCCGCGGCATCCAGCAACTCCGCAAGTGAGACCTTAATGTATGGCTTTAATTTCGGCGGTGGGGTCGATATCGCACTCACGTCTAATGTCTTTCTGCGCGCGGAATTCGAGTACATACATTTTTTGCCGTACAACGGCATTGTGCTCGACATGGCTTCGGGGCGGATTGGCGCGGGCTTGAAGTTCTAACGCATCAGCGAAATTGCCGCTTGACGGCACAGCCGTCACTCCTTAATCCCAGCGCCGGGCTACCCCTCCCCAACGAGGGGCGACTATCTGGAAGGATAGATCATGACGCAAACGACGCCTCCCGTGCGGCCGGCCGTGCCGCATTTTTCCTCCGGCCCATGCGCCAAGCGCCCCGGCTGGACCCCGCAAAACCTGACTGGCGCAGTCCTCGGACGCTCGCATCGCTCGAAAGCGGGCAAGGCCAAGCTCAAGCGCGCCATCGATCTCACCCGCGAAGTCTTGCAGGTGCCTGCCGATTACCGCATCGGTATCGTGCCGGCCTCAGATACCGGCGCGATCGAAATGGCGCTGTGGTCGCTGCTCGGGCCGCAGCCGGTGACGATGCTGGCCTGGGAATCCTTCGGCGAAGGTTGGGTCAGCGACGTCGTCAAAGAGCTCAAACTGAAGAATGTGACGACGCTGAAGGCCGGCTATGGCGAATTGCCCGACCTCGCCAAGGTCGATCCGGCGACCGATATCGTGTTCACCTGGAACGGCACGACGTCGGGCGTGCGGGTGCCGAACGCCGACTGGATTTCAGCCGACCGCACCGGGCTTACGATCTGCGATGCGACCTCGGCCGCGTTCGCGCAAGCGCTCGATTGGACGAAGCTCGACGTCGTCACCTTCTCNNCGTCGAGGACTATCTCGACGCGCTGGACTGGGCCAAATCGATCGGCGGCCTCAACGCGCTCCACGCGCGCGCGAACGCCAATGCCAAGGTAATCGCCGATTGGGTCGAGCGCACGCCATGGATCGCTTTCCTGGCGCATGATCCGGCGCTCCGCTCCAACACATCGGTCTGTTTGAAGGTTGTTGATCCGGCGGTCACAAGGCTCGCCGCCGACGCCCAAGCGGCTTTCGTCAAAGGACTGGCCGCCGCGCTCGACAAGGAAGGCATTGCCTACGATATCGATGCCTATCGCGACGCGCCGCCGGGACTGCGCATCTGGTGCGGCTCGACCGTCGAGAAGAGCGACGTCGAGGCGCTCACGCTGTGGCTCGACTGGGCCTATGGCAAAGCCAAAGACGCACTGGCAAAGGCCGCTTAAATCACAAATCCGACCCGTCATCCTTCGCGGCACGCTTTGCTCGCAGCTCGGGGCGACGGATAACAGAACGGAAAAAATCAATGGCTCCCCGCGTTCTCATCTC
>PLTE01000236.1 GCA_003164375.1 Hyphomicrobiales bacterium | reverse complement strand
CGCGCAATTTGAAATTGACCGTCTTCCGGCCCAACCCTTTTTCTTCAAGCCAGGCGGTGATTTTCTTTTTGGCTTCCTGCGTGGGCAAATCATCAAGAGAAATCTCAGAGTTCTTTGAATTAACAGCAAGACCCTCCTCATTAATGCAGCAATCGTCGTAAACGTAAAGACGCGCCACATCGCCGGCAATCGTCAAATCGCGTGCTTTTTTACCATGGTCATAGTAAGGACGCTTCTCGTCGTAACTGAAGCTCCTTGGCGTGAGGGTGCCCACAACAGGCTTAATAGGAAGTGAGAACATCTTAGCAAACGCAAAATCGCGCTCGTCGTGCGCAGGAACCGCCATGATTGCGCCGGTGCCATAACTCGCGAGAACATAGTCGGCAATCCAGATGGGAATTGGTTCTCCATTGACTGGGTTAATTGCGAAAATGCCGGTGAAAACACCTGTTTTCTCTTTTGATAATTCCGTCCTTTCGAGGTCGCTCTTTGTCGATGCTGCGAACCGATAGGATGTAACCGCTTTGAATGGTGCATCGGCGCTTCCTTTCCATTGTTGGGGTGTGCCTTTGGGCCATGCGTTTAAGGTGAGAGATTCAGTAAGCCACGCATTAATTAAGGGATGTTCCGGCGATAACACCATGTACGTTGCGCCGAACAATGTGTCGGGCCGCGTTGTAAAGACAGTGATTTGAAATTCCGAATTTGCAATCTGAAATTTCACCTCCGCGCCTTCGCTCCGGCCAATCCAATTCCGCTGCATTTCCTTGAGCGAATNNTGCGGAGCATCCATTGGCGCATCGGCTTGCGAATCACCGGAAAACCGCCGATGTCGCTCTTGCCGTCAATGACTTCCTCGTTGGCTAAAACGGTGCCGAGTTCGGGGCACCAATTCACTGGCGCTTCGGAAACAAAAGCCAGACGGCGCGAATCGCGGAAATTGCGTGTTTCGTGTTCCGCCTTTAGCTCCGCCGGAATTGGCAGTGTGTCAATATTCTCCGCGCGGTTCGTTTTTGGATTGAACCACGAATTGTAAAGCTTGAGAAAAATCCATTGCGTCCACTTGAAATATTCCGGGTCCGTCGTGTTTACTTCGCGGCTCCAATCGTAGCTGAAACCGAGCGATTGAATCTGGCGCTTGAAATTGGCGATGTTCGCCTCGGTGGTCGCGCGCGGATGCTGGCCGGTCTTGATGGCGTATTGTTCCGCCGGCAAACCAAACGCGTCCCAACCCATCGGGTGCAGCACATTGAAGCCCGCCGCGCGGCGATAGCGCGCCAGAATGTCCGTGGCCGTGTAGTTGCGCACATGCCCCATATGGATGCGCCCCGACGGATAGGGGAACATTTCCAAGACGTAGTATTTCGGGCGCGGATCGTCGTTCTTGGTGGCGAAGATTTCGCGCTCGTCCCAGATTTTCTGCCAGCGCGCTTCGGCGTCACGGGCGTTGTAGCGGTCGGTTACCATTGGTTTCGAACGTGTTTCCGGCGATCTTTAAGGATGCGGGACGTGACACGAAAGGCCGTGACGGGTCAATTACTCCGGATGGGCTTCCGACCAACCGTTGCAATGGGCGCGTTCGTGGCGGACATAGGCCTTCAAATCCTTCACCGGTCCGTCGCGCGGGATGACGAGATAGCAGCTGCGTTTGGCAACCCAGGAACAGGCGTCGGCAGTCACCCCCATGCGGGCGCAAGCTTGTCTCGCCTCATGCAGCGGCAAGACGCGCTCGATGACCGGGCCGGAAAAGGCGTGGTTGTAACGCAGCGGCGGTTCGAGGACGTAGATCGGCATCGCTTGTGATCCGTCGTTTCTAATCGGTGGTGCGCAGGCTCCAGCCGGCGCTCTGGACCAGCGCATGATTTTCCAGCAGCGTGACGATCGCATCGAGCTCCTGCGGGTCGGCTGTGGTGCCGAGCAAGGTAGCGATCAGCTCGGTGCCGCCTTGCTCGCGCTCAATGACCTCGATGTCGCGCACCGGATAATCGGCATCCTCCAAGGCGCTGCGCAGCACTTCGCGGGCGTCGTCGAGATCGTCGGCGCTCGTCGTTACGCGGACCTCATAGATCGCTTCGGTCGAGGCCTGGTCGAGCGGCCGGCGATTGATGGCGTTGACCAAAGGGCGCAGCAGCGTATTGCCGGCAAGCACGAAGCAGGTCAGCGCAACGGCCTCGAAAGCAAGATCGGCGCCGGCGCAAGCGCCGACCGCGGCCGAACACCACAGCGTCGCCGCCGTATTAAGCCCCCAGACATTGCTGCCCTCTTTCATGATGACGCCGGCGCCGAGAAAGCCGACGCCGGACACCACGTAGGCGATGATCTGGGTCGCGCCGGCATTGCCGTTGAGATGCATGCCGATGTCGACGAAGGTGGCCGCTCCCACGGCGACCAGCACATGGGTGCGCAAACCGCCACCGCGCTGGCGGTACTGCCGCTCGGCGCCGATCAAGGTGCCGAGCACGAAGGCCGCGAACAGGCTGACCAGCGAATCGAGGAAATCGCCGACCTGGAACGAATGGATAAATGCCATCTCGGACCGGCTCCCGCTGGCTTGTGCACGGCGACAAATGGTCCGAATTGCAACCAAGGTCAACGGCCGCCGCACGGTGTCTTGTGACAAGACAAATCGTTCTCGCGACGCGCCTGCACCCGTTTAACCCGCGATGTCAAACGGCCCACGGGCACGTCGTTATTGCGAGGAGCGTTGGCGACGAA
The DNA here is from genome assembly GCA_003164375.1 of Hyphomicrobiales bacterium. Taxonomy (GTDB): domain Bacteria; phylum Pseudomonadota; class Alphaproteobacteria; order Rhizobiales; family Xanthobacteraceae; genus BOG-931. Next base: position 3,491 of record PLTE01000236.1, on the reverse strand, counting down.
GCAATCTAGCGGCGGTGCAGAACCCTCAGCCGACTTAAGTTTTCCTTGCTCGAATGAAGCCCGGATTTCGCTGTACTTAAGCCGGTCTCCGCCCGCTACATTCCCTTTAGAATGTCGCACGCTAGTCGATGGAGGACGTCATGGGCGCTTTTCGACCTTTTCTGTACGGAGTTATTCTTCTCGCGATCGCCGTGCTCGGCGCACCGCTCCAGGCCCAGGCGCAACAATCGCAATCGCTGCCGCAGGCGCGGATCGTGGTGATCGGCGAGGGCAGCGTCAGCGTGGCGCCGGATTATGCGCAGATCACCTGCGGCGTGAGCACCAAGGCCAAGACCGCCAAAGAGGCGACCGATGCCAACTCGAAAGCGATGTCGGCTGTGACCGCGGCGCTGTTGAGTTCGGGGATCGAGCAAAAAGACATCCAGACCACGCGCTTTTCGGTGCAGCCGGTTTACGTCCAGCCACCGAACGCCGAAGCGAAGCTTTCGGGTTTTACTGTCACGAACCAGGTCGGCGTGACGATCCGGCAAATCGCCAAGCTCGGCGATATCCTCGACCGGCTGCTCACGGCCGGCGCGACCGATATCGGCAATATCGAATTTCTGCGCGCCGAGCCGTCGAAGGCGCTCGATCAGGCGCGGCAGGCGGCGATCGCCGATGCGCGGCGCAAGGCGGAAATCTATGCGCGGGCCTCGGATTTGGCGCTCGGGCGAGTGGCCTGGATCACCGAGGATGCCGCGCATGCGCCACCGATGCCGTTCGGCGGCATGCGCGCGGCGGTCGCCGCCGCACCGGTCCCCGTTGCCGCCGGCGAGGATACGCTGCAGGTGCGGATCACGGTCGGCTTCGACATCGCGCCATAAGGCGGGTGTCCTCATCGGGTGACGAGGGTGCCCCGGGCTGATGGTGCGAACCGCCCATTCGCCACTGGATCGACCCACGCAGATGCATTAGTTTTACCCGCTGCTATGGGCTTGGCCCAATTGGGGAATGGCGGTGAAGATTCTCCTGCTGTCGATGCCGGATTCGTTCGAGCACATGCCCGTTCTCAGCATCCGCATGCCGAACGGCGCCCTGACATCGCTCGCCGGCAACGTCGATCCCCATCATCAGATCGCGGTCGCCGACCTTATCCTCGTGCAGCGGCACGTCCGGATAACGCTCGAACTCCTGATGGCGAAATTCAAGCCCGATCTGGTCGGCCTCTCGGTCATGACTTTTCAGCGCCGGACCGCCGAAGCCATCATGGATCTGGTGCGCTCCATTCAATCGAATGTTTACATCGTTGTCGGCGGCTACGATCCCAGCCTCGCGACTGAAGCCTATACCGACCCCACCAGCCATCGCGCCGACTTTATCGTCCGGGGCGAAGGCGAGATCACATTTCGCGAGTTGCTGCGGGCGATCGAGGGCCAAACGGGTTACGATCACATTGCCGGTCTGACGTTCAGAAGCGGTGACATCTATCACCACAACCCCGACCGCAAATTGAGCGATCTCGTCGGCGATGAAATTCGACCGCCAAATCGCGACTGCCGCGTGCTTTCCGGATATACCGAGATGGGCCGTCAAATCGACGTTATCGAAACGTCGCGCGGGTGCACCTTCGACTGCAGCTTCTGCTCGATCATCGAAATGCGCGGCCGGAACTTTCACAAATTCAACTTTGACCGTGTCCTTGCCGATATCCGCGACGCCGTCGCCCATGGCGCGCGTTCGATATTTTTCGTCGATGACAATATCACTCTCAATGTCCGACGTTTCGAATCGCTCTGCCAGGCGATCATCGACGCCGGACTGAACTGGATAGATTACTCGGTTCAGGCGATGACCGCGTCGATCGCCGACCATGGCGAGACGCTCGCGCCCCTGATGCGAAAGGCCGGCTTCCGTTATGTTTTCCTCGGTATCGAGAACGTGCTGGAGCAGGATCTCGGTTTTCTGAAAGCGATCGCGAAGAATAGCCGGCGCGCGGCTGGCCGGCGCACCGGCAATGCGTCGATAAAAGCCATCCGCAGCTTGCGTGCCAATGGCATGTATGTCGTGGGTGGGTTGATCGTGGGCAATCCGAAAGACACGCGCAAAGACATCCAAGCCAATCTGAAATTCGCCCGGCGCTGGATAGACTGGCCCTATATCCAGCATCCGACGCCTTATCCGGGCACGCCGATGACCTCGGCCCTGCGTCAACAGGGGCTCATCAATACCGACGAAGTGTCGAAATACGACGGCACGACTGCGGTCGTGACTTGCGAGCATCTGTCGGGCCGGGAAATTGAGTTCATGAGATGGAAGGCGGAGCGGTGGATCAAGCTCCGGCACACCTACGCCTTGTTTCGCCACGACCCGAAATTCATATACAAATATGGCCGCCGGCTGCTGAAGTTCTTGTTTCGCGGCTCCACTGTGCGGTCATTCCTCGGCCTCGAGAGCGCCCGCAAGGCATTCGAACGGTATTGCGCGATCCGGGAACGCGAAAGGAAGTACGTTTGAAAAGCCCGAGGCGCGGCAGCTTTGCCCGCGATTGTATTTGCAACACGACCCGTCCGAAAGCCGAGATCCTCAGGTCCCATCTTGATGTCCGATTGGGGCCAATAGGCGCGCTCCTTGTCTTTGGTGCCCCCTGGAGGCCGTTGCGGCGCAGACCCGGACAATCGGAGCGATACGGCTTGCCGCTAGCTCGCGGTCGCGAGCGGCTCCATCCCGGAGTTCCTGATGGCTTCGCAAGCGCGCGCGGAAGAAAGAAATTCGATCAGTCGATTGGATCCCTCGATCGCTCCCGAGCCGGCAACGACGGCAACTGAAAAAACCTGCACGAACTGGATCTCCTCGGCGATTCTGCCTGCGAAGTCGACGCCTGCCGCGTGCACAATTTCACTGACCGGCAGGACCCCAAGATCCGCAGCTCCCGCCGCGACCATGGCGGTCGCATCCGCGCCGCGCGGCATCGCTTTGACGTTGATCCGGTCGGCGACGCCGAGCCGTGGAAAAAGATCGGCGGTAAGCCAGATCCCACTGGTGCTTCCGGGAACGACGACGGTGTCGGCCTTGAGCAAGATTTGCTTAAACGCCTCGACGGTGCCCACGTCGGGCTTGGGCGCTCCCGCCCGCACCGCCACGCCCAGCGGTACGCGCGCAAGATCTACGTCCGTTCCGGCGACAATCCGCTTCGTGGCGATCAGCTCGGTGAGGCCCTCCCTGGAGAGGATCACCACATCGGCCGGCACACCGCGGGCGAGCTGCGCTGCAATCGTTTGCGGCCCCGTTCCCTGCGACGCACCCGATCCGGTCGTGACCTTGATCCCGCTCGTCCGCTCGAATTGCGGCTTTAGCTGCTCGTAGGCGCCGGAGAATCCGCCGGATATCAGAACGTTCAATCGCGCCGGTTCATTCGTCATCGGAACTCCTTAGTCAGGTTCGGTATCCGGGAGGGCTGTTGCCCCGTTTGCGCGTCCTGGCGCATTATAATTCATGAACAATCTCGCGGCGCT
>PLTE01000075.1 GCA_003164375.1 Hyphomicrobiales bacterium | reverse complement strand
TCGCCATCATCCCGGCGATGTTCGTCGCGTTTTACCCACAGCTGCAGACGCTCAACATCATGCGGCTGGCGACGCCGCAGAGCGCAATTCTCTCGGCGATCATCTTCAATGCGCTGATCATCATTGCGCTCATTCCGCTGTCGCTCAAGGGCGTGCGTTATCGCCCGATTGGCGCCGGCGCGCTTTTGGTTCGCAACCTTTGGATTTACGGCGTCGGCGGCGTGGTCATCCCGTTCATTTTCATCAAGGCCATCGACCTCGCGGTCACGGCCCTGCATCTCGCCTAAGGAGAGACTGAAATGCTGCGCGAAATCCGTCCCGCGATCGTCATTCTCGTCGCGCTGACCCTCATCACCGGCCTCGTCTACCCGCTGGCGATGACCGGAATCGCCGAAGCCATTTTCCCCTACCAAGCGCAAGGCAGCATGATCGAGCGCAACGGCACGATCATAGGTTCCGCGCTGATCGGCCAGCAATTCACCGCCGACAAATACTTCCACGGCCGGCCCTCCGCGACCACCGCGGCCGACCCCAACGATTCGACCAAGACCGTGCCGGCGCCGTACAACGCCGCCAATTCCGGCGGATCGAACCTCGGTCCGTCCAATAAGGCGCTTATCGACCGTGTCCAGGGCGACATCGACACCCTCAAGAAGGAGAACTCGTCGGCCCCCGTTCCGGCGGATTTGGTCACGACTTCGGCGAGCGGGCTTGATCCGCACATCTCACCCGAAGCCGCGCTTTTCCAGGTTCCCCGTATTGCCAAGGCGCGCAATCTGCCCGAAGATCGCGTCCGCCAGCTCGTCGCGGACCAGACCGAAGGCCGCCTGTTCGGGCTCCTGGGCGAGCCGCGGGTCAATGTTTTGCTGCTCAACCTCGCGCTCGATCAATTGGCGGCCGGATAGCAGCACGCGATCAAGAGCATGTCCCGCAAAAGTGGGAACCGGTTTTGCTAAATCGACACGCTCGAAACAAATCATTAGAGCGGGATGTCGATTCAACCTAAATTCACCCCGCTCTGGCCAACGCCAGCTATTTTTGAGATGTCCGTTCAGTGATGGTGGATCAGCGGCGCGAGTCCGAACATCGCCCTTCACCGGAGGCGCTCCTCGAAGCGGCGCGCCGCGAGGAAGGGCGTGTCGGCAAGCTCAGGATTTTCGTCGGCGCAGCCCCCGGCGTCGGCAAAACCTACGAGATGCTGCAGCAGGCGCATGCGCGCAAGAAGGACGGCTACGACGTCGTCGTCGGCATCGTCGAAACCCACGGCCGCCGCGAGACCGAAGCGTTGCTCGAGGGTCTCGAGATCGTGCCGCGCCGTCACGTCGACTACAAAGGCCAGTCGTTTTCGGAAATGGACCTCGACGCAATCATCGCGCGTAGGCCGCAGATCGTCTTGGTCGACGAACTCGCCCACACCAATGCCGAGGGCAGTCGCCACCCGAAACGCTATCTCGACGTCGAAGAGCTGATGAGCTGCGGCATCGACGTCTATACGACCGTCAATATCCAGCACATCGAAAGCCTCAACGACGTCGTTGCGCAGATCACGCATGTGCGGGTGCGCGAGACCGTGCCCGACGCCGTGTTCGACCGTGCCGACGCCGTCGAACTGATCGATCTGACGCCTGACGATCTGATCCAGCGGCTCAGGGAAGGCAAAGTCTACGTGCCGAAGCAGGCCGAGCGCGCGCTCGAGCATTTTTTCTCGCCGGCCAATCTCACGGCGCTGCGCGAAATGGCGCTGCGCCGCACCGCAGACCGGGTGGACGAGCAATTGCTTTCGGAAATGCAAGCCCGCGCCATCCAAGGTCCGTGGGCCGCGGGTGAGCGCATCATCGTCTGCATCAGCGAAGACCCGCGTTGCGCGGGCCTGGTGCGCTACGCCAAACGCCTTGCCGACCGGCTGCATGGACCATGGGTCGCGCTTTATGTCGAGGGCCGGCGCAGCCTGCAGCTTTCCGAGGAGGAACGCGACCGGATTGCCGACACGCTCCGGCTCGCCGAGGCGCTCGCCGGCGAGACCGTCACTATTCCGGCCGGAGAACGCGACATCGCCGACGACGTGCTCGCTTACGCGCATGCGCAAAACGTCACCCAGATCATCATCGGTAAATCGGCGAGGTCGCGCTGGTTCGAGATTCTGCATGGCTCGGTGGTGCATGATCTGGTGCGGCGCTCCGGCAATATCAGCGTTCACGTCATCGCTGGCGACCACCTGCCCGGCCAGCCGATTCCGAAAAAGAACGTGAAGACATCCGACCGCGACTCGCACCGCGACCTCGATCCCTATCTGTTCGGGCTTGTCGCGGTGGCGTTTGCGCTTAGCTGCGCGGAACTGGTGAACTATTGGATCGGCGTCGAGAACGTCGACATGGTGTTCTTGACGGCGATCGTCGGCGTCGCCGTACGTTACGGTCTTTGGCCGTCGCTGTTGGCGAGCGTCGCCTCGGCGCTGACCTACAATTTCTTCTTCCTGCCGCCGCTCTACACCTTCACGATCGCCGATCCGCACAATATCGCGGCCTTTGCCCTGTTCACGCTGGTGGCCATCATTGTTTCGCACGTTGCCGCGCGGGGCCGCATGCAGGCGGTTGCGGCACAGGCGCGCGTACTCACCGTGGAATCGCTTTATTCTTTCAGCCGCAAGCTCGCGGGCACCGGCACGCTCGACGACGTGCTGTGGGCGACGGCCTACCAGACCGCGTTGATGCTGAAGGTACGGGTTGTCCTGCTGTTGCCGAGCAACGGCTCGATCGCGGTGAAGACGGGTTACCCGCCCGAGGATACGCTCGATGAGGCCGATCTCGCCGCGGCAAAATGGACGTTCGAGAACGATCGCGCCGCCGGCCGCGGCTCCGACACGCTGCCCGGTGCCAAGCGCCTGTTCCTGCCGATGCGTACCGGCCGCGGCGCCATCGGCGTGGTCGGCATCGATAGCGACAAGACCGGACCGCTGTTGACGCCCGATCAACGGCGGCTGCTCGATGCGCTGATGGATCAGGGCGCATTGGCCATCGAGCGCGTGCAGCTCGTCGAAAATATGGACCGCATGGAGCGCACGGCCGAGACCGAGCGGCTGCGCACCGCGCTGCTCACGTCGATTTCCCACGACCTGAAAACCCCGCTTGCTTCGGTGCTCGGCTCTGCCGGCACATTGCGCGACCTCGCCGACAAACTGACCGACAGCGAAAGGTCCGAGCTGCTGGCGACCGTCATCGACGAATCCGAGCGGCTCAACCNNGGCTCAACCGCTTCATCGCCAACCTCCTCGATATGACCAAACTCGAATCCGGAGCAGTGACGCCAAAACTCGCACCGCACGATCTGTCGGAAATCATTGGCTCGACGCTGCGGCGGACCGTAAAAATCTTGCGGCACCATAGCGTGCAGCTCGATCTCGCGACCGATCTGCCGATGGTATCGCTCGACGCCGTGTTGTTCGAACAAGCGCTGTTCAATCTCCTCGACAACGCGGCGAAATACGCCGCCGCAAACACCACGATTTTCATTCGCTCCTGGCGCGATCGGAGCACGGTGACGCTGCAAATCCTCGACGAAGGCGACGGCATTCCGCC
>PLTE01000402.1 GCA_003164375.1 Hyphomicrobiales bacterium | reverse complement strand
TCGGGCCTGCTCGTCGTGGCCAAGACCGACGCGGCGCACGAGGGGCTGGCGCGCCAGTTTGCCGATCATTCGATCATGCGCGCCTATCGCGCGATCACCGCCGGGGTGCCGATACCGCCCTCCGGCACGATCCGGGGCAGCATCGCGCGATCGTCGCACGACCGCAAGAAGATGGCGCTGGTCGAAGAAGGGCGCGGCAAGCACGCGGTGACGCATTACCGGACACTCAAAGTGCTGGATGGGGCGGCGCTGGTCGAATGCCGGCTCGAAACCGGGCGAACCCACCAGGTGCGCGTTCACCTTGCGTCAATCGGCCATTCGCTATTGGGTGATCCTGTTTATGGACGATGCCCTTCGCGATTGCGCCCGATCCTCGCCCGCCTCGGCTTTGCGCGGCAGGCCCTTCATGCGGCCGAACTGGGGTTCCTTCACCCGCTCGACGGCCGTCCGCTGCATTTTGCCAGCGCGACGCCGGTCGACATGGAACACCTGCTCGTCGAACTCGGATACTGAAAGACATGCGGGTACACCAATGGTCGCCTTGCCCGCTTGCGAGTCGGAGGATTAGGGTGGTCCGGATTTCAGTTGTTGTTTGAAACCGAGTAGAAATCATGTGTGGTCCCGCCACACAATGCCCATTAGGGGTTGTGGCAAAGGGGTACTGACGCTCTCGAAAGGAATGTCTGGTGCGTGAATCGAACAAGGCGCTGACCGTCCCCGCGCTCACGGGTGAAGCCAGCCTCAACCGCTATATGTCGGAAATCCGCAAGTTTCCGATCCTGACGGCGGAAACCGAATATATGCTGGCCAAGCGGTACCAGGAACATGGTGATCCCGAAGCCGCCGCGCAACTGGTCACCAGCCACCTGCGACTCGTGGCCAAGATCGCCATGGGTTATCGCGGTTATGGCCTGCCGGTCTCGGAACTCATTTCCGAAGGCAACATCGGGCTGATGCAAGGGGTGAAGAAATTCGACCCGGAGCGCGGCTTTCGCCTCGCGACGTATGCGATGTGGTGGATCAAGGCCTCGATCCAGGAATTCATCCTGCGCAGTTGGTCGCTCGTGAAAATGGGCACGACCGCCTCGCAGAAAAAGCTGTTCTTCAACTTGCGCCGGATGAAGAAGAATCTCGAAGCGTTCGAGGACAGCGATCTTCATCCCGACGATGTGAAAAAGATCGCCACCGATCTTGGCGTGCCCGAAGCCGACGTGGTTTCGATGAACCGGCGGATGATGATGGGTGGCGATGCCAGCCTCAATGTCTCGGTGCGCGAAGACGGCGAAGGGTCGTGGCAGGACTGGCTGGCCGATGATCGCCCGTTGCAGGACGAAACCGTCGCCGAGACGCAAGAGGCCCAGATGCGCCACGGCTTGCTGGTCGAAGCGATGGGCAGCCTGAACGAGCGCGAACGCCACATCCTGACCGACCGGCGCCTGATCGACGATCCCAAGACGCTCGAAGAGCTGAGCCAGGTCTACAACGTCAGCCGCGAACGCGTGCGCCAGATCGAAGTGCGCGCCTTCGAGAAAGTGCAGAAGGCGGTGAAAAACAACATCGCCCACATGGAAAATCCCGGCGCGGCGATTGCCGCCGCGGCGGCGCATTAGCGTCAGCTTGAAATCCTGGCCAGCGAAGCTTCGGCGCGGCGTTCAAAGATCACCGCACGTTGCCGATGAGCGAGGTCGCGCGCCGTAGTAAAAGCCTGCCGGGCCCCTTCCCTACTGGCTCGGACGAGCGCCAGCAGGCATTCGCCGCGCAACCGATAGATTTCCGGCAGATAGTAGCCAACGCCCGGCTCATCGATCGCTGCGATCGCGCGGTCCAGATAATCGAGCGCATCGGCGGGCCGGCCGGCCGCGAGCAGGACCTCGCCCGCCAAACCCAAATTATATTGTGGCACCGGCCCGGTGGCGACGGCATTGTCGATTTCGGCATCGATAAGCCGGGCGGCGTCGGCGACCCCCGCCCCCGTCGCGTTCGCCCAAGCGACAATAACCAAGCTGCCCGCGCGATAGGGCGAAAGTCCAAACTTGTCCGCAAGCGCAACCGCGCGGCTGGCCACCGCGAGGGTGGCCTCGCGATCGCCTGCAAGTTGGCGACATTGCGCACTCTCGTACAGTGCGTGAGCGAGGCTATTTGGATGATCGAGGGCTTCGCCGAGGGCGAGCGCCTGGGTAATGCTCGCCTCCGCCAATTCCCGGTCGCCGGACATTTGGAGCGCCAGCGCACGCGTTGCATGCGCGCAGACGCCCGGATCGTGGCTGCCGAAGGTGGGACCAAGATGACGGTGGCGAGCCATGTCATATGCTTCGACGCCGATCCGGCTGCTCTCCAAACACTCCACGACGTCGCCGCGGAAAAAAGCGGTCGCCCAGCGGCAGTGATGGGCTTCGAGCAGCAGGTCACCATCGCCTGAGCGCTCCGCGAGCATCACCAATTCGTTGGCCCGTTCGCGCGCGAGCGCTGTTTTGCGCCGCAGATTGGCGTTGAGCCACAGGCCCCACTTGGCTTTGTAGGAAGCCGCCTCGTCACCCAAGCTGGCGGCGATCTCAGCCGCGCGCTGATAGGTTTCCTCGACCTGAAGATTCTGCATCCCTCGCGCTACCATGAGTGCCGGGCCGAGCTTGAGCAGAAAATCCAGCTGGCGGCGCATGCGCTCGTCCGGCGTCGATATTGTGTCGGCCATTTTGAGGCCGGCCGAGAAATGCGCGATCGCCTCTTTATAGGCCGATTGGCTCACGGCCTGGTCGCCGGCACGCATGCGGTAATCGCAAGCGGGACCGGCGAGGCCAGCTTCGCCGAAATGGTGCGCGAGAAGATCCGGCTCGCGAACGGCCAATTCGCCGAATCGTTGTTCCAGGGCGCGGGCGATCCGCTCGTGCCATTCGCGGCGCCGACTAAACAGCAGGCTTTCATAGGCGGCGTCTCGCGTGAGAGCGTGTTTGAAGCTGAAGCCGCGTTCCGAGCCGCGTCCTTCGGGAAACACGATGCCCGCCGTAAGGAGCTTCGCCAGAGCGGCTTCAAGATCGGTGCCGCGGTCGGGCATCACCGCATCGAGCAGCGCAACGGTGAACTGGCGGCCAATGACGGAGGCGATCTGCGCCACTTCGCGGGCTTCGCCGAGCCGGTCGAGCCGCGCCATCAGCGAATCCTTGAGTGTCGCCGGCACCGCCGCACGATCCGCACCCGTCGACTCCAGCAAGCTTTTGGTCAGTTCCTCGGCGAACAACGGCACGCCGTCGGTCTTGGCGACGATCGCGGCGATGGTCTCCGCCGACAGGCCACGCGAGGCGGCAACGCCGGCGACCAGTTCCGCGCATTCAGCGCGTCCGAGACGGCCGAGTGCCAGCAAGGTCGAATGCGGCCTCGATTGCCATGGCGGCGCGAAATCCGGCCGCGCGGAAACCAGGGCCAGCAGCCGCGCGTGACCGATGCTGTCGGCCAATCGTGTCATGAATTCGAGCGTCGTGGCGTCGATCCAATGCGCGTCTTCAAGGACGACCAGGACCGGCAGGGCGCCATGCTGGACGACGATTTTGTCCACCAGAAGCGCAATGAGCGCCGCCTTGCGTTGCGCCGGCGTCAGCGGCAACGCGGGCGACGATGCCGGGATCGGGATCGACAAAAGTTCAGCCAACAAGAAAATGTTTGTCGAATCATACTCCGTGCAATTCGCCAAAAAGGCATCGAGTTTCCCGATCCGCGCATCCGCCGAATCCCCGGCCGTGAAATTCGCGGCGCGCCGCAAATACTGAATGACCGGATAAAGCGCGCTGTCGCTGTGATAAGGCGAACATTGCAATTGGATGCGGATATGCGGCTCGCCGGACACCGTCTCTTGCAGCGCCTCGATCGATCGTGATTTGCCGATCCCCGCTTCGCCGGTGACCGTGACGATTTGGCCTTCGCCGCCACGGGCGAGACGCCAGCGATCGAGCATCAGACCCATTTCATGGGTGCGACCGATCAGCGGTAAATGTGCGCCGGCACGGTTCGCCGCGAAGCGGCTCTCGACCGACGCCTCGCCGCAGACGCGCCACGCCGGTACTGGCCGCGAAAACCCTTTCAATTCGTGCTCGCCGGTGTGTTCGAGCTCGAACAATCCGCCCAGCAAGGCCTGCGTCGCCTCACTGATCAGGATACAGTCCGGGGCAGCAAGCGACTGCAGCCGTGCGGCCAGGTTCGGGGTTTCGCCGACGATGCTGCGCTCTTGCGCGGTGCCCACCCCGATGATCTCGCCGACCACGACCAGACCGGTAGCGATCCCGACCCGCGCCTTGAGCGGTTCGCCGTTTGGCAGCTCGATGAAGCCGACGTCTGCCAGGATATTGATCGCAGCGTGGACCGCGCGTTCCGCCGCGTCCTCGTAAGCACGCGGAAAGCCGAAATAAGCCAGCACGCCGTCGCCCATGAATTTGGCGACGAAGCCGCCGAACCGGCCGATCACGCCAGCGGCGGCGTCCTGATAACGGCGCATGACATTGCCGAGCAATTCCGGGTCGACCGTTGCCGAAAGCGCGGTTGAACCGACCATATCGCAGAACAGCACCGTGACTTGACGACGCTCTGGATCGCTTGACGGTTCGGCAGCATTCGCTTGGGGCGCGTCCGGTTTGGCGCTCCCGGCGCCAAGCGCGGCAATCGCTTTCAACAGCCGTCGGCGATTGCCGAGCGACACGCCGAGATTTTCGAGATCGCTCTCGTTCAGTTCAGGCAGGATATCGAGATCGATATCGTTCGCCGCGAACGCGTCGGCGTATTGCTCCAAGTTGTTACGGCGCAACCAGTCGCGAAGCTCGCTCATTCCACAAGGTTCCAAAGCACGTTTTCGGCGCGCTATTTAGCCGCAAAACGGCACCGACCCAGCATCGCAGACGAACCCCAATCGATCGCCTGGCGCAAGCAGATTCATTCTCGCAACGCTCCCTTCAGCGGCCAGCGGCAGGCGAGAATCATCGCGCCGGCGAGCGCGGCTATGCCGGCGACCATGAGAAAGAACTCCGGCCTTGCCATCCGGCTCCAATAGCTGCCGATATAACCGGACAGAAAGCCGCCGGTGAAACTGGTCGCCAGCCACACCCCCATCATCATCGACAAAATGCGCGCCGGCGCCAATTTGGTCACGAGCGACAGGCCGACCGGCGAGATATAAAGCTCGCCCAGCGTGATGATAACGATGGAGCCGAACACCCACAGCCAGCTCGCCCGGCCGGTGCCTGCGTGAAACGCGACATAGGCCATCACCAGATTGGCCACGGCCACGCCGCAGCAGCCCAACGCCATTTTGGTGATCGTCAGCGGCTCGGTGCCGCGTGCCGCCTGGTGCGCCCACAGCGCGATGACGAACGGCGTGAAGGCGAAGATCATGAACGGATTGAAGGCGAGGAACCAGGTGGTGGGAATTTGCGCGGTCAAGCCGAAGACATCGATGCTGCGGTCGATATCGGCGTCGATCCACAGGATCGTGGTGTTGCCAATCTGCTCGTAGGTCGCCCAGAACAACGTGGTCGGCACGAACAGCACGAGGAGCGCGATGATGGCGCGCCATTGTTCGCGGTCGAGCGGACCGCTCTGCCGATGCGCTCCCGTGACTTTGCGCAACGCGGCTGTGTGCAGTTCATCTTGCGGCAACAGCGGCAGCGCGTAGAGATAGATCGAAAGCCCGATCAGCATGCCGACGCCGGCGGCGGCAAAGCCATAATGCCAGCCGGCTTTCTCGCCGAGCGTGCCGCAGATGAGCGGCGCCAGGAACGCGCCGACATTGATGCCGACATAGAAGATCGAATAAGCGCGGTCGCGGCGATGATCGCCCGGCGCGTAAAGTCCCCCGACCTGCGTCGAAATATTCGGCTTGAAGCAACCGCTGCCGAGAATCAGCGCCAACAGTGCGAACAGGAACAGCTCTTCGACCGCCATCATGAAATGGCCGATCGCCATCAGGATCGCGCCGATGACCACGGTGCGGCGCTGGCCCAGCACGCGGTCGGCGAGAATCCCGCCGAAGATCGGCGTGAAATAGACGAGCCCGGTATAAAAGCCCCAGATCTGCGACGACAACGGCTGCACGTCGAGCGGCCCGAACAGGCCTTCCAGCGCGCGCTTGAACGCCAGCAAGCCCACGACGTTGCCGGAGTGATCCGGCAACAGCAGGTACTTCGTCATGTAAAGAACAAGCAGCGAGCGCATGCCGTAATAAGAGAAACGCTCCCACATTTCGGTCGTAAACAGGAAGGTGAGCCCGCGCGGATGGCCGAAAATCTCCGCAGGCGCCAAGCCCACCGGCAAAGCCTCAATGCCGTCAGCCAAGGTTGCAGGCCTCCACCACTTGCGTCGCGCCGTCGCCGGTGGTTTATCGCCAGCCGACGGCCCTATCATGACGACAGTCAATGATGACAACAACAATGGCCGAAAGCCATGAACAATGACCGTGGGGGATGCGATCCCGTGCCAATTCTCCGCTGCTTGGCGCTGCCCGGAGCGCTGTTGCTCGGTTTTTGGGCGCTCGCCGCCGCGGCGCCGGCCGCCGAGCCGATCCTGCTTCACGTCAATACGTTCCGCTCCGCGCGCTCGCTGCCGTTTTATGTTGCGGCCGATCGCGGCTTCTTTGCCAAGCGCGGATTGAACGTAGTGCTTGAATTTACCGAAAGCTCCGAGCGCCAACGCTCAGGCCTCGCCGACGGCTCGACCGATATCGTCGATTCCGCCGTCGACAATGCGGTGGCGATGATCGATGTCGCCAAGGTCGATGTCGTCGTCGTCTCGGGCGGCGATAGCGGCACCAACGAGTTCTACGTCCAGGACAGCGTCAGGGATTTCGCCGATCTGCGCGGCCATGCCATCGTCGTCGACGCCACCAATACCGCCTATGCCTTGCAGGCCAGAAAAATCCTGCTCCAGCACGGGCTCAAGGACGGCGCCGATTACACGCTCAATCCCGTCGGCAACGGAACGCGACGCTTGCAGGCGCTGCATGCCGACAAGAACAATGCCGGCGCTATCCTCAACCTGCCGTTCTCGCTCGAAGCCGAGGCCAGTGGCCTGCACAGCCTCGGACGCCCCACCGACATGCTCGGCCCCTATCAAGCCGGCGGCAATTACGCCCGGCGTGCTTGGGCGCGGGACAATGCGGGAGCGCTCGAAAACTATCTGGCCGGTTTCGTCGAAGCCTTGCGCTGGTCGCTCGATCCGCAGAATCATGCCGCCGCCGTCGCTATCCTGGTGGAAAAGCTGAAATTGCCGCAGGACATGGCGGAGAAAAGTTTGACGTTGATGAGCGAGCCGGGCTTCGGTTTCGCCCATGACGCGGCGCTCGATCTCGCCGGATTCAAGAACGTGCTGGCGCTGCGCGCCGAGGTCGAAGGCGGCAAGACGCCCGAAACCTCCGCCGAACTGCAGCGCTACATCGATCTGTCCTATTACGACCATGCCATGAAGCTAGTGAAGGAATAAGGAATCCATCATGACCGCGAGCTACCCCGAAGAAGCCAAGAACTTTCGTCGCCTCGGCCACGATCCGTCGGCGGCCTGGGGCGGCGGCAGTCTGGTTCAGATCCACAAGGGCCACGCCTATGTCGGCGCGGTCGGCGGCTCGAGCTTCAACGGCCCGGAAGGTTTCACCGTGCACGACGTGCGCGACCCGCGAAAGCCGGCGAAAGTCGGTGAATTCCGCGCCCCGCCCGGCGTGCATTGCCACAAGCTGCGCATCGTCGGCGACGATCTGCTTTACGTGAATTCGGAGCGGCTCTCCGGCGACAAGGGCAAGAACGCGCGCGCCGGCTTTTTTATCTTCGACATTTCAACGCCGGCAGCGCCGAAACCGATCGGCTTCTACGACATGCCCGGTTCCGGGCCGCACCGCTTCGGCGTCGACCTCAAACGCGGGCTCGCCTTCATGCCGAACGACGCGCCGGGCTGGAAAAAACGCGTGATCTGGACGCTCGACATCAAGAATCCGCTCAAGCCCGAAGTCGTCAGCATCTGGGGCCTGCCGTGGATGAAGACGGACTCCGACGAGCTCGGCAACGATCCGATGCCGGCGGAAGAAGCCACCACGCTGCACGGNNGCCGACGGCGACGGCGACGGCAACGACCCGATGCCGGCCGAAAGCTCGATCACGCTGCACGGCCCCCCGATGATCCGCGGCAACCGCATGTATTGCGCCTGGTGGGGCGGCGGCATGGCGATCATCGATTGCACCGACCTGCGCGACATGAAACTTGTCGGCCATATCAAATGGTCGCCGCCGTTTCCGGGCTCGACGCATACCTGCTGGCCGATCGGCGACCGCCCCTATCTCGTCGTCACCGACGAGGCACGCGGCAAGCAGAAATACTGGGACGCGCAATTCATGTGGATCATCGACGCGCGCGCGGAAACCAATCCGCTGCCGGTCGCAACCTTCATGCCCGACCGCGAGAAATACTACGAGCGGCCCGGCCGCTTCGGTGCGCACAACATTTTGGAGCACCTGCCGGCAAAGGGGCCATGGAAGGACATTGTGTTCCTGACTTATTTCAACGCAGGTCTCCGCGCCGTCGACGTCAGCGACCCGCTGCACCCGAAGGAAGTCGGCTGCTACGTGCCCGAGACGCCGGCCGGCTCACCCGGCGTGCAATCAAACGACATCGGCTCCGATGACGAGGGCCGGCTCTATCTGATCGACCGCTGGGGCCAGGGCATGCATATTCTGGAATATACCGGCTAGCGGCCCGGCATTCCGGGCTCGCGGGCCAACGCCCGCGCCCCGGCATGACGACACATCACGCAAACTTCTCGGAGGCGTGCCAGTTCGGCTCGTCAGGCGGCGGCTGCGGTACGAAACCGAAGGTCTTCTCGAAGCGCTTGGCGTAATCCGGCCAGACTTGCGGATTGATAATGCGCGGCACCGGCTTGCCATCGAGCGCGTCGAGTATCTGTTCGGCAGCGATCTTGCCCATATTGATCCGCGCCTCGCGAGTGACGCCCGCCATATGCGGGGTGGCAATGACGTTGTCGAACTTCAAGAGCGGATGATCGGCTTGCGGCGGCTCCTTGTCCCACACGTCGACGCCCGCGCCGGCGAGCTTCTTGTCGCGCAACGCGGCCTCCAGCGCCGCCTCGTCATGGATGAAGCCGCGCGCGGTGGTGATGAAATAAGCCGTCGGCTGCATCAGCCCGAATTCGCGGGCACCGATCATCCGGTGCGTCTCCGGCGTGAGCGGGCAATTGATCGAGACGAAGTCGGCCTGACGCAATAGATCGTCGAGCTGGACCTTGGTGGCGTGACGCTTGCGCATCTCGTCGGCATCGACATAGGGGTCATAGGCGACGACCTGCATGCGGAACAGCGCGCTGCAGAGCTCGGCGACGCGCCGCCCGACAGTGCCGAGGCCGATAATACCGATGGTCCTGCCGAACGCCTCGTGGCCCATGAAATCGGCCCGCCTGGTGAAGCTACCGGCGCGCAGCGCGCGGTCGTTCTCGCCAACGCGCTTGACCAGCATCAGCAACATGCCGAGCACGTGCTCGGCGACCGCTTCGGCATTGCCGCCGGATTGATTGACAATCAGGATGCCGCGCTCGGTGCAGGCCCTGACGTCGACGGTGTCGTAGCCGGCGCCGTTGGTCGAGACGACGAGGAGGTTCGGAGTCTTTTGCAAGAATTCGGCGCCGGTGTGGTAATGCCGCGCCAGCTCGTCCCGGGTCGAACTGGTCTGATAGGCGTGGGCGGCGGCGAGGATGGGCTCGGCCACCGCGGCCGGACTGTCGTGCTCCAGCATATCGAGCCGGACGTCGCCGCGCTTGCCGAGCATTTCGACAAAGCCGATGGGCCGATGCGGCGCCACGTAAAACACCCGCTTGTTGTTGACCACGGTATTCATGGCGTTACTGCCCCTTCATTTCCGTCATGGCCGGACTTGTTCCCGCCATCCACGCCCTTGCCACTCGCTAGCAAGACGTGGATGCCCGGCACAAGGCCGGGCATGACGAATCGTGTAAATCGTTGTCCGATCTGGCCTTGATAGCGGCGGCCGGAACTGCCAAATCCAGTCCACCATGGATATGCCCGTTCGCGCTCCCCAAAACGGCCCGGCTGACGCCCCGACTCAGTCGCCCTTTGCGGCCGAGGTGGAGCGGCGGCGCACCTTTGCGATCATCTCCCACCCGGACGCTGGCAAGACCACCTTGACGGAGAAGCTGCTCTTGTTCGGGGGCGCCATCCAGCTTGCCGGGCAGGTGAAGGCCAAACGCGACCGCCGCTCGACCCGTTCCGACTGGATGGCGATCGAGCGCGAGCGCGGGATTTCGGTCGTCACCTCGGTGATGACCTTCGAATATGCCGACCGCGTGTTCAATCTGCTCGATACGCCGGGCCACGAGGACTTTTCCGAAGACACCTATCGCACGCTCACAGCGGTCGATTCGGCGGTCATGGTGATAGACGGCGCCAAGGGCATCGAGCCACGCACGCGCAAGCTGTTCGAAGTCTGCCGGCTGCGCGATATTCCGATCATCACCTTCATCAATAAAATGGATCGCGAGAGCCGCGACCCGTTCGATCTGATCGACGAGATCGAGAAAACGCTGGCGCTCGATTGCGCGCCGGTCAACTGGCCGATCGGCCGCGGCCGCGACTTCATAGGCACCATCGACGTCGCCTCCGGCGGCGTGCGTCTGCTCGACGGCGACGCCGGTGCGGCAGGGAATTTGCGCGACATGACGATCGCGGAAATCGCCGCGCTCAACGCCAATCTCGACGCCGCTGCGCTCAAGGACGAACTCGATCTCGTCCGCCATGCCTGCAAGCGCTTCGAGCCGCGGGCGTTTGCGGAAGGGCATCTCACGCCGGTTTTCTTCGGCAGCGCGCTGAAGAATTTCGGTGTCGGCGATCTCCTCAACGCGCTCGCCGGCATGGCGCCGCCGCCGCGCGCGCAATCGGCCGACAAGCGGCTGGTTGAGGCGACCGAGCCCGGCATGTCGGCCTTCGTCTTCAAGATCCAGGCCAATATGGATCCGAACCATCGCGACCGTATCGCTTTCGTGCGGCTGTGCTCCGGCAAGCTGACGCGCGGCATGAAGGTCAAACAAGTGCGATCGGGCAAAACCATCAGCCTGAACGCGCCGCAGTTCTTCTTTGCGCAAAATCGCGCGCTCGCCGAGGAAGCTTACGCCGGCGACGTGGTGGGAATCCCCAATCACGGCACCATGCGCATCGGCGATACCTTGACCGAAGGCGAGGATCTCAATTTCGAGGGCGTGCCGAATTTCGCGCCCGAAATCTTGCGACGCGTCCGTCTGCCCGACGCCATGCGGGCGAAAAAGCTCAAGCAGGCGCTCGAGCAACTCTCCGAAGAAGGCGTCGCCCAAGTGTTCCGGCCGACCGACGGCTCCTTGGCGCTGGTCGGCGTCGTCGGCCCATTGCAACTCGACGTGCTCCGCGCGCGGCTGGCGGCCGAATATGGGCTCGCCATCGATTGGAGCGCGGCGGAATTTCATCTGGCGCGCTGGATCGAGGCCGACGACCGCAAGACGCTCGATCAGTTCGCCAAGAGCTACCCCTCGGCCATCGCCGAGGATTTCGACGGCGATCTCGTCTTCCTGGCGCGCAGCGCGTTTGACCTCGAATATACCGGCGAGCACAATCCCGGAATTAAGTTTACCGACGTAAAGGACATTCACCGGCGCAACCCGGCCAAATAAGCCCGCTCAATGCGGCCGACCTTTCAGCCACCGGCAATTTCCTCGCGCAGCATTTCAAGCTCCAGCCATTGCTCCTCGGCGGCCGCAATTTGGCGCTGCAGTTCGCCGATCGCGGCGGTGACTTTTTCGAATGCGGCGCGGTCGCGCGCGTAGAATTGCGGGTCGTCGAGTTTTGCCTGCAGCGCTTTCATTTCGGTCTGCAGCTTGGCGATGGTCTTCGGCAGCGTTTCGAGCGCGTGCTTGTCCTTGAATAGAAGCCGCCGCTTCGGCGGCTGCGGCTGGGCAGCGACAGACCCGGATTGCTTCGCCGGTTTTTCGGCGGTCTGCTTAGGCGCTTGCCGCGTCAGGTCGGCGCCGCGCTGCGCCAGCATGTCGCTATAGCCCCCGGCATATTCGCCCCAGCGCCCGTCGCCCTCCGGCACCAGCACGGCTGAGACCAGACGATCGAGAAAATCGCGATCGTGGCTGATGAGGAGAACCGTGCCCGGATATTCGGCCAGCATGTCTTCCAGCACGTCCAATGTCTCCATATCGAGATCGTTGGTCGGCTCGTCGAGCACCAGAAGATTCGACGGCTTGGCGAGCGCCTGGGCCAGCATGAGACGGCCGCGTTCGCCGCCCGACAGCTTGCCGAGCGGCGTGCGCGCTTGTTCGCTCGAAAACAGAAAGTCTCGCATATAGCCGATGACGTGCTTGGCCTTGCCATTGACCATGACGGTATCGCCGGCACCGCCGGTCAAGGCGTCGGCGACGGTGACGTTGGGATCGAGACTGTCGCGATGCTGATTGAGCGTCGCGATAGCGAGCGTCGAGCCAAGCCGTACCGAGCCGGTGTCCGGCGCCAGCGTCCCGGTCAACATGTCGATCAGCGTGGTCTTGCCTGAGCCATTCGGCCCGACGATGCCGATGCGGTCACCGCGCGCGATGCGGATCGAGAAATCGCGCACAATCGGGCGGCCGCCGTAGCTCTTGCCGATGCCTTTGGCCTCGATCACCAGCGCGCCCGACGGCGCCGCCGCGCCGGCGGTGATGGTGGCGTTGCCGGCCGTGGCGCGATAGCCGCGGCGGCGCTCCCGCAACGCCTGCAATTCCCCGACCCGGCGCATGTTGCGCTTGCGCCGGCCGGTGACGCCATAGCGCATCCAGTGCTCCTCGGCGACGATTTTGCGATCGAGCTTGTGCTGATCGCGTTCCTCTTCCTCAAGCACCGCGTCGCGCCATTCTTCGAAAAAAGCAAAGCCGCGCTCGAGCCGCCGCGTCAGCCCGCGATCGAGCCAGACCGTGGAGCGCGACAGCGTCGAGAGGAAGCGCCGATCGTGGCTGATGATCACCATCGCGGTGCGGCGCGAACCGAGATCGCGCTCCAGCCATTCGATCGTCGTCAGGTCGAGATGATTGGTCGGCTCGTCGAGGAGAAGGATGTCGGGGTCCGGCGCCAGCACACGCGCAAGCGCGGCGCGGCGCGCCTCGCCGCCGGAGAGATTTTCCGGATGCTCCTCTCCGCTGAGGCCGAGTTGCTCCAGGAGCGAGCGCGCGGCATGGCTATCTGCATGGTTATCCGTATGGCCATCCGTATGGCTGTCATCGGCACGGTTGTCATCGGCTCGCCGCAGGCCGGCCGCGACATAAGCGAGGGTCGATGCGAAGCCTGCGAAATCCGGCTCCTGCGGCAAATAACGCACCAGCGCCCCGGGCTGCACGAAAACCGTGCCGCGATCCGGCTCGACAATTCCAGCGGCTATTTTCAACAGCGTCGACTTGCCCGAGCCGTTGCGCCCGACCAGCGACACCCGCTCGCCGGGAGAGACCGACAGCTCCGCGCTCGTCAACAGCGGGGTGCCACCGAAAGTGAGCGCGATATTCTTGAGTTGAAGAAGTGGAGGAGCCATACGCCTTGTCATTCCGTCTTGTTATTGCGTCTTGTGAATGTGTCTAGTGATGCCGCCGTGCGGCACAATTGCATGCCCAATTTGGGCCTATTTGTAATCAACGGTTCGAGCGATTTTGTCACGTTCCCAGCGTCACTTACTAAAGACACCGTTGCCGCGCCATACCGCCACTATTGAGGCCATATCATCTTCCGCCGGAATTTGCCGGCCAACATGAGAAGCTAAAATGAAAGACGCACACAACAAGGCAGCCGAACATCACGAATCCGCAGCGAAGTCCCACCGGGCCGCCGCTGAAAATTACGGCCGGAACGACAACACCAAGGGCAAGGAACACGCCACCCAAGCCCAGCAGCACGCGCAGAATGCCAATACGCATTCCCAGACGGCGAATACCAAAAGCACCCAGCAGAAGTAACGACTTCCATCGGGTGGCCGGCGCTCGCGTCGGCTTCCCGGTGGGTAACCAAAGCTAGGCGTGCGGCACGGTAAGCGCGGCCAGCTTGGAGATATCGCGGCTCCGGTCCAGCGTCCAAATGGCGTCGATCAACGACGATATGTCGTTGCCCGGAATTGCATCCGCGGCCGCCACGCGCAATTTCGCTTCGATATCCTTGTCGCTCATCGGGTTGGCTTCGCTGCCGCGTGCCGCCGGCTGCGAAAGCTTGTGGATCACGCCGTCCGCGGTCGCGATCGCGACCTCGGCGGCAGTGGTCGCATAACGCCCATCCCGCACCACGCCGACTTTGCCGCGCAGCGCCAAGACCGCCGGATCATTCACGCAGGCGTCGGTGAACTGCGCGACGCCGGCTTGGCCGGTCACTAAAGCGGCGGCGACCGCGTGTTGCGTAGAGACCTGCGACTCGCGCCCGGTCGAAATATTCGGCCGGTCGGTGCGTGCCGCCAGCAGCGGATTGCCGGTCACCACGACTTTCTCGACAACGGCCGCGGGATATTCGCGCCGCCAATCGAGCACGCAATCGAGCACGGGATGAATCACAAAGCCGCACGGATAGGGCTTATAGGCCGTCGCCATGATCTCCCAGGTTTCGCCGAGGCCGTCGGTGAGGACCGACAATTGCGGCGGCTCGGTCATGGCGTTGTAATAACCCTGCGCGCCGGTGAGCGGCTCGGGCGGTCCGTCGAAATTCTTCGCCGCCAACAGCGACGACCACAGCCCGTTGCGCGCGGCATTGCCGACGCTTGCGCTTTTTGCCGCGGTGCCGAGACATTCGCACAGACCGGCCGACTGCGCCGCCGCCGCGCCGAGCGCCCACACCATCTGCACGGCATCAAGACCCAACAACTTGCCGCTCGCGGCGGCCGCGCCGAACACGCCGCAGGTCGACGTGATGTGCCAGCCTTTGTTGTAGTGGCCAGGCGACATCGCCAGCCCAATGCGGCACTCGATCTCATGGCCGAGCACCAATGCGAGCAGAAAATCGCGGCCGCTCACGGGCTTAAGCTCGGCAAGCGCCAAAAGGGCCGGCGCCACCGGCGCGGTCGGATGGATGGCGGTCGGCACATGGGTGTCGCAAAAGTCGAGCACGTTGGCGCCGGCCGCGTTGAGGAATGCCGCGTTCAAAGCGTCGATGCGCTCGCGCCTGCCGATAATGGTTGACTGCTTACCGCCGGAAAACGGCGCCAACGTTTGCAACGCGATTTCGACCGGCGCGGAACGGCAGCCGGTCAATGCGACGGCGAAGAAATTCATCGCCGAGCGCTTGGCCTGATGCGAAACCGGCGCCGGCAGGTCGTCCCACCGCGTGCCCACCACCAGCTGGGCTAATGTCTCGGTCACACCAGGATTGTGCAGCATCGTCGTCCTCGTTTATTGCCGGCAAGCATCGACCGCCCGGCGCAAAAGTGCAAGGATGCCAGCAAGCAAATGCCGGCCAACAGATTCTAGGAACCGGACACCTAGAGCCGGACGCCAGCAAACAAACGCAACAGGGGGGATTATGACAAAAGCCGGGACGTGTTTGGCCATGATCCTGACCATCGCGGCGCCGTTCGCCGCTGTCCGTGCCCAGGCCGACGATTACCCGTCGCATCCGATCAAGCTGATCGTGCCGTTTGCTCCCGGCGGCGCTGCGGACGCCGTCGCCCGCATCATCGGCAAGCGCGTCAGCGAAACGATCGGCCAGCCGGTCGTAATCGAGAACAGAACCGGCGCCGGCGCGATCATCGGCACCGAGGGGGTGCGCAAAGCAGACCCCGACGGCTACACGCTTCTGCTTGGCCAATCGGGCCCGATCTCGATCAATCCCGGCGTTTACAAGGAATTGCCTTATGATCCGGAAAAGGACTTCGCGCCGATCACCATGACCTCGGACTATCCGTATCTCCTCGTCGTCAACGCCAAGCTTCCGGCCAAAAGCTTTGAAGATTTTATCGCGACGGTGAAGGCGAAACCGGGCGAATTCAACTACGGGACCACCGGCATCGGCTCGTCGAACCAACTCGTCACCGAACTGCTTTCAAGCCGCGCCGGACTGAAAATGGTTCATGTGCCTTATCGCGGCACCGCGCTCGCAGTCGCCGATCTGCTCGCCGGACAACTGACCATGGTGTTCGCCGATCCGGTCTCGGCGCTGCCGCACTTACGGGCCGGAACCTTGCGCGCGCTGGCGGTGACCACGAAGGAACGTTCCCCGGTCGCGCCCGATGTGCCGACGATCGCCGAAAGCGGTTATCCCGGATTCCAGGCCATCGGCTGGCACGGCATTTTAGCGCCGGCCGCCACGCCGCAGCCGATCATTAACAAATTGCACGATCAGATCGTCGCCGCGCTCGACGATCCGCCGACCAAGGCGCTGATCGTCGCGCAAGCGATCCAAATCGTCGGCGACACGCCGCAACAGTTCGCCGCTTTCATCAAACAAGATATCGCCTTGTGGAAAGCCGTCGCCGCGCAGGCCAATGTATCGGTGCAGTAGAGCACGATCCCGAAAATGCCCGCCCCCGGACTTGATCCGGGTGTGGAATCCGGTTTTCGGATAAGATCATGCTCTAGCTTTAACGGCCGGCCGCGATTTTCCTCGGAATTTCGGCCGATTCGAACGGCGCCGCGGCTTCGGTATCATCGGCCTCCATCTTCGGACGCGCCCACATCAGAAAAACCAAAAACAAGGCGCCGATGAAACTCGGCACCGCGGCGGCATAGAAAATTCCGCCGACGGTGTAGCCCCATCCGACCAGAACTCCGATCAGCACCGGTCCAACAAACTGACCGACCCGTCCTATGCCCACGGCCCAGCCGATGCCGGTGGAGCGGATCGAAGTCGGATACATGCCCGCCGCCACCGCGATCAGGCCTGTGCCGGTGCCGCCGACAAAGAACCCGGCGAGAAACGAAGCGGCGCCCAGCGTCACCACCGACGAGGTCGCCTGGCCGAACCACGCCAGACTCAAGCCGCCGAGGATGAAGCCCGGAATCAGAACCCGGAACGCGCCGCCGCGATTGACCAGCCAGCCCGACATGGCGCTGGCGGTGACGCTGCCGAGATTGTTCAAGCCGATGATCAGCGCTGCTGCCGACAGCGAGAAGCCGACCGAATGCAGCACCGCCGGCGTCCAGAACGTCACGGTGAGCAGGATCATGAACACCATAAAGAACGGCACCCAGAGCAGCACGGTGGGGATGGCGCGGCCTTCCATGAACAGATGCTTGACCGGAACGCCCTCGCGCGCCGGATCGGGCGGCGCGACCAGCATGACGCCGGCAGGTACCGCTCCCGGCATAATGCGCTCCAGCGTGCGCCGCACGTCGTCCTGCCGGATATTGCGCGCCAGCAGAAAGCGTACGGATTCGGGCAGCCAGATCGCGAGAATGGCCGCGATCAGGAGCGGCGCGACGGCGCCGATATAGAACACCGATTGCCAGCCGAAGGTGGGGATGACCCAGGCGCTGGTCAGCGACCCTATCAGCCCGCCGCCGGGAAACGACGCGAACAGCACGGTGACGAACACGCTGCGCAGGCGCTTTGGCGCGAGCTCAGCCCCCATCGCCAGGAACGCCGGCGTCACGCCGCCGAGCCCGAGCCCGGCGAAAAAACGATAGCTCAGCAATTCGCCGAGCGAGGTCGATTGCGATGTCAGGTAGCTGAAGATCGCGAACACGACCATGGCGATAATCATGAACCACTTGCGGCCGAACAGATCGGCGAGCGGCCCGAACGACAGCGCGCCGATCGCAGCACCGAGGAGGCCTGCCGAGCCGACCTGGCCGAACTGCGGCAGCGGCAAATGGATC
Source organism: Hyphomicrobiales bacterium (assembly GCA_003164375.1). Taxonomy (GTDB): domain Bacteria; phylum Pseudomonadota; class Alphaproteobacteria; order Rhizobiales; family Xanthobacteraceae; genus BOG-931. Next base: position 19,387 of record PLTE01000402.1, on the reverse strand, counting down.
ACGGCGGCGATGGCGGGCGCCGTATAGCCGATCGCCTGGGTGTCGAAGCCGTCCAGCGCCGCCACCAGCATGCAGAGTATGAGCACCCCGATCTGAAAGCCCGTGACCGGATGGCGGTCGATCAGATCGATGACGTCAACCCCGGCCGCGGCCATTGCGTTTCCTTCCCGCTCATTGCGAGGCCTTGAGCGGCGCTCGTTATGTTGAGCCAATTCGGCTTGACGCCGTTCCTAGCCGGCTATTCCGCCGCCGCCAAGGGATTGTGCGCGAACTTGGGACTATGCGCGAACTTGGCTCCGCCATTGCGGCCGGCGCGAACGAGGCGACCCGGCAGCGCGCCGGTATGCTCGCCGCGCTCGAAAATCGGTTCGCCGGCGACCAGCGTCGCTTCGTAGCCCTTAACGCGTTGCACGAAGCGCCGGCCGCCGGCCGGCATATCGTGGACCAGTTCGGGCTTCTGCACGGTGAGACCGTCGAAGTCGATGAGATTGACGTCGGCGCGCAGGCCCTGAGCGAGCCGGCCGCGATCGGTGAGCCCGAAAAAGTCGGCGGTCTCTGAGGCCTGACGCTTGACCAGATGTTCGAGCGGCAGCCGCGGTCCGCGGCTGCGGTCGCGGCCCCAATGCATCAGCATGAAAGTCGGCACGCCGGCATCGACGATCGAGGTGCAGTGCGCGCCGCCGTCGCTCAAACCCAACAGACAGGCCGGATCGTTGAGCATTTCGCGGATCGGCTCGTGATCGCCGACGGTGTAGTTCACCACCGGGAAGTAAAGGTACTGCGCCTCGCCGAGTATGTAGTCGTAGGCCACCTCGTCGGGCGAGCGGCCTTCGCGCGCGGCGATGGCGGCGACGCTCTTCTCCGGCGCCGGCTCGTAGTCCGGCGGATTGCCCATGACGAAGAATTTGTCGAAGCGGCTGGTGACGAGCTGGCGGAATTGCGCGAGCTTCGACACTTCCGCCGCGGACGGCTTTTCGGCGAGAATCCGACGCCGCAGCTGCGGATCGCGCAGGCGTGCCCGCTGTTCCTCGATCGGCAGGTTTTCGATCGCTTTATAGCTAGGCCGCACCGTGAATGGATTGAGAGCGGTACCGACGCCCATCATCACGCCGATCGGCCGGCCGGCGATCTGCGCGGTCAGCGACAGACCTTCGGCGCGCGCGGCATGCGTCGCCTTCAGGAGCCGCCGCCAGCGCTGCGGATCCTCATAGCGGTCGGTGAGCAGGAACCAGATCGGCCGGCCGGTCTGCCGGGCAAGCTTGGTCATCCAGGCGAGCTCGTAATCCTCGTCGTCGAAATCGGAGTTCATGCCGAAGGCGCCTGAGCCAACCGCGCCGAGGGCTGAGCCGATACCGACGAGTTCATCGGCATCGGCATTGCGCGACGGCACCAATTCGCCGCCGGGCGTCTTGTGCGAATCGGTGCGCGAGGTGGTGAAGCCGAAGGCGCCCGACTGCAACGCCTCGATCGTCAAACGTCGCATTTCGGCGATGTCGTCTGCGGTCGCGGCTTCGCGCCGCACCGCGCGGTCGCCCATGACGTAGACGCGCAGCGGCAGATGGGCGGCTTGGGCCGCGATATCGATCGCGCGCGGCCGGCGCTCCAGCGCGTCCATGAACTCGGGAAACGTCTCCCATTCCCAGGTCAGGCCGGCGGCCAGCACCGGATTGGGAATCTCCTCGACGCCCTCCATCAGATCCATCAGCGCGCCGCGATGATGCTTCTTCACCGGCGCAAAACCGACACCGCAATTGCCGAACATCACCGTGGTGACGCCATGCCAGCACGACGGCGCCAACAGCTGGTCCCACATCGCCTGCCCGTCATAATGGGTGTGGACGTCGACCCAGCCGGGCGTCACCAACAGGCCCGCGGCGTCGATATCGCGCCGGGCGGGGCCCTGTTTGCCGCCGACCGCGGCAATGCGGCCGCCCTCAATGGCGATGTCGCCGCTGAAGGAAGGATTACCGCTGCCGTCGATGATGGTGCCGCCGCGAATGACGATATCGTGCATGGGGGTCGCTCCCGGCTTGCGACGTGGTGGAGAACTTTGGCAAGCAATTTAGGCAAGGAACTTGGAATTGCACCCGGCAATGATGCACCGGCACCGAGGGGTGCGCAACGGTCGCCTGGAAGCTTCCCCACTCCGGCTATTAACCCTTCATTCACCATAAATCGTTATCGAGCCAACAGGGGCGTCGTTAGCTTGCCGACGAACGAGCAGGCACTGAATCGGACAACCCTGTGCCCAAATCCCATTATTCCGCCCGCTCGAATCCGCAGCCAGCCGGTCTCGCCGGCTGGGACCCCGCTGCGGCCAATTCCCTGCTGCTTCCGCGCTGGGATGCACTTCCAGCCAATTCCCCCGGTGTCGCACTCGTCGACACATTGCTTGCGCTTTGCAATGAGGCCTTTGCGCACCACGGCGAAGGACGTTTGGCCGCGGCGATCGAACGCTACGAGCGCATGCTGACGCTCAAACCGGATATGCCGGTCATCCGCAACAATCTCGGTCACGCGCTTGCCGAGCTTGGCAAGCCGGAGAGCGCCATCGGTGAATATCGGCGCGCGATCGAGCTCAAGCCTGATTACGCACAGGCATTGTGCAACTGGGGCGCCGCGCTGTTGCAGTTGGACCGGTTTGATGAAGCGGAAGCCAAGTTCCGCCGCGCCATCGCGGTCAACTCAGGCTTGGCCGGCGCCCATCACAACCTCGGCCTGATATTAAAAGAGCGTGGACGACTGGACCAAGCCCGGCGCGCCGCGAAACGCGCGATCCGTCTCGCCCCGCGCAACACCTCTTATTACGAAAATCTGGCCACGGTCAGACCGTTCGAGGCCGGCGACCGCTATCTCAAGGCGCTCGAGACTTTGCAACGCGATCGCGCATCGCTGAGCGCGCAAGACCTTGTCCACCTGCATTTTGCCTTGGCCTGCGCCTATCAAGACACCGGCAACGCCGACGCCGCATTTGCGCAATTACTGGCCGGCAACCGGCTCAAGCGCGAGCACATCGCCTATGACGAAGCGGCAACACTCGCCCGCATGGACCGCGTCCGCGAGCTGTTCAGCGCCGACTTTATCGCCAAGCGTCAAGGTGCGGGCTCGCCATCGCCGCGTCCGGTGTTCATCATCGGCATGCCGCGTTCGGGCACCTCGCTGATCGAACAAATCCTGGCGAGCCATTCCGCGATCCACGGTGCCGGCGAACTCACGGTGTTCGATCGCACGACCGGCGCCCTTGGCGCAGCCTTGCCGGAATCACCGTCGTTTCCGGATATGGCGCTCCGCATGTCCGCCGAGCACTTCCGCACGCTGGGCGCGTCCTATGTCGAGCAGATCGCGCAACGGGCGCCGGCTGCCTCGCGCATCGTCGACAAAATGCCGGGTAATTTTCTGTTTGCCGGGCTCATTCACCTGGCATTGCCGAATGCCACCATCATTCATGCGGTGCGCAATCCACTCGACACCTGCGTGTCATGCTTTTCGATCCTGTTCACCAATCAGGCGCAGAGCTACGATCTTGCCGAACTCGGTCGCTATTACCGGCACTATCAGGCTTTGATGGCGCATTGGCGTCGCGTGCTGCCGCCTGGACGCATCGTCGACGTGCATTACGAGGATCTGGTCGGCGATCTGGAAGGCGTTGCCCGGCGCATCATCGCCCAGTGCGGGCTTGCTTGGGATCCCCGCTGCCTCGATTTTCACCGCACCGACCGCGTCGTGCGCACCGCCAGCGCCACCCAGGTTAGGCAGCCGCTTTACCAGAGCGCGGTGGGACGCTGGCGCAGATACGAAAAATTCCTCGAGCCGCTGTTGGCCGAACTTCACTACGCTCACGCGCCCTCGCCCGCGAGCATCGCAAACCTGAAGGAGACATCCGATGCATAAAGCTTTACTTGCGACGCTCGCTACGGCGGCGATTCTGGCCGGCGCAATGATTGCGGAGCAAGCCGAGGCGATGACGACGGCCACGCCGTCGACGCCTGCGACTGCGCCCGCGGCTGCCGCCCCGATCCGGCTGGCGACAGTGGTGTGCGGTGGCAACGGCTGCGTGCCGATCCAAACAAAGCAGATCCAGAAGCCACGCAAGTTCAAGGCACTCGGTCACGGCTAAGCCGCCAAAACGCGCGAACCGATCCATGCTAACGGCCAGCCGCATTTCGATCGGCCCGTTCGTCCCCGAGGACTTCGCGCCGCTGTTCTGCTGGGCCAACGACGTTGCCGCGGCGCAACTCGACTTCGCCTATCGGCCGGTCGACATGATGACGCATCAGCTATGGTGGAACGCGCTGGGCAAAGATGCGACGAAAGTATTTTTCGCCATCCGCAAAACCGCCGACCCGACCATCATCGGCTACGTGCAGATCGGCGGCATCAACCCGGTGCACCGCTCGGCCGAGCTTGGCATCAGGATCGGCGCGGAGAGCAATCGCGGCCAGGGCTGCGGCAAGGAGGCTTTGGGCCTGGCGGTGGAATTTTGCTGGAACCACCTCAATCTCAACCGCGTCCAATTGGTCGTCTTCAAGCATAACCACCGCGCCATCGCGGCCTACAAAGCCATCGGCTTCAAGAAAGAAGGGGTGTTGCGCAAGGCGTCGTTCATCGGCGGCGCCTGGGTCGACCTGGTCCTGATGGCGGCCTTGCGCCCGGCCAAAGCGCGCCGGAAAAGTCCGAGCACGAAAGCTTTGGTCCAAATGCTCAATGACAGGCGGCCGGCTGCCGAAATCGCTGCCGCGCCAGTGCAACGCCGCACGGCCTAGCGCCGGTCAACGCGATCGGCACGCTCGCGGCGCGAGCGGGAAGCCATTATAAAGAACGCTAGGCGACGCGATTTCCCCGTCGCGTCCGTCCGGGTAGCCAGAGCGTTCTCGCGTGACATCATCCCCCGCAATCCGGCTCGGCGTCGACATCGGCGGCACGTTCACCGATGTCGCGTTGGAAGTGGACGATCGGCGCTACACGGCGAAGGGCCTGACCACGCCGCAGGCGCCCGAACGAGCGGTGCTTGCGATCGTGCGCGCGGTCATCGCCGAGGCGGGCATCGCGCCCGGCGATGTGCGCCTGATCATTCATGGCACCACGCTTGCCACCAATGCGCTGATCGAACGCAAGGGCGCCAAGACCGCGCTTCTGACCACCGACGGCTTTCGCGACACGATAGAGATCCGTCACGAAAACCGCTTCGAGCAATACGACGTCAATATCGATCTGCCGCCGCCCTTGGTGCCGCGCCGTTTGCGCCTACCGATCCGCGAACGCATCGACGCCCAGGGCGAGGTGCTGGTGCCGCTCGATAACGACAGCGTCGCCCGCGCGATCGACACGCTCGCCGCCCAGAACGTCGAGGCGGTGGCGATCGGGTTCTTGCACAGCTTCACCAATCCGGATCACGAGCAGCGGACAGCCGAGGCCGTCGCGCGCCGGCTGCCCGATCTCGCCGTCACGCTGTCCTCGGAAGTCTCGCCGGAAATGCGCGAATATGAGCGCTTCTCGACCGCTTGCGCCAACGCTTACCTGCAGCCGCTGATCGGCAGCTATGTGACCAAGCTCGAGCGCGAGCTTAAGCAAGCCGGCTTTCGCTGTCCGATGCTGCTGATGACGTCGGGCGGCGGCATCACCACGACCGAGACCGCCATCCGCTTTCCGGTGCGGCTGGTCGAATCCGGCCCCGCCGGCGGCGCCATCTTTGCCGCCTGCATCGCCCGCCAGCACGGCCTCGACCAGGTCGTGTCCTTCGACATGGGCGGCACCACCGCGAAAATCTGTTTCATCGACAAAGCCCGCGCCCAGACCGCGCGGATGTTCGAAGTGGCGCGTATCTATCGCTTCGTCAAAGGCTCAGGGCTGCCGTTGCGCATTCCGGTGATCGAGATGGTGGAGATCGGCGCCGGCGGCGGCTCGATTGCCGGCATCGACTCGCTCGGACGCATCGCCGTCGGTCCGCGCAGCGCGGGCTCGGAGCCCGGCCCGGTGTGCTACCAGCGCGGCGGCGGCGAGCCGACCGTGACCGATGCCGATGTGGCGCTCGGGCGGATCGATCCGGCGACATTTTCCGGCGGCAAGATGATGCTTGACGCCGACGCCGCCAAACGCGCCATCGCCGAGCGGATCGGCGGCAAGCTCAACCTCGCCGTCGAGCACGCAGCCCTTGGCATCAGCGAAATGGTCGATGAGAACATGGCGAATGCGGCGCGGGTGCACGCCATCGAAAGCGGCAAGGATTTGCGGCCGCGCACACTGATCGCCTTCGGCGGCGCGGCGCCGCTCCACGCCGCGCGCGTCGCCGCCAAGCTCAACATCTCCCGCGTCATCATTCCGATCAACGCCGGCGTCGGCTCCGCCGTTGGCCTGCTGCGCGCTCCGGTCGCCTACGAGATCGTGCGCGGCCGGCTGATGCGCCTTTCAAGCTTCGATGCCGCGGCAGCCAATCGCCTGTTCGCGCAAATGCGCGCCGAGGCCGAAGAGATCGTGCGCCGCGGCGCGCCAGACGCCCCGCTCACCGAGCGGCGATCGGCCTTCATGCGCTATCGCGGCCAAGGCCACGAGATCGCGGTCGAGCTTCCGGTGCGCGACTTCACCGCGGCGGATCGCGCGACAATCACCGCGTTGTTCGAAGACGCCTATCGCCGGCTCTACAGCCGGCCGATTCCCGGCGTCGAGATCGAGATTCTGAGCTGGGTGATCGCGGTGAGCGCTCCGGCCGAAGGCGAACTCGGCGCGGCGATCGGAACCAAACCGCATGAAGCGAAGCCGCGCGCGCATCGGCCGGTGTTCGATCCGCAGGCCGGCGAGTTCCAAAACGTGCCGATCTATTGGCGCGCCGATCTCGCGCCGGGCGCCCGCATCGCCGGCCCGGCCGTGATCGCCGAGGACGACACGTCGACTGTTGTTAGTCCGCTGTTCGACGCGACGATCGATGAGTTCGGTTATATCGCGCTCGTCCGTCGCGAAGCCGTTTGATTCAGGCTTCAAGGCAGACGAGCGCCGGCTCATCCCTGTACGGTTCCCTCGCCCGACGGCGCGTCGTCGGGCGCCGCCGGTCATCACGAGACATGTCGGTTCGCTCGAGACCGCAGCATCCTTTGGACGCAATCGTTGAGGGTCGTGCGCGAAGTTTTAAGTCCCGGTCTGGCGCGCTTCGGCCTTGGCGCTGTTCTTCGCTGTGAACTGGGAGAAGGCTTCGAAGGCGTGACTGGCGTACATGACGCTCGGTCCAGCACCCATATAGATCGCTATGCCAAGCGTCTCCAGCACCTCGTCCTGCGACGCGCCTTGCTCGATCGCGGCCTTGGCATGGAAGGCGATGCAATCGTCGCAACGGGTCGCCACGGCGATCCCCAGCGCCAACAGCTCCTTCGTTTTTGTGTTCAGCGCCTTCGCTTCCAGCACCGCCTGAGCCATCGCGGAAAACGCCTTCATGACCGCGGGGGCGCCGCCATGGAGGTTTTTCAACTGCGGGCGAAGTTGATCCGTCATTCCCGGCCAATCGGTCTGCATTGTTGTTCTCCTTGTTGACGGCGGCACTTGACATCCGACAGGACACGCTTGCCGGCATCCGCCACGGGGCTTGACTTATATATTAGCACTGATTAATTTAGCAATAGCTAATTTATGGAGAAGCGCCGATGTCCCAACGCGCCCTGCGACGCGCTAGCCCCTCGCAAAAAACGGGGATCGTCGACTTCGCGCGCAAGGCTTCCGTCGCGGCAGGGCTTCTCAAGCTGCTTGCCAACGAGAACAGGCTCTTGATCCTGTGCCAACTGGCCATGGCTGACGAAATGTCGGTGAACAACCTCGCCGACGCGATCGGCCTGAGCCAGTCGGCGCTGTCGCAGCATCTCGCCAAGATGCGCGAGGAAGGTCTGCTGGCGACCAGGCGCGAGGCGCAGACCGTTTTCTACCGCATCTGCGATCCCAATGCCGCGCGCATCCTCGCACTGCTCAAAAGCATCTATTGCCCCTAACCCGACACGGAAACAGGACGGACACCATGACAGACCTGCAAACAATCTCGCCGCGGCGCGCCGACGAGCTGATGCACGCCGGCGCCGTGCTGATCGATATCCGCGAGTCCGACGAATACGCCCGCGAGCATATTCCGGGCGCCCAGAATTACGCACTGAGCGGCATCGAACGCGCCCGCCCGACGCGGGGCGATAACGACGCCCTCATTTTCCATTGCCGCTCCGGCGCGCGCACCAAGGCAAACGCTCCGAAGCTCGCTGCGGCGGCGCAGAATTGCCAAGCCTATATCCTCGACGGCGGGCTGGACGCCTGGAAAAAAGCGGGGCTCCCCGTGACGCTCGACCGCAGCCAGCCCATCGACATCATGCGCCAAGTGCAAATCGTCGCTGGCAGTCTGATTTTGCTCGGCGTCGCGCTCGGCGCGCTGCTGTCGCCCGGCTTCTACGCGCTATCCGGACTAGTTGGCGCCGGATTACTGTTCGCGGGTGTAAGCGGATTTTGCGGCATGGCGCGGCTGCTCGGCACGATGCCGTGGAACCGGCACGCGCCCAAGCCCGCGAAATAATAATCCCGGATCATCCCGCATGCCCTCCTGTCGATCGCCGGCGGTCGCTGACGGATTAAATACCGTGACGTTGACTCGTATGCGGCAGGTCCGGCATGCGGACCAATTCGAAGGCGCCAGGCTAGCCTTTAGGCGATTGGGATCGCCGCTCTTGCCGACATTGCAATCCGGACCCTAGGATCGCCCCATGCCCGCCCTCCCCAACGCAGCCCTGGCGCAAATCCATGGCCAGATCATGTGGAACCGCCTGATCGCGGTGGTCGAGGAGCAGGCGCAGTGCATGATCCGCACGGCGTTTTCAACGTCCGTGCGCGAGGCCGGCGATCTGTCGGCGGGCGTGTTCGACCGCCACGGCAGAATGCTGGCCCAAGCCGTCACCGGCACGCCGGGCCACGTCAATTCCATGGCCAATGCGGTGAAACATTTTCTCGACGTCTATCCGCTGGCGACGATGAAGCCGGGCGACCATTACATCACCAACGATCCCTGGCTCACCTCCGGTCATCTGCACGACATTACCGTCGTAACGCCGAGCTTTTACCGCGGCGAAGCGATAGGCTTGTTCGCCAACACCATTCACGTCGTCGATATCGGCGGGCTCGGCATGGGGCCCGACGGGCGGCAGGTGTTCGAGGAAGGCTTGGCGATCCCGATCATGCCGCTCGCCCGCGAAGGCGTCATGAACGAAGACCTGCTGCGCATGGTGCGCGCCAATGTGCGCGAGCCGCTGCAGGTCGAGGGCGACATCTATGCCTGCGCCGCCTGCAACGACGAAGGCAGCCGGCGCTTGGTCGAGATGATGGACGAGTTCGAAATCGCCAATCTCGACCGGCTCGGCGATAATATCGTCGAGGCCTCGCGCGAGGCGACGCTGTCGCGCATTCGCGCCCTGCCGCACGGCACTTATCGCAACAGCATGACGCTTGACGGCTACGACAAGCCGCTTCTCCTCAACGCGGCTTTGACGATCAGCGATCAGGGCATCCATGTCGATTTCGCCGGCACCTCGCCGGCGTCGGCTTACGGCATCAACGTGGTCTATAATTATTGCCTCGCTTACACCGCCTTCGGCGTCAAATGCCTGGTGGCGCCGGACGTTCCCAACAATGCCGGCTCGCTGGCGCCGATCACCATCGCCGCGCCGGATGGCTGCGTGCTCAATGCACGGCGGCCATGGCCGGTGGCGGCGCGCCATACCGTCGGCCAGATGCTGCCCGACGTCGTGTTCGGCTGCCTGCACGAAGTCATCGCCGGCGGCGTGCCGGCGGAAGGCGCATCCTCGCTGTGGAATCCGCAAATCTTCGGCGGCGGCTCGCTGGTCGACGAGGTCGAAGCCGGCACCGACGCGAATTTGCTGCAGGATTTCTCGACCGTGATCTTTCACTGCGGCGGCTCCGGCGCCCGGCCCGGAAAAGACGGGCTGAGCGCGACCGCGTTTCCGTCGGGCGTGCGCACTATCCCGGTGGAGGCGACCGAAAGCGTGGCGCCTGTCGTGTTCTACCGGCGCGAATTCCGCGACGGCTCCGGCGGCGCCGGCCAACAGCGCGGCGGGCTCGGCCAAGTGATCGAGCTCGGCGGCTCGGGCGCAACCCCGATCGCGCTCCTTTGCAATTGCGAGCGCGTCAACAATCCGGCGCGCGGCCGCGACGGCGGCAAGTCCGGCTCAGCCGGCACGGTGACGCTGCGCTCGGGCCGGCCGATCCGGCCCAAAGGCCGCCAGACCGTGCCGCCGCGCGATGCCATCCGGCTCGAACTGCCCGGCGGCGGCGGCTTCGGCGATCCGCGCGCGCGGGACCCCGAGCGCGTGCGCGACGACGTGCTCGATGGTTTGATCACTCTCGCGCAAGCGCGCGGCGATTATGGCGTCGTTATCGACGAAGCTGGCGAGATCGATCGCGCCGCGACCACGCGCGTGCGAGCTTCGTAACTTTCCTTACGCCGAGATCGCCACCGGCGCGCCCGCTCCCGCATCTTCAAGCACCATATCCGCGCCCTTTTCGCCGATCATCACCGCCGCCGCATTGGTGTTGCCGGAGACCACCGTCGGCATGATCGAGGCGTCGATGACGCGCAAACCTGTGAAGCCGCGCACGCGCAAGCGCTCGTCGACCACGGCGTTCGGATCGGAGCCCATGCGGCAGGTCGAGGTCGGATGATAGACCGTGGTGCCGTTGTCGCGCGCGAAGGCCAACAGATCGGCGTCGCTTTGGCACGCTTCGCCGGGCGCGCGCTCCTCGGCAATATAGTTTCGCATCGCCTTCTGGTTCATCACCCGGCGCATCGTCTTCAAGCCGGCGACCACGGTGTCGCAATCGGTGCGGCTCGTGAGATAACGTGGCTGGATCGCCGGCGCGACGCGCGGATCGCTCGACTTGATGCGCACGAAACCGCGGCTCTCGGGGCGCAATTGACAGACAGACGTCATAAAGCCGGGAAAGGCATGCAGCGACGCGCCCGCGGTGTCGGCGCTGAAGATGAGAAAATGGATCTGCACGTCGGGCGTTTCCAGTTCCTGCCGCGTGCGCAGGAACGCGCCGGCATAGCCGGCGCCGATGGTCAGCAGGCCCCTGCGCGTCATGAAATAGCGCAGGCCCGCGCCGTAGCGGTGGCGCCAATTGTTGATCACGTCGTTCATGGTGATCGGCTCGGTGCAGCGGTATTGCATGCGGACCTGCAAATGGTCCTGCAGATCGGCGCCGACGCCGGGCATGTCGGCGATCACATCGATGCCGAGATCGCGCAATATTTTTGCAGGTCCGAGACCCGATAGCTGCAAGAGCTGCGGCGAGTTGAACGCGCCGCCGGCGACGATGACCTCGCCGTCGGCATACGCAGTCGCGTTCGCCTCGCCGCGGCGATACTCCACGCCGATGGCGCGCCGCCCGGCGAACAACACGCGGCTCGCCAGCGCGTCGGACACGACCGCCAGATTTTGCCGCCGCCGCGCCTGCCGCAAATAGCCGACCGCGGTCGACCAGCGCCGGCCGTTCTTCGCGGTCAATTGAAAATAGCCGGCACCTTCCTGGCGCGGCCCGTTGAAATCGTCGTTGCGCGGAAAGCCGGCGGCTTGCGCCGCTTCGATAAAGGCCTCGCACAGCGGATGCGGCTCGCAGACATCGGAGACCGCCAGCGGCCCGCCGGTGCCGTGCAATTCGTCGGCGCCGCGCTGTTGGTCCTCGGCGCGCCGGAAAAAAGGCAACACATCGGCAAAGCCCCAGCCGGCATTGCCGAGCTGGCGCCAGTGATCGAAATCCTCGTGCTGACCGCGGATGTAAAGCAGCCCGTTGATCGAGCTCGAGCCGCCCAACACCTTGCCGCGCGGCTGGATGATCCGCCGGTTGTTGAGCTCGGGCTCCGGCTCCGACTTATAGAGCCAGTTGACCTTGGCGTTGTCGAACAGCTTGCCGAAGCCGAGCGGAACATGAATCCAGAAATGGCGGTCGTGGCCGCCCGCTTCCAACAGCAGCACGCGATGGCGCCCCGACGCGGAGAGCCTGTTGGCGAGCACGCAGCCGGCGGAACCGGCGCCGACGATGATGTAATCGAAATGCGCTGACGTTGGCTGGGCTGGCATGGTTGGGCGTCCTCCCCGCGACGAATGTTCTGTGCATTCTCATCGCCATGAATAGCCAGTATAAATCATCCCGCCGCGCGAAGCGAAGCGGCGCGGGTGAAGAACACGCCAGGGAGAAACTCCGTGCAAAAGTTCGGTATCGGTCAGCCCGTGCCGCGGGTCGAGGATCCCCGCTTCATCACCGGCCGCGGCCGCTACGTCGATGACTTCGACCTGCCGCACCAGTGCTATGGCATCGTGGTCATGTCGCAGCACGCGCATGCCCGTATCGCGCGCATCGACACCGCGAAGGCATTAGCCGCCGGCGGCGTGCTTGCCGTGCTCACGGGAGCCGATGTGCAAGCCGACAAGCTTGGTCCTCTCGCCCCACCGATGCCGGAAGACATGGGCGGCCCCAAAGGCTTTCGCACGCCGCTCTCCATCCTCGCGATCGGCAAAGTGCGCGCGGTCGGCGAACGCATCGCGTTCGTCGTCGCCGAAACGCTGGTGCAGGCAAGGAATGCCGCCGAATTGATCGAGATCGACTACGAGCCGCTGCCGGCGGTGATCGCGGCCGAGGACGCGGTCAAGCCGGGCGCGCCGGCGGTGTGGGACGAGGCCCCCAACAATGTCGCCTTCACTTTGATGATGGGCAACAAGGACCTGACCGACTCGACCTTCACCAATGCCAAACACGTCGTCGCGCTGAAACTCAACAACGCCCGCATCACCGCCAATTCGATCGAGCCGCGCGCCGCGATCGGGCATTACCATCCGGAGTCCGACAGCTATACGCTCTACTCGACCTCGCAGAACCCGCACGGCACCCGCTCCTCCGTCGCCGGCCAGGTTTTGAAAATCCCCGAAACCAAACTGCGCGTCATCTCGCCCGACGTCGGCGGCGGCTTCGGCATGAAGCATGGCGGCTATCCGGAGGACGCGCTCGTGGTGTGGGCGTCGCGCCGGGTCGGCGGCCGGCCGGTCAAATGGGCGGCGACCCGCTCGGAGGCGTTGCTTGGCGACGCCCATGGCCGCGATCAGGTCGTCACCGGCGAATTGGCGCTCGACGAGCGCGGCAAGATTTTGGGCCTGCGCGTTAACTCGCTGCATGCGATGGGCTCGCATGTGTTCGGCGCCGCCATGGTGGTGCCGCTGTTCGCCATCCGGCTGTCGCCCGGCGTCTATCAGATCCCGGCGGTGCATGCCGTGGCGCGCGCGGTGTTGACCAACGCCATTCCGACCGCGCCCTATCGCGGCGCCGGACGCCCGGAAGCGACCTTTCTCATCGAACAATTGATGGATCGCGCCGCGCGCGTGCTCGGGGTCGACCCGGTCGAGATCAGGCGGCGCAATTTCATTCCGGCCTCGGCGATGCCGCACAAAGTGCAGACCGGCATCACCTACGACAGCGGCGACTTCGTCCATGTCATGGACGAATGCCTCAAGCTCGCCGACTGGAACGGTTTTGCCAAACGCGCCGCGGCATCGAAGAAAGACGGCAGACTGCGCGGCCGCGGTCTGGCTTACTTCTTGGAAGAAGCCGCCGTGTTCAACGACCGCATGGTGCTGCGCTTCGACCCGAGCGGCATGCTCACCATCCTCGCCGGCACCCATTCGCATGGCCAGGGTCACGAGACCGTCTATGCGCAAATGGCGGCCGAATGGCTCGGCGTGCCGTTTGGAAACATCCGCTTCGTGCAAGGCGACACCGACGCGGTGCCGTTCGGCCGCGGCACTTACGGCTCGCGCAGCATGCAGGTCGGCGGCAATGCGCTCAAAAAGGCCGCCGACAACATTATCGAAAAGGCAAAGCCGATGGCGGCGATGATGCTGGAGGCCGCCGCAGGCGACCTCGAATTCAAGGACGGTTCGTTCCGCATCGTCGGCACCGACCGCGCGCTGCCGCTGACCAATGTCGCAAAAGCCTTCTATCGCCCGGCGATGCTGCCGCCGCAATTCGATGTCGGGCTGGAAGCCTCCGGCACCTTTGCCGCCGAGCCGCCGAATTATCCGAACGGCTGCCACGTCTGCGAGGTCGAGATCGATCCGCAGACCGGCACTGTCACGCTCGCGCGTTACGCCGCGGTCGACGACGTCGGCAAGGTGATGAACAGGCTCCTGTGCGAGGGTCAGATCCACGGCGGCGTCGCGCAAGGCACAGGGCAAGCGCTGATGGAGGCCATCATTTTCGATAGCGCCGGCCAGCTCGTCACCGGCAGTTTTCAGGATTACGCCATGCCGCGCGCCGAGGATTTTCCCGACCTTCTCTCGGAACTGACCGAGGTGCCGGCCAAGACCAATCCGCTCGGCGTCAAGGGCGCAGGCGAAGCCGGCGCCACCGGCGCGCCGCCGGCCATCATCTCCGCCATCCTCGACGCGCTAAAACCGCTCGGCATCCAACACATCGACATGCCGGCAACGCCCGCCCGCGTCTGGGCTGCGATCAACGCGCGGGCGACGGCGAAAGCGGCGGAATGACCGCAACCTCTCGTCACGCCTCCTTCGGCGGCGCGCCGCACAAGAGCGTATGCAGCACGACGAGCGAAAGGCCGCCGGAGATCACCGGCTGCGTCACGATCAGGCGCACCAGGAGCGGCATCTGGGCCAGCACTTCCGGCGACATGAACATGCCACCGAGCGCCACCAGCATGGCAAGGCCTGCGACGATGAATTTGCGGTCGTCCCAATCGACCTTGGCCAGGATATGCACGCCGTGCATCAAGACGATGCCGAACAACAGCGTCGCCGCGGCTGAGAGCACCGGCAACGGCACCACCACCAGCAACAGGTCGAATTTGATCGAAGCGCCGAGCACGATCAAGAGTGCGCCGGCGGCGAGCGTGGCGTAGCGCGAACCGACCCGCGTCGTGCGCAACATGCCGATATTGTCCGGATAAACGATGGTCGAGAAGCCGCCGACCAGGCCGGCGAGCACACCGCCGAGCCCGATAGCAAACACGCCTTCCGACATCCGCGCCGAACTGACGCTCTGGCCGCCCCAATTGCCGACCATCTGATAAAGCGCCATCGAACCGACGCTCGCCGGCAACAGCACGAGCAAAAAAACGACGACGAGGTCGCTCTGCACCGCATAGCCGAACGGAAACAATTGCGGCGCGACCAGAAGCGGCGCATTGGCGACCGCTGCAAGCGACACCGGGCGGAACAGCGCGTAACCGACGGTGCCGACGGCAAGGCCTATCAGAATCGCGGCGCGGCGGAATTTACCGCCCCACAGGCTGACCGCGATCACGACGGCAACCGCAAGCGCGCCGGCAAGGAAGTTGACCGCCGGGAAGCCCGGGCTTTGCGGCAGGCCGATCCAGCCCGGCAAGGCCACGTTCGACACCTGGATCATGATGAAAATGACGATCATGCCGGCGATGATCGGCGCGCGCAGGAATCGCGACAATAAGCCGATGACGGAAAAGCCGCGCACCGGAAGGCTGAGCGCGCACCAGATTAGAGCCGCGATGAAGAACGAGCCATAGGCGGCGCCGAGGCCACCGCCTTGAAGATGTCCCACCGCCAAGAGGCTGGCGAAGCTGCCGGCGTATGGGCCCTGGATGATCGGCAGGCGCAGCAGCAGCACCGACTGCAGGATGGTGACCAGTCCGCAGACCAGGAACGTCATGCCGTAAAGGTAAGCGATCTGCTCGGGCGCGAGATTGAACGAGCGGCCGAGTATGCCGGGAAAAACGAACATCCCGGTCATGCCAAAAATATTCTGCAAGCCTAAAATCAAAAGTTGATCGTAGGGCAGCTTTTGATCGATGCCGACATCGAACACTTTATCGGCAGGCGTTGCGGCGGGCGTCTCCCCGGGCTTCATGATGTCTCCCCCATTTTCATTGTACCGAGATGTATCGGCCGCGAACTTGGCGCGCATCTAGCGCGATTTCCGCCGGCCGATCAACGCATGCTGTGCCGCTGGACAGCCGGGGAGCCATGTTCTTCTCGGAGCCATGTTCTTCGGGGCGCCATGTCCGTGCGTCAATTCCTTGCGTCATTTGTCCAGCAGGAACCAGCCGAAACAAGCCGCGAGACCAGTCGCGCCGGCAATGATGTAGGCGCCGAGCACGAGGTCATCCTGATAATCCATCGCGAGAAAACCGACCCACAGCAGAAAAAGCCACACCGCGCCGATCGCCACCACGCGGACGGTATGCTTGATGCGCTTGCGGAGCATGGGTTTTCGTCACCGCATGCTGGCCGGCAGGATCGCCTCGCCGCCGAGCTCTTGCCAGGCCATCGGCGCGCCGGCTTTCATCGCCGCGTCGGCAGCCGCGAGATTTTTGTCCCAGCGCGCGGCGATGAAGCGGCGGCCGTTGACGCCGTCGGAGCCGTTCGAGCAGAGCCAGATGAGCGGCGGCACCATGACTTCGGGCGCGATCAGCTGCGCGCGGTCGGGCGCCACCGCCGCCGGCACCAAGCGCGTATCGGCCGCGCCCCCCGGCACCAGCACGTTAGCGGTCACGCCACTGCCGTCGAGCTCGTGCGCTATTGCCGTGAGGTGCGCCTCGTTCGCCGCTTTCGAGCCGCCGTAAGGCTGCAGGAAACTCTTCCACATCGTATCGAGGCTGGTGGTGACGTTGATGATGCGGCCCCAGCGCTGCGCCAACAGCGTCGGCAGCACCGCCCGCGTGATCAGGAACGGGGCAACCACATTGACCGCGATGACGCGGCGGAATTCCTCCGGCGTGGTCTCCCACAATTTTCCGACCGGTTTGCCGTCGCCGCGCAGCAGTCCGGTGCTGATGCCGGCGTTGTTGATCACGATATCGAGCCGGCCGAAACGCTCCACGGTGGCGCGCAGAATTTTCGGGCCGCTGTCGTCCCAGGCGACGTCGGCGATAAGGCCGAACAAGCGCTCGCCAGTACCACGATCTTCGGCGGCGTCCTGGGTCTCTTCGATCGCCGGAGCGTCGAGTTCCACGGCGGCGACGCGGGCGCCGGCCTCGAGCAATCCGAGAGTCATCGCCCGGCCGAGGCCGCGCCCGGCACCAGTGACCACGGCAACCTTTCCGTCGAGCATTCCCGCCATCTTTAGCCCCCGGGTTTCCCTAAAATGGCCTTGTTACTGAGGAGGTTAGCACATTATACGGCGGCTTGCTCAGGCTGCGAAATCTGCCCCCCGGCGGCCGAACTTTGTTGCGCCGGACCGGGCTGCCGCCTATATTCCGGCAGCTTTCCAGTCATCCCTGATGACGTAAGTGGCTTCGCCCCGACGGGCGGGCGGAGCACAGAGAAGATTTACCGGCGCTCAAGCCGTTTTTGGAGATAGACAATGGCGACCCCGCCCCTAATGCCGAAAGCGACCGCCGTGTGGCTCGTCGACAATACGTCGCTGTCGTTCGAACAGATCGCGCAGCTTTGCAACCTGCATCCGCTTGAAGTCAAAGCGATCGCCGATGGCGATGCCGCGCAAGGCATCAAGGGGCTCGATCCGATCCTCACCGGGCAATTGACCCGCGAAGAGATCGCCACCGCCGAGGCCGATCCCAATTATCGCCTGCACATCGCCGATCCGAAGGTGCGCCTGCCCGAGGCCAAGCCGAAAAAAGGCCCGCGCTATACGCCGGTGTCGCGGCGCCAGGACCGGCCGAACGCCATCCTGTGGCTGGTGCGCAATCACGCCGAGCTCAAAGATAGCCAGATCATGCGGCTGGTGGGCACCACCAAATCGACCATCGATGCGATCCGCGAGCGCAGCCACTGGAACTCGGCCAATCTGACGCCGCTCGATCCGGTGACGCTCGGGCTGTGCTCGCAGATCGACCTCGATCTCGAAGTGCAGAAAGCGGCCAAGGAAAAGCCGGTGCCGATCGAGGCGCAGGGCGCGACGCTATTGCCCGCCTCCGTCACCACCGCGCCGAAGATCGAAGAGCCCGAGCCCGTCGCGGCGGGCCAAAAACCCACGGACGACCTCAATGTCGACGCGGTGTTCGCCAAGCTCAAGCAAATCGGCGGCAAGGCGGAGTAGTCTTGGCATCATTCCGGGGCGCGCAAAGCGCGAGCCCGGAATGACGACTTACCCCCGGTCATTCCGCAGCACCACGCAGGCGCCGCCGGCGGCGATCAGCTTGCTGCAGAATTTTTCCAGATAACCGCGATCGTCGTCGCCGATGCGAATGTTGTAGCGCAACGCACTGCCCATGCCGATGCCGCGGCTGCGGATCACGATCGGCTCGCGATCGCCGATCAGCGACGCATAGTGTTTCTGAATATCGCGATAGAGCGCCCAGGCCTTGCTCTCCGACCAATTGGCGGTGAGCTGCATGCCCCAGCGCGGTACATATGCGGCGATGCGCTGCGCTTCTTCTTTCGGCGCCAGGATCAGATTGGCAAGCCGCGTGCACGGTATGCCCTGCGGGATCGTAGTCTCCGGTGTCTGCGGCGGCGCGGGCGAAGCCCACTCGTCCGCCGTCCAGCCGGTGATGATGGCGACGTAATTGCGCGTCTCGCCGGGCAGCGGTTTTTTGGCGGCGAGAAAAGCGGCCACGCGCCCGGGCCCGGCATTATAGGCCGCCGCCGCCAGTCCGAGATTGCCGAATTGCACTTTCAGGTCGTGCAGATAACTCGCCGAATTCTTCAACGCCTCGATGGGATCGAGCGGATCAATGAGCCCGCGATAATCCGCCGTCGACGGCATGAATTGCGCAATTCCCAGTGCGCCTTTGCGGCTCACCGCGCTGGCGTTGAAGCGGCTCTCCTGCCAGATGACGCGGGCGAAGAATTCCACTGGGATTTGGTTCTCCGCCGCGTCTTGCTCGAGCGCGCGGCAGATGTCCTCGGTGGTTGGAGGAGCGTTCGGAGCCAACGGTTTTTCCGCTGGCTTATCGCTGGGCGCCGGCTCGCCTTGCTTCGGTGGTAATGGGCTATGGTCGTCGGACGGATTAGCCGGCGTCTGCGCGTTGGCCCGCGCGACCGCCGCCGCCAAAGCGAACACAACCAACAATCCGGCAAGACGCATCTTATTGTCTAATGTATGAAATTTAGTGAGGCGCCGCCATATCGGGGAGGGGCGTTCTGTGCGCCGGCGGACGCCCGGCTCTCTTTTAGCTTCGCACTGGGATAAGTGCGAATTTCGCCTTGATGCGTCCTCCATGCCATAGCGCCCGTCGCCGACCTCGGATACGCTAATTGATCGTGTGCAATCCGGAAGCGTCCGACATCGGTGGTTCAATTTCGCTCAGGTCGTAACGCCAAACTATGCTTGCGGGGGCTGGCATGACGAGAAAATTTTCGACAAAGAAATTTCTGACGGCTGCGTTCGTGTTGTCCATCGCCGCTGCGGGGCC
>PLTE01000066.1 GCA_003164375.1 Hyphomicrobiales bacterium | reverse complement strand
TCGCGCGCATTGACGGCGAGATTGACCAAGGCGAGCTCCAGCTCCGACTTGTCGACACGGACCGGCCAGGTCGTGTTCGGCACGTCGATCTGGAATTCGATATTGACGTGCATCGAGCCCGACAGCACGTCGCGAATGGCGTGGACGGCCTCGGCCGGATCAATCACCGTCGGCGACAGCGGCAGCGTGCGCGAGAACGACAACAGCTGCCGCGTCAGGTTTTCACCGCGCGCCGCCGCCATTTCGATGGCCGCCAGAGCGCGCGTATCCTTGGCGTCTTTCAAACGTCTCTTCAAACTCTGCGCGTGGCCGCTGACGATCATCAACAGATTGTTGAAGTCGTGGGCNNGCGATGCCGCCGGTGAGCTGACCGATGGCGTCCATCTTCTGCAGATGCGCGGCTTGGCGTTGCGCTCGTTCCAGCGCCGCGGCCGCTTCCTTCTCCACCGTGACGTGGCGGCCGGCGACATAGATCAAGCCGTTATTCTCGGTCAGGGTCCATTGCAGCCAGCGCCACGAACCGTCTTTGTGGCGAAAGCGATTTTCCATGCGTACGGTCTGCACGCCCCGCGCCAGCTGCGCGCGGCCGGCGATGGCGTTCTGCGCGTCGTCGGGATGGCGCAAATCGTTTACATGCATGGACTTGATCTCGTCCTCGGTCCAGCCGAGCAATCGGGTCCAGGCCGGGTTCAAGCTGACGAAATAGCCCTCGAAATTGGCGACCGCGAGCAAATCTTCCGAGACGTTCCAGATGCGGTCGCGCTCCAGCGTGCGCCGTTCGACCTCGAGCTCCAGTTTTTCGCTTAGGCTACGGAGTTCCGTTTCGATGGCGCTGCGCGCCTCCTCCGCCCGCATGCGTTCGATGCCGAAACCGAGTTGCCGCGCCAGCGTCAAAGCCAGATTGATGTCTTCCTGGGCAAATTCGCGTGGCGTCCCGTAATAGGCCATGAACTTGCCGACCAGCCTGCCCTCGGCCATCAGTGGAATGAAGGCAAGCGCGCTAATGCCCTCGAGCCTTAGCGCCGCGCCGATTGCCGCGTCGACATTGGCGCGGCCAATGTCGGCCAGACATACCGGATCTGGATTGGCCTCACCCGCCGTCCACGGCGAATGACCTTCAACGGCATTGCGGTAGCGATCCGACAAGCCGCGCCAAGCGACAAAACGCATCGTCCCGCCATCGTCGCAGCGCAGCAGCGCGGCCCGGCTACAATGCATCGCAGCAATGATCGCATCGAGCGCGGCGTCGTAGATATCGTCCAGCGACGCCGCGCGATAAAGCCGGTCGGTAAACCGATAAAGCGCGGCTTGCTCGTCGGCCCGCCGCGCCAGGATCTCCTCGGCGCGTTTGCGTGCGCTAATGTCGCGGCCGATCTTGGAGGCGCCGACGATGCGGCCGTGTTCATCCCTGACCGGCGATACTGTCAGCGAAACATCGATCAGGCGGCCATCCTTGCAGCGGCGTATGGTCTCGTAATGTTCGATGCTCTCGCCGCGCCCGATACGCTGGAGGATTCTCGGCTCTTCGTCTCGCAGTTCGGCCGGAATGAGGATCGTGATCGGCTTACCGATCACCTCTTCGGCGGAAAAGCCGAACAGCCGCTGCGCGGCGGGATTCCAGCTGACGATGACGCCGTCGAGATTTTTACTGATGATCACTTCATCGGAGGATTCGACGATGCTGGCGAGCTGTCTGCGCGCTTGCTCGCCGGCTCTCTGCTCGGTGATGTCGAGCAGCGAGCCGATCCAGCCGCCGACATTGCCATCCCCGTCCAGCTCCGGGCGGTAGGCAATGGCGAGACGGCGCAGGCCGGTTCTCGCGAAGTCGAGTTCGCATTCGAATTCGACCGCCTCGCCGCGCAGCACCTGATTGGTATAGGGGCGCAGCGTATTGAAGCCCTTTTCGCCGAGCACTTCCGCGATGGTCCTGCCGATGACCTCGTCGCGGCTACAGCCTACCAAGTGCGCATAAGCCTCGCTGATGAAGAGATAACGCAGTTCGCGGCTGCACCGCACCAGCATGAACGGCGTACGGTTGATGACGGACTGCAATTCCGCCTCGCTCGCGCGCAACGCTTCTTCAGCGCGCTTGCGTTCGGTCAGTTCCTGAAAGCTGCAGACGGCGCCCTCGACGCGGCCGGATGCGTCCTTGAGCGGCATCACGTTCATCAACACTGGGACGCGCGAGCCGTCGGGCCGTTCGATGACGAGCTCGGCGCCGATCACCAGCTCGCCGGTGCGCATGGCGCGCGCCACCGGCGTCGACTCAAAGCGAAGCGGTTCGCCATCGGGACTATAGCGGCGAAACGCTGAGCCGTGTTGGGAGCTCGGGTCGCCGAGCGGCAGCGCGCGGCCCCATAGTTGCACGGCCCGCCGGTTGTAACAGACCAGGCCGCTATCGGCCCTGCACACGCAGAAGCCCGTTGGAATGGCATCCAGCGCGCGTTGCTCGATACCGGCGAAAGCGTCGAGATCGCACGCTGGCAAGACGGACTTGGGCCCCAAACCAGTCATCCTAGCTCCCTCACGCGACGCAACGCACGTCCGCCGAGAAAGTTCCCACGTTTCAATCTCTTAATCTCGGCCGCAGCCGGCCCAGACGCGAGGTTTTCAGGGCCCGAGGCTAAGGGTAACTCCACCCGGCCGGCCGGGCTAAATTACAATCTGGCGCATCCGGCGATAAAGGCATAATCCATCCGACGATAGCGCTCCGGAGCCGCTAAGCCGCTTCACGGTGGTCGGTGAATTGGGCCCGGAAATTGCATGAAAGTTGCGTAATTATGTGGCAAATTCGGTCGTAACGCGTAGCAGCATGTCGATCCTCGTCGGGCTCCACCACGCCACCCGTTACACCTACGACCGGCCGATCGCGCTTGGGCCGCAGATCGTACGATTGCGGCCGGCGCCGCACTGCCGTACCCGCATCCCAAGCTATTCGCTCACGGTGACGCCGAAGCAGCATTTCGTGAACTGGCAGCAGGATCCGCACGGCAATTGGCTGGCGCGCTTCGTTTTTCCTGAAAAGACCACCGAATTCTCCATCACCGTCGATCTCCTCGCCGATATGGAGGTGATCAATCCGTTCGATTTCTTCACCGAACCCTATGCGGAGAAGTGGCCGTTCAAATACGCGCCCGACCTGCATGAGGACCTCGCGGCCTATGCCGAGCCCGAACCGGCCGGTCCGCGACTGCAGGCTTTGGTGCGCTCGATCTCGCGCGAGCCGCGCAACACCACCGATTTTCTGGTCGAGCTCAATCAGCGCCTGCAGAGCATGATCCGCTACCTCGTCCGCATGGAGCCGGGCGTGCAGACGCCTGAGGAAACGCTCGCCTCCGGCGCCGGCTCGTGCCGCGATACGGCGTGGCTCATGGTGCAGCTGCTGCGCCATATCGGCCTGCCGGCGCGCTTTGTCTCCGGCTACCTGATCCAGCTGGTGGCAGACGTAAAGTCCCTCGATGGCCCCTCGGGACCGCCAGCCGACTTCACTGACCTGCATGCCTGGTGCGAGGTGTATCTGCCCGGAGCCGGCTGGGTGGGCCTGGATCCGACNNTGTCTCCGGCTACCTGATCCAGCTGCGGCCCGACGTGAAGCCGCTTGAAGGCGCCGCCGGTACCGAGTTTGATTTCACCGACCTGCATGCCTGGACCGAAGTCTATCTGCCGGGCGCAGGCTGGATCGGTCTCGATGCAACATCGGGACTGCTTTGCGGCGAAGGTCACATCCCGCTCGCTGCCACGCCGCATTACCATTCGGCGGCGCCGATCAGCGGCTTGGTCGAACCGGCCGAGGTTACGTTCGCTTTCGACATGAGCGTGACACGGCTTGCCGAGCGGCCGCGCGTGACGGCGCCATTTTCCGACGAAGCTTGGACCGCGCTCGACGCGCTCGGCAAGAAAGTCGACGCCGATCTCAAGAAGCATGACGTGCGCCTGACCATGGGCGGCGAGCCGACTTTCGTGTCGATCGACGATTATCAGTCCGCGGAATGGAATACCGACGCGCTCGGTCCGGTGAAGCGCGTGCGCGCTGATGAACTGATCCGGCGTCTGCGCAGCCGCTTCGCGCCGGGTGGGCTACTACATTACGGCCAAGGCAAATGGTATCCAGGCGAGCCGATTCCACGCTGGGCCTTTGCCCTTTATTGGCGCCGCGACGGCGTGCCGATCTGGCGCGACGAGGGATTGATCGAACGCGAGGCGCCCGAACGCAAGGCGACGACCGACGACGCCCAGCAACTCGCCCAAGGGATTGCCGCGCGTGCCGGGGTCGAGGCCGATTATGTGCAGCCCATTTATGAAGATCCGGTCGACCGGATGCTCAAGCAAGGGCTGCTGCCGCACAATTTCGATCCGAACGATCCCAAGATCGACGACCCGCACGAGCGCGCGCGCATCCTGAAATTATTCGACAGCAATCTCGGCGCGCCCAAAGGCTTCGTGCTGCCGCTGCAACGCTGGTCGGCGCAAGCGAAGCCGGGATGGCTGAGCGAGATCTGGCAGACGCGCCGCGGCCGTCTGTTCCTGGTCCCCGGCGATTCACCGCTCGGCTTCCGACTGCCGCTGCAATCGCTGCCCCATATTGACGCGGTTGATTATCCGCATCCGGTACCGGCCGACCCGTTCGCGGAACGGCTGCCGCTATCGGATCCGCGCATCACACATCCGATCGGGCCGCGCGTATTTCACGGCGCGCGGGGCGAAGCCGCTTCGCCGCCGCTCGCACCGGAGACCTTGGTCATGCAGCGGGCGCCGAGCGCGTCCACGCGCGCCGCCGATGCCGGCTTGCCGGTGCGCACTGCACTGAGCGTCGAGGTGCGCGACGGGCGATTGTGCGTTTTCATGCCACCGGTCGAAACGCTCAACGATTATCTCGAACTGATCGCCACCATTGAAGCGACCGCGGCCGAACTCGCCCTGCCCATCCACATCGAAGGCTATGCGCCGCCGCCCGATCCGCGGCTCAACGTGCTCAAGGTCACGCCCGATCCCGGCGTCATCGAGGTCAATATCCAGCCGGCGACATCCTGGCGTGAAGCCGTCGATATCACATACGGCGTTTATCAGGACGCGCACCAATCTCGGCTCGGCACCGACAAGTTCATGCTCGACGGCCGGCACACCGGCACCGGCGGCGGCAATCACGTCGTGCTCGGCGGCCTCAACGCCGCCGACAGTCCGTTTCTGCGGCGGCCCGATCTGCTCAAGAGCCTGGTGCTTTATGCGCTGCGTCGGCCGTCGCTGTCCTATTTGTTTTCCGGCCTGTTCGTCGGCCCGACCAGCCAAGCGCCGCGCATCGACGAGGCGCGCCAGGACTTGCTCTACGAGCTCGAAATCGCGGTCGGCAATGTGCCGCGGCCGGGCGAACACGAATGGGTGCCGCCATGGCTGGTCGATCGGTTGTTCCGCAACATTCTGGTCGACGTCACTGGCAACACCCACCGCACCGAGATCTGCATCGACAAATTGTTCTCGCCCGACGGCCCGACCGGCCGGCTCGGCCTGGTAGAGTTCCGCTCCTTCGAAATGCCGCCGGAAGCGCGCATGAGCCTCGCCCAGCAATTGCTGTTGCGCGCACTGATCGCCTGGTTCTGGCGCACGCCGCACGACGGTAAGCCAATACGCTGGGGCACGGCATTGCACGACCGCTTCATGCTTGAGCATTTCGTGTGGAACGATTTCCTCGAGGTCCTGGATGACCTCAGATATGCCGGGTACAATTTTGATTCGAACTGGTTCGAGGCACAGCGGCAATTCCGCTTCCCGGTCTGCGGCGCCGTGCATCACGGCGGCGTCGATCTTGAACTGCGCCAGGCGATCGAGCCCTGGTATGTATTGGGTGAAGAGGGCGTGCCCGGTGGTACCGTGCGCTTCGTCGATTCATCGGTCGATCGGCTTCAGATCAAGGTCGCGGGCATGAACCAAGGCCGTCACGCCGTGACCTGCAACGGCCGGCTCTTGCCGCTTACCGCAACCGGCCGCTCCGGCGAATTTGTCGCCGGCGTGCGCTTCAAAGCCTGGAAACTGGATTCATCGTTGCAGCCGACCGTCGGCGTACACGCACCGCTGACTTTCGATATCGTTGATACCTGGAGCCGGCGATCGCTCGGCGGCTGCGTCTATCACGTGTCGCATCCCGGCGGCCGTAATTACGAGACTTTTCCGATCAACTCCTATGAGGCAGAAGCGCGCCGCCGCGCCCGCTTCCAGGACCACGGCCATACCGGAGGGGTGATCGACGTGCCGCCGCTCAATTTGTCGCTCGAATATCCCGTCACGCTCGATCTGCGGCGGCCGGTTCCGTAATCGTCCGGGCAAGTTTATTGCCCCCCCCTTTATTGAGCCGATCTTAGCGAGCCGATCTTAGCGAAACATGGCCACGAACCTAGACGCTGCTGTCGAACCATCAAACGCCGCACTGGAGCCGTTCGTCGCCGGCTACCGGCCGCTTCCTGGCGTTTTCGACGAGATGATGGACGGCGATGGCCGCGTGCGTCCGCACTGGCAGCCGTTCCTCGCCATGCTTGCGGCTTTGGGCAGCGACGAGATCAATCGCCGGTTCGCCGCAGCCGACCGCTATCTGCGCGATTCCGGAGTGTTCTATCGCGTCTATGAGGATGCGGCCGGCATCGAACGCCCCTGGCCGCTCAGCCACATCCCGCTGATCATCGAGCCCGGCGAATGGCGGCAATTGGAAGCGGGACTGATCCAGCGTGCCGAACTGCTCGAAGCGGTGTTGAAGGATTCCTACGGTCCGGGAACGCTGACGCGCGAGGGCCGGCTGCCGGCCGCCTTGATCGCCGGCAATCCTGAATTCCTGCGGCCGCTGGTGGGCGTCGAGCCGCCGGGCGGCGCGCATTTACGCTTCTATGCCGTCGACGTCGGCCGCGGCCCCGATGGACGCTGGTGGGTACTCAACGATCGCGCCCAGGCGCCGTCGGGCGCCGGCTACGCGATCGAGAACCGGCTCGCGCTGTCGCGCGCCATTCCCGATATCTATCGCACCGCGCGCGTCGAGCGCGTGGCGCCGTTCTTCCAGGGGTTTCAAGCCGAATTGTTCGCGCTCAACCGCCGCGATGACGCCCGCATCGGTCTGCTCACCCCCGGGCCGATGAACGAAACCTATTTCGAGCACGCTTATCTCGCCCGCTACCTCGGACTGCTCTTGGTGGAGGGCGAGGATCTCGTCGTGCAGGACGACGGCGTCTTCATCCGCACGGTGTCCGGTCTGCGGCGCACCGAAGTGCTGCTGCGCCGCGTCGACGCCGATTTCGTCGATCCGCTCGAACTCAATGCCGCTTCGCGACTGGGCGTCGCCGGACTGCTGCAGGCAGTCCGCGACGGCGAGATCGTCATCATCAACGCGCTTGGTGCCGGCTTGATCGAGGCGCGCGCCATGTTGGCGTTCTTGCCGGCGCTGGCGCCGATCGTGCTCGGCGCTCCGCTGAAAATGTCGAATATCGCGACTTGGTGGCTCGGCCGCGCCGATATGCGTGAAGAGATGCTGGGCGAGCTCGACAACATGGTGATCGCGTCGGCCTTCACCGAGCAATTCACCGACGGTCGCCGCGGCAGCGAAATCCTCGGCGCCAAGCTCGATGCAACCGAGCGCCAGGCGCTGATGCAATCGATCCGCGACCGCGGCATCGATTACGTCGTCCAGGAAGCGGTGACGCTGTCGAGCATCCCGGTGTGGCGCGACGGCGCCTTGCAGCCGCGGCCGTTCACGCTGCGGCTGTTCCTCGCCAAGATGGGCGAACGCTGGCAAGTGATGCCTGGCGGTTTCGTACGCATTGCCGAAGATATCGATGCCCGCGCCGTGAGCTTGCAGCGCGGTGCGGCGACCGCCGACGCCTGGGTGCTGGCGCATGGCCCGGTTGGCGAAACGACATTATTGCCGACCGCGGAGCGGATCACGGTTCAGCGGGCAACCGGGCTGCTACCGAGTCGAGCCGCCGACAATCTGTTTTGGGTCGGACGCTATGTCGAGCGCGCGGAGGCGACGCTGCGGCTCATTCGCGCGATCATCAATCGCGTCGCCGACGATGCGGCAGCACCTGTCATCGCTGGCATCGGGTCGCTCCTTGACGCTTGGGAGGCGATCCCGAGCGACACTTCTGGAGCGCCGGCGACGTTCACCGCACGCGTGGTGCTCACACGCGGCGACCTCGACGGCGCATTGCCGCGCCTCGTCGGCTCGGCTCGCGCGGCGGCGTCCGTCATCCGCGACCGCTTCTCGCCGGATGCATGGCGGGCGATCAACGATCTCTACAAACTGATTGCGGCGCCACTCGCGATCGGCCCGACCGAAACCGCCATCGCCGAGCGCGTCGAAGCGGCGCTGCGCATCATCGCGGCGCTTTCCGGCCTAGCGCAGGAGAACATGACCCAGCTCGCCGGCTGGCGTTTTCTCGAGCTTGGCCGCCGCATCGAGCGTGCTTTATTAACCTGCCGGCTGACGCGCGCGTTCGCGGAAACCGGCGCGCCGGACGGCGGCCTCGATCTGCTGCTGGAACTGGCGGACAGCCAGATCAGTTATCGGCAGCGCTATGTGATGATCGCGGCGTTGGCGCCGGTCGTCGATCTCGTCATGCTCGATCCCAACAACCCGCGCTCGGTACTGTTTCAGCTCGACCGCATCGAAACCCACCTCAACGCCTTGCCGGGCCATAACGCGGCCGGCCGGCTGTCGCCGGTCCAGCAAATCGCCGCCGCCGTCGCGACCAAGCTGCGAACCGCCAATGCCGCGGCCATCGACGACAAGCTGATCATGGAAATCGAGCAAGCTCTGATGAAGCTTTCGGATGCGATCAGCTCGTCATTCCTCACCAGCAACGAGCGCTCGGAAATGATGTGGGAGGCGCTGGCGTGATCTACGACGTGCGGCAGACGACGACATGCAGTTATGCGAGCCCGGTCGCGCGGGCCCGTCACGTGCTGCGACTGACGCCGGTGTCGCGCGACGGCGAGCGGGTGCATGTCGCGGCGTTGCAGATCGTGCCCGAACCCGCACACCGCCGCGAGGGTCAGGATTTCTTCGGCAATCGCCTGACCTGGATCGAGATCAATCAGCCGCACGAGGTCCTGACCGTAAAACTGTCGGCGCGCGTCGTCGTCGATGCATCGGCTGCGCCGGCGGCACTCCAGACGCCGGAGTGGGAGGCGGTCCGCGAAGACGCATTCGCGACAAGCGACATCGGTCCACTGTCGCCGGCGCATTTTTTGTTTCCGAGCCGCATCGTCTCGCTCGATCCGGAAATCCGCGACTATATCCGCCACAGCTTCCCGCCCGGGCGCGCCGTGCTCGATGCCGCGATCGAGCTCATCGGCCGCATGAAAGCCGATATCGTCTACGAGATCGGCGCCACCACCGTCACCACCACGCCGCCGATGTCGTTCGCGCTACGCCGCGGCGTCTGCCAGGATTTCGCGCATATCATGATTTCCGGGCTGCGCGGTATCGGCCTGCCGGCCGCTTACGTCTCAGGCTATCTGCGCACCGCGCCGCGCACCGGCACCGCACGCTTGCAAGGCGCCGACGCCATGCATGCCTGGGTGCTGTTGTGGTGCGGCCCCGCCGCCGGTTGGATCGGACTCGATCCGACCAATGCGGTGCTGGCTTCGGAAGACCACGTCACACTGGCGATCGGCCGCGATTACACCGACGTGGCGCCGATGGACGGCGTAATCCTCGGCTCCGGCGGGCAGCACATCGATGTGTCCGTCAACGTGATGCCGGTGGAATGACCGCGAGCGCGGTTTTCCTACGATGACCGAGACGGAAACAAAGCCTCCGACCGAGACACCGTTCTGGCGGTTCTCGCTCGACTTCTATGGCCGCCGCGGCGTATCCGACGCCTGCATCGCGTTGCAGGACGGCTGCGGCGTCGACGTCAATTTATTGCTGTTTTTGTTCTGGATCGCATCAGGCGGTTGGCAAGTGTCGGTCGACGACGTCAAAAACCTCGACGACAAGGCACGCAATTGGCGCAACCTCACTATCATTCCAATCCGCGACGTGCGGCGCGGGCTGAAGGGCGCCGCGACACTGGTCACTTCGGGAAAGCAGGAAGATTTCCGCAGCAAGGTGAAGGCGGTCGAGCTCGAGGCCGAGCGTTTGCAGCAGGAGGCGCTTTACGACGTCGCTCGCTCCGGGCCACCGGGCACGGAGGCTACACCAGCCGCCGCGGCGCGCGGCAATATTGCCGCCTATGAACACCTGCTGAGTGTGAGCTTTCCGAAACAGGCCACAGACATTCTCATCGACGCGTTCGACCGTCTCGCGTCTTAGTTTATCGCGGCGTGGCCCTACTGGAACGCGGCCACGGCCCGTGCCACAAAGCCCTGAACGGGACGAGGGCGGAAATGGCCAAGAGCGCTGCCAAAACGACTGCCCAGACTGCTGGCAAGACTACCAGCAAGACTGCTAGCAAAGCTCCGGCGCGGCTGATTGTCGGCATATCCGGCGCGTCGGGTGCGATCTATGGCGTGCGGCTCCTCGAAATGCTGCGCCGGACCGAAATCGAGACCCATCTGGTCATGAGCAAGTCGGCGGAAAAGACGCTGGTCTACGAGACCGATCTCAAGCCGACTGACGTGCGGACGCTGGCTTCGGTGCATTATCCGGTTGCCGATATCGGTGCGGCGATCTCCTCGGGCTCGTTCCCCACCATGGGGATGATCGTCCTCCCCTGCTCGATTCGCACCATGAGCGAGATCGCAACCGGTGTGACATCGTCGCTGTTGTCGCGCGCCGCCGACGTCGTACTCAAGGAAAAGCGCCGCCTGGTGCTGGCCGTCCGCGAGACGCCATTGCACGGCGGTCACCTGCGCAGCATGGCTACGCTCGCCGACATCGGCGCCGTCATCGCCCCGATCGTTCCGGCGTTCTATAATCGGCCGCAAACGGTCGACGACATCGTCAACCACACCTGCGGCCGGCTGCTCGATCTGTTCGGCATCGACACCGGCAGTGTCAAACGCTGGAAAGGCGGACCGGCGGAAACTTAGCCCGCGTCAACCACGAGTGAGGAAAGCACCATGGACCAGAAACGCTACGATCTCGGCCTCGCCAAGCGCCGCCAGGTTTTAGGTGACGCCTATGTTGATCGCGCGCTGCAAGGCGTCGACGATTTCAATCGCGATTTTCAACGCATCCTTACCGAATATTGTTGGGGCGAGACCTGGGGCGATGAAACGCTCAAACCCCGCGAGCGCTCGATCCTCAATCTCGGCATGATTGCGGCGCTCGGTAAAATGGAAGAGTTCGCCACCCATGTCCGCGGCGCGCTCAATAACGGGCTGACGCCGGATGAGATCCGCGCCGCGCTGACCCAGATCACGATCTACTGCGGCGCGCCGATCGGCGTCGACTGCTTTCGCGTCGCCCGCCCGATCATCGCCGAGTACCAGAAGAACAAGAAATAGCGCACCATGCTCGACAAATCGTCACCGGCCGGTGGCAAGCCAGGCGTCGCTGGACCGCCGCTCGATTTCCAGGACCATCTGGCCCGGCTCGAAGCCGCCGGTCTGGTGATGCGCGTCGAGCGCACGATCAATAAGGACACTGAGCTGCATCCCTTGGTGCGCTGGCAATTCCAGGGCGGACTGCGCGAAGACGAGCGGCGGGCCTTCGTGTTCACCAACGTGGTGGATTCGCAGGGCCGCCGCTACGACACCCCGGTCGCGATCGGCGCACTGGCGGCGTCGGCGCAGATTTATGCCGTCGGCATGGGCTGCCCGGTCGAGGAGATTGGCGATGCCTGGCTGCATGCAATAGCCAATCCGATTGCGCCGACGTTGGTCACCGACGCGCCGTGCCAAGAGGTGATCATCGAGGGCGAAGCGCTGCGCAAGCCCGATGGCGGCTTAAAACTTTTGCCGGTACCGATTTCGACTCCGGGCTATGACGCGGCGCCGTATCTGACCGCCACGCTGTGCATCACCAAGGATCCGGAGACCGGCGTGCGCAATATGGGCACCTATCGCGCCGGGCTCAAAGCAACCGACCGGCTCGGCGTGCGCATGGCGGCGCGTCCCGGCGGCGCCGGCGGTTATCTGCATTGGCAGAAATATCGCAAGCTGAAAAAGCCGATGCCGATTGCGATCGTGATCGGCTGCGCGCCCGTCGTGGTGTTCACCGGGCCGCAAAAACTGCCGATCGATTGCGATGAAATGGGCGTCGCCGGCGGGCTGGCCGGCGCGCCGATTCGCGTGGTCAAGGCGGCGACGATCGATCTCGAAGTGCCGGCTGATGCGGAATTCGTGTTTGAAGGGCTGATCGATCCGGAGCTACTCGAGCCCGAGGGGCCGTTTGGCGAGAGCCATGGCCTGGTCGCGCTCGAAGGCTTCAATATGTCGATGCAGCTCACCGCGATCACGCACAAGAAGAAGCCGATCTGGGTGTCGATCTTGAGCGAGGTGACGCCGAGCGAATCGAGCGTGATGAAACGCGTCGCCTACGAACCGCGCTATCTCGCGCATCTGCGCGACACGCTGGCGATCAAAGGCGTGCGCCGCGTCGCCATGCACGAGCCGCTCTCTAATTTGCGCAAGGTGCTGTTCGTGCAGTTCGCGCCGGGCGTGCCGCGCAGCGAAATCTGGCGCGCGCTGCACGGCGCGGCGAGCTTACAGGCCGATATCGGCAAATACGTCATCGCGGTGAGCGAGGACATCGATCCGGACAATCCAGACGCCGTGTTCTGGTCGCTCGCCTATCGCGCCAATCCGATCGAGGATGTCCACATCGCGCCGTATCGCTCGCAAGGCCATGGTGCGAAATCGGACGGGCACGGCGAAGAATCGACCATGCTGATCGACGCCACACAGAAAGAACCAGATCCGCCGGTCTCACTGCCGAAGCGCGAATACATGGAGCGGGCGCTCACTATCTGGCGCGAACTCGGACTGCCGCCGGTCACGCCACGCCAACCGTGGCACGGCTATTCGCTCGGCGACTGGGACGCGGTGTGGGACACCTACGCCAGCCGCGCAGTCGCTGGCAAATGGGAAGAAACCGGCAAGGAGACTTTCGCGCAGCGGCGCGGCGGGTTGACGCCGGAAACGCCGGTGAAGAGCGTGAAGGAGTGAGATTAATTCCCTCCCCCGCATTGCGGGGGAGAAATTGAGATTCGTCTTAGGCCGAGTGCCAATCGTAGTTCTTGATCGGCATGTTACGGATGCGTTTGCCGGTTGCGGCAAAGACCGCATTCAACACGGCAGGCGCGGCCGCCGCGATCGTCGGCTCGCCGACACCGCCCCAGAACTCGCCGTCCGGCATGACGATGGTTTCGACCTGCGGCATCTCGTCGATGCGGATGACCTGATAGGTGTCGAAGTTGGTCTGCTCGATCCGGCCCTTGTTCAAGGTGCATTCGCCATAGAGCAGCGCCGAAAGACCGTAGACGAAGGAGCCCTCGACCTGCCGCGCGATCTGTTCCGGGTTGGCGGCGTGGCCGGGATTGGTGGCGCCGACCATGCGGTGGACCCGCACCCGGTCGCCGTCGACGGAAACTTCGGCACAGGCCGCAACATAGCTGCCGAAGGCCATAAAGGCCGCGAGGCCGCGATAGTGCCCTTGCGGCGCCGGCGAGCCCCAGCCCGCTTTGTCAGCCGCCGCCTTGAGCACGGCCGCCTGCTTGGGCTTGAGATATTTGAGGCGGAAGGCAAGCGGATCTTCGCCGGTCGTGTGCGCCAGCTCATCCATGAAGCTTTCGATATAGAGCGCGTTGTGATTGGCGTTCACACCGCGCCAGAAACCCGGCGGCACCGGCGGATTGCGCATGGCATGGTCGATCAGAAGGTTCGGAATATTATAGCCGAATACGCCTTCCGCGCCGCCAGGATTGATGCCCTGGAAAACCAGCGGGTCCTTGCCGTTCTGCAGAAGTTGCGGCAGTTCCGCGGCGGCAATGGACTGCCCGGAAATGCGCATATGAAACGCGATCAGGGTGTTGTTGGCATCGAACGCGCCCTGCATCCTGCACTGCGTGATCGGATGATAGGCGTCGTGCGTGGTGTCCTCTTCGCGCGTCCATAACAGTTTGATCGGCGTGCCCGGCACCGCTTTGGCGATCGCCACCGCTTGGCGCACGTAATCCATCTCGCCGCGCCGGCCAAAGCCGCCGCCAAGGAACGTGTTGTGCACGTCGCAACTGCCGATTGGCAGGCCGGATGCCGCCGCCACCGCCTGCAAGGCCCCTTCGGCATTTTGCGACGGCGCCCATATTTCACAGCGCTCCGACGTGTAGAGCGCGGTGGCGTTCATCGGCTCCATGGTGGCGTGGGTCTGGTACGGAAACGAATAGACCGCCTCCACGAGCTTCGCGGCGCCGCCGAGCGCGGCCTTCGCGTCGCCCGCCTGATTGCCGACGAAAGTCTGTTCGGCGGTCAAGCCCTCGGCGAGGAATTGTGCGATCGACGCGCTCGAGACCTTGGCGTTGTCGCCCTCGTTCCAGACCACCGGCAGGGTTTCGAGTGCTTTCTTTGCCCGCCACCACGAATCGGCAACCACCGCAACCGCATTGTCGCCGACTTGCAACACGTGCTTGACGCCGGGCATGCCGCGTACCTTCGCTTCGTCGAAGCTTTTAAGCTTGCCGCCGAAAACCGGGCAGGCATTGATCGCCGCGTAGAGCATGCCCGGGCGCCGGACATCGATGCCGTAGAGCGGCTTGCCGACGATCTTGTCCGCAGTGTCGAGGCGCTTGAGCGGCTTGCCGGCGATGGTCCAGTCTTTCGGATCCTTGAGCGGCACATCCTTCGGCGGCTCAAGCTTTGCGGCGGCTTCCGCCACTTTGCCGAAGCTCACCGTGCGGCCGGACGGCTGGTGCGTGATGATGCTATTGGCCGCGCTGCATTCCGAAGCCGGGACCTTCCAGGCGTCGGCGGCGGCCTGGGTGAGCATCATGCGCGCCGCGGCGCCGCCTTTGCGAACATATTCGTTGGACAGGCGCACACCGCGGCTGCCGACGGTGATGAAATCACCCCAAACCCGGTTGCGGGCGAGATTCTGCCCAGGCGTCGGGAATTCGGTCGTCACTTTCGACCAGTCGCAGCCGAGCTCCTCGGCGACGAGTTGAGCCAGTCCGGTCATCGTGCCCTGTCCCATTTCCGCGCGCGCGATGCGGATGACGACAGTGTCGTTGGGTCTGACCACCACCCAGGCGTCGATTTCCGGGACGGCGTCGGCGGCGCGGCCGGAGTCCGAGCCGAGCGGGAGCGCGAACCCGAGCGCCAGGCCGGCGCCGGCAGTTGCCGCGCCGACGACGAAGGAACGCCGATTGATCTTAGGCATATCGATTTTGGGCATATATGTCATGGCTGCATCCCGCTTACGCATTATTGGCCGCGGCATGGATCGCGGCGCGGACGCGCTGATAGGTTCCGCAACGGCAGATATTGGTGATCGCCGCGTCAATGTCGGCGTCGGTCGGCTTCGGCTTCTCTTTGAGCAGCGCCACGACCGCCATCATCATTCCGCTTTGGCAATAGCCGCATTGCGGCACGTCGAGATCGAGCCAGGCCTGCTGCACCGGATGCAGCTTGCCGTTCTGCGCCAGCGCCTCGATGGTCGTGATCTTCTGCGTGCCGATCGTGCTGATGGGAACCTGGCACGACCGCGTGGCGACACCATCGATATGCACGGTGCAGGCACCGCATTGGGCGATGCCACAGCCGTATTTCGTGCCGGTCAACCCGATCGTGTCGCGCAGCACCCAGAGCAAGGGCGTGTCGTCTTCGACATCGACATCGTAGGATTTTCCGTTGATGGACAGAGCAATCATGTATCGCCCTCCGGCGTTATCGTGCTGCAATTACCGATCGAGCAGATCGGAACCGCCTTAAGAACGGGTGTCCCCCGTAGACCGAGATTACCTCGTTTTGATGGCGATGCGAAATGCCAATAGCGCGATCAGCGTTTCCGGCCAACGCCGATATAAATGCCGGATGTGTGCCGTAGCGCAGCGGTCGGGCGGCGAGGGTGCCGGCTCCAAGGGGATGCCGCCCAGCGGATTGTCCATTCGTTACTTCACCCGCGCGATGTAATAGGCCAAGTCTAAAATCTGCGCATCGGTGATTGGCGCCACGACGTCCGCCATGGTGCCGTCATAGCCGTGGCGCGAATTGTCCTTGTAACCGCGCAGCGCGTTGACAAGATATTCCTCGCGCTGGTCGGCGATGCGCGGAACATTCTCCTGTCCCGCAAAGCTCGACAGATGGCAGACATTGCAGCGATTTTGCTGGACAAGTGCCATTGCGCGCTCGATGCGAGCCGCGTCGGTCGGCGCTTGCGTCGGTTGCGGCGGCGGTAACCTTGATATGATGTCGGCAAAACTGCGCAAGTCGTCGTCGCTTAACCCCTTCGCCATGTCGTTCATTGGATCGACGACGCGCATCCGCTCGCGGAACAGCAAAAGCTGGACCGTCACGTAGAACGCTTGCTGGCCGCCGAGCGACGGAACGTCGGCATTTTGCGACTGCCCATTCTCGCCGTGGCAGGCAAGGCATGTCGGCAGCCGCTCTTGCACGGTCTGTCCGGCCGCAGGAAGCGCTGCGAAACATCCAAGCGTCAGCGCCAGCACGGTCCCGTGCACACCTTCACTCCCCACTTCTCACTTTGCAAAAAACGCCGAGGGCAGCGTGCTGCCCTCGGCCGGTTGTTTGCGGAAGGCGGGACTAACGGCCCGCGACCTTCTTGTTGGGGCCGTAGGTCACGCGATAGACCGCGCCATTCCAGTCGTCGGAGATCAACATCGAACCGTCGGGCAGATTCATCACGTCGACCGGCCGCCCGATATAGTTGTTGTTCTGCAGAAAGCCGGTGATGAAAGGCTCGACCGACTTCACGCTGCCGTCCTTGTTGAGCGTGACCAGCGCAATGTCGCCGCCGTATTTATTGGTTTTGTTCCACGAGCCGTGGCGAGCGACGAAAATCTGGCCGCGGTATTCAGCCGGAAACATCGTCCCGGTGTAGAACCGCATGCCGAGCGCCGCCGCATGCGGGCCCATGAGCGCGATCGGCGGCACAAATTCGCTGCAGCTATGGCCCCAGCCGAATTCGGGATCGGCAATATTGCCCTGATAGCAATACGGCGCGCCGAAGTCCTGACCGATCTTGGTGATGCGGTTGAGCTCGTCGTTGGGCAGATCCTCCGACAACCAGTCGCGGCCGTTGTCGGTGAAATAGAGCTCCTTGGTTTTCGGATTCCAATCGAACCCGACCGTGTTGCGGATGCCGAATGCGATCTTTTCGGCGCCGCTGCCGTCGAGGTTCATACGGCGAAGCTGACCGTGCGCATCGTCATGCAAGACGTTGTTGCCCGGCTGTCCAACCTCGAAATACAGCTTGCTGTCGGGACCGATGGCGAGGAACTTCCAGCCGTGCGCCTCGTCTTTCGGCAGATCGCTGTAGATGACGACCGGCTTCGGCGAAGCGTCGATCTTGTCGTCGACATTGTCGATCTTGGAGATTTGCGACAGCTCGGCGATGTAAAGCGTGCCGTTCTTGAACGCCACGCCGTTCGGGCGATAGAGGCCCGAAACGAGGACGTGCACCTGGCGCTTTCCGTCCTTGTTGGTGATGGCGTAGACCTTATCTTGCAGGCGCGAGCCGACGAAGACCGTGCCTTTATCGCTGAGCGCCAGCGAGCGGGCATTGGGCATGCCGCTGGCATAGAGCTCAATCGTGAAGCCCTTCGGCGCCTTGAGAAGATCGAGCTGTATTTTGTCGGCCGCGGTTGCCAGCGGCGGCGACGGCACGGGCGCAAGCTTCGAGGCCGCTTCGTTGCCTGCCGGCCGACCGATCAGCGGCGAGCCCGGTGGTAGCGCCGGCGCTGCCGGAGCGGCGGGTGCGGCGGCGACTGGAGTGGGTGCGGGCACCGCCGCCGGAGCTGCGGCGGGCGGCGGCGTCGGTGCGGCGACCGGCGCGGGTGTCGCAGGGGCTTGCGCGGCTGAATCCTGCTGCTGCGCGACAGCGCTCGCAGCGAAGAGACACAGCGCGCCGGCCAAAAGCGGGCCGGCCGATATGCGTCGGATCATGGCATTCCTCCCGGGTATGGAAGTCCGGTCCAGCCGGCTTCCTTGCCGACATTCTCCGACATTTCACCCCAGGCGTGCAATCGCATTTCGGCGGTTGGGACGGGCCCCGGCGGCGACAGCGCGCGTTGTCACATTCGCCGGTAGGCGTAGGGCGCGTCTTCCTGAATGGCAGCAAGCGCCGCGACCTCGTTGTGCGCAGGCGCGAGATGGCAGACCGGATCGGTCGCGCGGGCATCGCCAGTCAGGGCGAACGCCTGGCAGCGGCAACCGCCGAAGTCGACGTCGCGCCGCGCGCAACCCCGGCACGGCTCCTGCATCCAGCTGCTGCCGCGAAAGGCGTTAAATGCCGGCGAGTTCTTCCATATCTCGGCAAGCGAATGTTCGCGCACCGACCAAAATTCGAGACCAGGGATCGACTCGGCCGCGTGGCAAGGCAGCACCTTACCCGCCGGCGTCACATTGAGCGAACGCCGTCCCCAGCCGCCGACGCAGGGCTTCGGCAGCCGCGCGTAATAGTCTGGCACCACCGCATCGATGACGATTTCGCCGTGATGACGCCTGCGCAAGGCCTCGACCGTCTCGGCCGCGCGCGCGACTTGCGCCGCGCTCGGCATCAGTCTGGCGCGGTTTTGTAACGCCCAGCCGTAATATTGCACATGCGCTATCTCGACTCGGCTCGCACCGAGCGAGAGCGCAAGCTCAACCATTTCCGCGATCCGTTCGATATTGGCGCGGTGCACCACGACATTGATCGTGAGCGGGATTTTAAGCCGGGTGACTTCGGCGGCGAGCGCGCGCTTGCGTGTGAAGGCGCCAGCGTAGCCGGCAATGCGGTCAGCGCTCTCTGGCTCGCTATCCTGGATCGAAATCTGCACGTGATCCAATCCGGCGGCGGCGAGTTGATCCAAAATCTGCGGCGTGACGCCGACCGCCGAAGTGATGAGATTGGTATAGAGCCCCGCGGCATGCGCCGCCGTCGTGAGCGCGACGAGGTCACGGCGCGCCGCGGGCTCGCCGCCGGACAGATGCACCTGCAGCACGCCCAGCGCCGCGGCCTCGCCGAAAACCCGCGCCCAGCTTGCCGTATCGAGCTCGCGCTCGCGCGGGTCGAGCGTGAGCGGGTTGGAGCAATAGGGGCAACCCAGCGGGCACCGGTGCGTCAATTCTGCGAGCAGACCGAGCGGTGTATGCAGCGGTGCGTGCGCGTTCTCGGCCACGTCACAGCTCCAACAGTTTTTTGTCGGCAAGCCCGCGCAGCATCGCGGTCACGTCGGCAAGGACTCGCTCCCGCGGCGCGTTGAAACTCTTCGCCAGATCGTCGACGATCGCTGCCAAGGTCGCTTCGCCGGTGCACCGCTTGACGATCTCCGCGGCGATGGCGTCGGCCTTGAACACCCGTTCTGGCGCCAGCAGCACCCAGCCGCCCTGCGCCTCGCTGTGCAACAGCCGCACGCCGCGCGGCAGCCGCGGACGGGCATCGGATGCAATCGCCGGCGCTGCCTCGCTCACGCACTGCTCCTATTGATCGCAACCTTCGGCGCAAACGCGCCGGGCGGAACGTGCCCCGGGGCGACGTAAGCGTGATAGAGCGCGTCCAGCATCGCCCATAACACGTCGCACTTGAATTCGAGCGCCGCTAGTACGCTTTGCTGGGCGTCCGGCGTACGCGCGTGGGCTTTGACATAATCGAGCGCGAAGCGTGAATCGCGCTCGGCCTGCGGCGGCCGCTGCGAGAAATAGGCCAGCGTCTCCACCGTCACAAAATCGTAATTCTTCAGCATGCCCTCGATGCGTTCGCCGATGATTGCGGGCGAGAACAGTTCCGTGAGCGAGGAGGCGATGGCCTCGAGCAGCGATTTCTCGCGCACGAAATGCACATAGGCCTCGACCGCGAACCGCGTCGCCGGCAACAGCCCGCGCAGCGAGGTGACGTAGTCGCGATCGAGCCCGAGCCCGTCGCAGAGTTTCAGCCAGCGCGCGATGCCGCCTTCACCGTCGCGCTCACCATCATGATCGACCAGACGGCTGCGCCACTCACGGCGTGTCGCCTGATCGTCGCAACGGGCGATGAGGCTTGCGTCTTTCCGCGGGATCATCGCCTGGTAATAGTAACGATTGAGCGCCCAGGCCTGCACCTGGCCNNCGATGTCGCGCAGCGCCGCCTCGAGTTCGGCCGCGGTCACAGCACGATCTCCATTCCGTCTTCCGCCACTTCGAAGCCGGCGGCTTCCACCTTGCGGCGCTCGGCGGAGCCGGCGATCAGGACCGGATTGGTATTGTTGATGTGAGTTAAGATGCGCCGCGCCTTGACGTCCGCGAGGGCGGCGATCGTTCCATCCGCGCCGTCGAGCGACATGTGACCCATGCGGCGGCCGGTCTTGGTGCCGGTGTTGCTGATGATCATTTCGTCGTCGACGAACAAGGTGCCGTCGAACAGCACGACGTCGGCGCGGGCGAGACGTTCGCGCATGGCGGCCGTCACGGCGGCGGCACCCGGCACGTAGAGCAGCCGCCGCTCGGCATAGCTGAGCTCGACGCCGATATTAGCCTCGGTCTCGGCCCCAAGCGCCGGAGTATCGTTTTCAAGATAAAGCGCCACTTTGCCCGGAACCGCGAACAGCTCCGCTTGTAGACCGCCCGGCAGCGCGAACACTTGGTCGAGCGCGACGGACTTGCGCGCCACGACCCCAGCGGCGAGCACGCCGAAGATTGGATTATCGGCGAGCGCANNCAGTTCGCGCATGGTGAGAAGGCCCGCGGTCTGGTCGACTTCGGCACCGGTCAGCACCACGGCGGCAATCGGACTGCCGCGCGGCGCCGTCCGAGGCTGTAGAACCGGAGTCGTGCTGATCTGCGCGCGCAAGTCGGGCGAGGCATTGAGCAAGGTCCACCCCTCGCCGTCGGCCGATACCGCGAGGCTCGCTTGGCTCCGTGGCTTGACACGCGTGTCGCCGGCCCAAGCGAGCTGGCAAACCGGGCACCGACAATTCCATTGCGGAAAGCCGCCGCCTGCCGCGGCACCGAGCACGATGGCGGTCAGGCGTTGCATTGCGCCCCAATCACGCGGGGTCGCGGCGAAAAGCTGCGCCGATCAGAACTCGGCCGGCAAATAGCCGTTGATCTCGAGGCCGATGCAAATTTCGACGAGGGTCGGGGTCGTCCAAGTCATGGCCGTCCAAGTCATGGTCGTTCCCTTTCATTGCGGCCGGTGTTTAAGGTTCCGGCTTTGCTGCGCCCGCTTAGACGCTCCATAAAGTAATTGGAAGCTGGCCCGCCAACAAGGCCCCTCCGCCGTGCTATTATA
This sequence comes from Hyphomicrobiales bacterium, assembly GCA_003164375.1. GTDB lineage: Bacteria > Pseudomonadota > Alphaproteobacteria > Rhizobiales > Xanthobacteraceae > BOG-931. The sequence continues at coordinate 440 of PLTE01000066.1, read as the reverse complement.
AAAATGGCGCGCGGCTCGCTGCGCTGCCGCAAAGCCTCTAACGACAGACATCTTTGCACTGCCGGCGCTCCGGCTCGTCGCTGCCCATTCCGTGACCAACGAGAGCGCCGGTGGAAAGCAACCGCCAACCAGTGCCTGCGCACTTTGCCGCGCTCCCTGTCACTCTCTTTCCACGAGCGCCAAACCAGGGCATTGTTAGCGGCGACGCTGTCGCCTCATGCCCGCTATCGGGCGGCCCGGCAGCGTACAATGAAAAAGTCACCTTTCTGGAGGAACCCCCATGAGTTATCGCTTCACCCGGCGCGGCGTTTGCGCCGTTGGCGCCGCGCTTCTTGCCACCGGGCTCGCCGCCGCACCCTGGGCCGCCGCCGCGCAGAGCGCGGAACCGATCGAAATCGGCTTCAGCATGGCGCTCACCGGTCCGCTCGCCGCCAACGGCA
>PLTE01000321.1 GCA_003164375.1 Hyphomicrobiales bacterium | reverse complement strand
ACCAGGACGAAGAAGATCAGCTTGAACGGCAGCGACACCACCACCGGCGGCAGCATCATCATGCCCATCGACATCAAGACCGAGGCGACGACGAGGTCGATGATGAGGAACGGCAGGAACAACAGAAAGCCGATCTCAAACGCGCGCTTGAGCTCCGAAATCATAAAGGCCGGGACCAGGATGCGCATCGACAGCTCTTCGGGCGTAGCCGGCGGCTTCTCGCCCGACATATCCATGAACAGCTGCAGATCCTTGTCGCGGACGTTCTTTTCCATGAAGCCGCGGACCGGCCCGGCGGCACGGTCGAACGCCTGATCGATGGTGATCTCGTTGGCCATCAGCGGCTTGACGCCGGCGTCATAGGATCTCGTCAGCACCGGTCCCATCACGAAGGCGGTTAGGAAGAGCGCCAGCGAGATGACGACCGAATTGGGCGGCGCGGTGGCGGTGCCGAGCGCGGTGCGCAACAGCGACAAGACGACGACGATTCGCGTGAACGACGTCATCATGACGAGGATCGACGGCGCCAGCGACAGCACCGTCATCAGCGCGATCAATTGAATGATGCGCTCATTGAGTCCGCCGCCGCCGGCGGCGCCTTGCCCGAAATTAATGCTGATATCCTGCGCGGCGAGCGGCGTCGCCGAGAGCACAAGTGCCGCTACAGAGGCCGCTACCGTTTTACACCGGACGCGGCGGCCCCATGATGCGAGCATCAGGTCTTGTTTTGACGGCCTAACAAACTCGCCATCTCCTGTTCGAGGCTGTCATAGAGCGTGGACTTGCTCTGACCGGGCTTGGTTTCATTCGGCTTGGTTTCGTTTGGCTTCGTCTCGTTGGCCTTGGCCTCCGGCCGCGCCGGCCGCGATATCGGCAGGCGCGGCGAAGGCGCAACGGTATCCGTCGGCGCAACGCGCTCCGGCGTCGGCGGGGTGCGCGGCGCGGGTGTCCGCGCTTCGGCGGTCGGTTTGCGCAAGGCCGCTTCGAGGCGCTGCGCCATGTCGGTCAGGCTTTGATCGGCTTCGACCGCCGCGGCAGGCGGGGCAGGGGCTGTTGCAGGAATAGACGGAGGCGGCGACACGATCGGCTTGCGCGGCTCGATCCGCGACTCTTGTCGCGATTCTTGCCGCGATTCTTGCCGCGGTTCGATGTGAGGTTCTTGCTGGGCTTCGACGATCGGCTCGATCTGCGGTTCGGAGGGCTGTTCGGTTTCTTGACCGGATTGCGGATGCGGCTCGCTTGGCTGCGGCCGTGCAACGGTGGCCGGGCGATGGCGCAGCGAGGCCGGGCGCGTCGAGAGCTCGTCGGCCAGCGCCGCGAGCGTGTCGCGTGGCGGCCGGCTCGGTGTTTCCACATGTGGCTGGAACTGCTGCGGCTGAAACGGCCGCGACGGCAGCTCCTCGGGCAGCGGCTCGATCCGCTGCGACAGACGCGGGCCGCCGCTCGGTTCCGGCTGCAGCGGCCAAGATCCGATGCTGTTGCCGATGCTATTGCCAACGCTACTGCCGCTCGATCCGTTTTCAGGCAGCGGGATGGCGCGCGGCAGCGACTCGATTCCGGCGGCCGGGCGCACCGCGGCCACATCGCGCGGAGAAGCCACCGCGCGAACGATATTCGGCTCCACCACGACGTCGGTTGGGCCGCCGATCATCAACAGATGTTCGACATTGTCGCGCCGGACCAAAATGAGGCGCCGGCGGCCATCGACGCTGGCATAGTCGATCACGGCCAAGCGCGGCTGACGGCCGCGCGTATTGGCGCCGAGGCGGCCGGTACCGAATCGGCGCACCGCCCAAGCGGTCGCACCAATCAGGCCGAGCACGATGAGAAAGGCGAGGAAGAAGCGTACGGCGAGCGGCATCTCCGCCCCGAACAAAGTGTCGAACATCCGCGCTACTCCCCGTTGCGCTCCGGCGCGGCTATTGGGTCCGAAACTTAGGCGTCCCAAAGGTTAACGGCGCCGGAAACATTTGCCGTCGTGATTACTAACAAAGAATTAAGAAGGATAGCCGATTTCTCCGCCAAATCCGATGGATGAAGCATTCTCATGGTAAACGGCGGTTTAATGGCAAAACCGCCAAAACCGCCATTTTAACCAGGCATTAACCATACGATCGGCAAAGTCTGCCGAGCGTTAGAGTCCGCCCAACGCAATGGGGACACGCAAATGCCGATTTCCGACATCCCAATTCTGTCCATGCTGCGCCAGCGCATGCAGTGGCACCAAGTGCGTCAGGAAGTGTTGGCCGAGAACGTGGCCAATTCTGACACCCCCAATTACCAGGCGAAGGATCTGGCGCCGTTGGATTTTGGCAACGCGCTCTCGGCCGCGTCGCTTGGTCTCGACCGCACCGATCCGAATCACATCCCGCTCCAGTCGAGCACTGGCTCGCAGTTCGCGACCGACCGGGGCGGTCAGTACGAAATACGCCCGCGCGGCAATTCGGTGACCCACGAAGACGAGATGATGAAAGCCGCTTCCAACCAGATGGATTATGAGGCGGTGACGTCGCTCTACACGCACAGCCTCGCGCTGATCAAGATCGCGCTCGACCGATAGTCGCGCAGACGTTCGAACGCCGTACTCGTCGGGGCGGCATATTGAATGGGAGGGCAGACCGTTGCCGATGGACTTCGTCAAATCGCTCACCGTCGCCGCCTCCGGTTTGCGCGCGCAGATTGGCCGCATGCGCATCATCTCGGAAAACCTCGCCAACGCCGATTCGGTGGCGTCGACGCCCGGCGGCGATCCGTATCGCCGCCGCATCGTTACCTTCAGCTCCGAGCTCGATCATTCGCTCGGCGTGAATGTGGTCAAGCTCGGCCGGGTCGAGACCGACAATTCGGATTTTCTGGTCAAGCACGAGCCCGGCAATCCGGCCGCCGACGCCAACGGCGACGTCAAATATCCGAATGTGAACACGCTCGTCGAGATGACCGATCTGCGCGACGCGCAGCGCTCCTACGAGGCAAATCTCAATGTGATCAGTTCCACGCGCAAGATGCTTCAGAAAACCATCGACATCCTCAAGAGCTGACGCCCGCAACAAAAGGTGAGCCATGCCGATACCGACCGCCGCCGCCGCTAATGCCTACGCCGCCCTTTCGCGGCTCGGCAACGACACCGCAAGCATCGCGGGCGGTGTCGGCAACAGTCCGGATTCCGGGCCGAACTTCAGCGCCGTTCTCAAGGACGTCATCAATACCGTCGCCGAGACGGCGAAAAAGTCCGACGCTCAGGCCACGGCCGTGGCCAACGGCAAGTCCAATATGATCGACGTGGTGACCGCGGTGGCCGAAACCGAAACCACGTTCCAGACGCTGGTCTCGGTCCGCGACAAGGTGATCGCCGCTTACGAAGACGTCTTGAAGATGCCGATCTGAAGCCTCTTGCCGCCCACGGGAAGCGGGAGCGCCGAGCCGAACAAAAGAAAACAAGCGGAGTAGCAATGACCGGACCGGAAGTTATGGATGTGGCGCGCGATGCGATCGTAACGCTCATCATCGTCGCGTCACCGCTGATGTTGGTCGGTCTTGGCGTCGGCGTCATCATCTCGCTGTTGCAGGCGCTCACCCAGATCCAAGAATCGACGCTGGTGTTCGTGCCGAAAATTCTCGCGATTTTCCTCGCCATGCTGATCGTGCTGCCATTCATGGCCGACGCCATGCGCTCGAACTTTCTGCGGATCGCCGCGCATATCACCGCCGGCTGAGCGGCGTAGCCGTGCCGATCGACATTTCCTTCCTGCCGGCGCTCGGGGCGAGCTTTATCCTGATCTTCGCCCGTACCGGGACGATGGTGATGTTGCTGCCGGGATTGGGCGAGCAGAACATATCGGCGCGGTTGCGTCTTACCATCGCCATCGTGCTGGCCGCCGTGCTCTTGCCGCTGCATAGCAAAGCCTACCAGATCGATACCAGCGCGCTCGGGCCGGTGATCGTGATGCTGGTCGAAGAGATTTTGATCGGCGCGGTGCTTGGCTTGACCGCGCGCCTGACCATCTCCGCGCTCGAAGTGGCGGGCTCGGTCATCGCCCAACAGCTCGGCTTGGGCTTCGTCACCGCGGTCGACCCGACGCAGGGCGAGCAGGGCGCCATCGTTGGCAACTTCCTCACCATGCTCGGGGTGACGCTGTTCTTCGCCACCGACATGCATTACCTCGTCATCGCCGCGCTCAACGACAGCTACACGCTGTTCGAGCCGGGCGAGGTGCCGGCCACCGGCGACGTGGCGGCGCTGGTGACCAAAACGGTATCCGGCGCTTTTCGCATCGGCATGCAGCTCTCCGCGCCGTTTCTCGTGTTCGGGCTCCTGTTCAATCTCGGGCTCGGTGTGCTGTCGCGGCTGATGCCGCAGATGCAGGTGTTCTTTGTCGCCCTGCCGCTGTCGATCTTGCTCGGCTTTCTGTTCCTCGTCCTGGTGCTCGGCGCCATGATGGGAACGTTTCTCGATTACGCCGGCGGCGTACTGCACGAACTCGCCCCGCACGCTTAAAGAACCGCCACCCTGAGTATCCGATATGGCCGACGACCGCGACGAGACCGAACATACCGAAGACCCGACGCCGCGCCGGCTCGAAGAAGCCATCAAGCGCGGCGACGTCGTCAAGAGCGTCGAAGTCAGCACCTGGTTCATGATCGCCGGCGGCACGCTGACGCTGATGGTGTTCGCGGTTCCGATGGCGCAAAGCCTGCAAGCGACGTTGCGCGGCGTGTTGGCCCATTCCGCGCAAATTCCCGCCGACGGGCCGGCGCTCGCCAGTCTCGTGCGGCTGATCACGACGCGTGTTCTCGCCGCGCTCGGCATTCCGCTCCTTCTCCTCACGCTCGCGGCGCTCGGCGGCAATGCCATTCAGCATCGCATTCTATTCTCGGTCGAGCCGTTGATGCCGAAGCTGTCGAGAATCTCGCTGGCGGCAGGATTCACCCGGCTATTCTCCAAACAGGCGCTCGCCAATTTCGCCAAGGGGCTCGTCAAGCTCGTTCTGTTCGGCGCGGTCATCGCTGCGCTGTTATGGCCGCAACGGCATCGGCTCGGCAGCATGGTCGCGACCGATCCGGCGTTGATCCTGACGGTGACGCGTTCGCTCGCGATGCAAATGCTGGGCACGGTGGTGGCGATCCTCGCCATCGTCGCGGCGACCGATTACCTGTTTCAGTATCGGCAATGGTACGACCGGCAGAAAATGTCGGTTCGCGAGATGAAGGAGGAATTCCGTCAGGCCGAAGGCGACCCCGCCATCAAAGGCAAAATCCGGCAGATGCGCCAGGCGCGCGCCAAGAAGCGCATGATGGCCAAGGTGCCGAAAGCCTCGGTCATCATTACCAACCCGACGCATTATGCCATCGCGCTGCAATACGAACGCGGCATGAATGCGCCGGTCTGCGTCGCCAAGGGTGCCGATTTCATTGCCCGCAAGATCCGCGAGGTGGCGGAGGCCAACGATATCCCCATCGTCGAGAACCCGCCCTTGGCCCGGGCGCTGCATGCAACGGTCGAGATCGACCAGGAAATCCCGCAGGAGCACTATCGCGCGGTCGCCGAAATCATCGGCTACGTGATGAAGCTGCGCCGTGCGGTGGCCTGGCGCGACTAATCGTGGACCCTCTAATTGTGTACCCTTCGGCAAAGGCCCTTGCGCGATTCGGCGGCGCGAGGCAGTGAAAGCGGCGCATGACAGAGCAGGCCATAACCGAGCAGGCTCGGCAGCCCATGCAGGCCATGAGCGCCATGAACGCGCCCGGAACGACACCCGGCATCGTCGCGACGCCGAATGGCAAGATATCGCGCGCCGAGCCGTCGAATGGCGGGACTTCGAACGGCGGCGGAACGCGCCCATCGATCGATCGCAGCGCTAGCGCCTCGCGCGGCGGCAGTGTGGTCTTCGTGCTTCTGGTCGCCGCCTTCTTGGTGGCCGCGGCGGCCGGCATCGTGTTCGTCGGCGGCAGCAATGCCGAGCCGTATATTTTGGCGTTCCTCGCCGTGCTGGCCACTATTGGGGTGTTTTCGCTGTTCGCATTGGCCTGCGGTATTTTGCGGCTGTCCGCCGCCGAGACCGCTAACCCGCTGACCAAGGCGGTGGTCGACGGCGCCTTTGACGCGGTCGTGGTCACCGGCGCCGACGGCCGCGTCATCTATGCCAATGCCGCCTATCTCGATCTCACCTATGCTTCGGACCAACACGACCTGCGGCCGGTCGAGCGCGCCTTCATCGGCGATGCCGACGCATCGGAGGCGATCTACCGGCTTTTGAAGGCGGCACGGGAGGGCAAGCGGCTCCAGGAAGAAGTGCGTATCGCCGGCATCAAGGGCCGGCCGGCGCGTTGGCTGCGTTTGAATATCCGCCCGCTCGGCAGCGGCCGGCGCGACGGGCGGCTGACGGTCTGGACGCTGTCCGACATCACGCGCGAGCGCGAACGTCAGGAGAATGTGTTTCAGGAATTGCAGCATGCCATCGATTATCTCGATCACGCGCCGGCCGGGTTTTTCTCGGTCGATGACAAGGGCGACATCGTCTATCTGAACGCGACGCTCGCCAATTGGCTCGATCAGGATCTCGCCCAGGTCGGCTCGGGCGGCCTTAAACTGGCCGATCTGGTCTCCGGCGACGGCGCGGCGCTGTTGACGACGCTGCGAGCAGCGCCCGGCGAGGTCAAGACCGAGGTGCTCGATCTCGATCTGCGCACCCGAAGCGGGCGCCGGCTCCCGGTGCGCCTCTATCACAAGCTCGCATTCGGCGCCGACGGCAGGCCCGGCGCTTCCCGCACGCTGGTGCTTAACCGCGCCCGCGACGACGGCACCGATCCGCAGCGCCTGGCGGAAATCCGCTTCATGCGGTTCTTCCACCATACCCCGATGGCGATCGCGACCATCGACAAGCACGGCGGCGTAGTGCGCACCAATCCATTGTTTGCCCGCCTTTTCCACGGCGCGCGCGGCGGTGAGGATCAGGCTGAGAGCGGCGACCGTTCGATTCTCGTCGTCGTCGCCGAACGCGACCGCGGCACATTGCAAGCGGCGATTCAACAGGCAGCTCTCGGCAGGGGCGATATCGCGCCAGTCGACGCCATGCTGGCCGGCGACGGCGAGCGGTTCGGCCGTTTCTATGTGACGGCCGTCGAGGAGGAGGAGCGCGACCAGGAGGCGGCCATCGTCTACGCGCTCGAGACCACCGCGCAGCGCGAGCTCGAGAACAAAGTCACGCAACAGCAGAAGATGGAACTCGTCGGCCAGCTTGCCGGCGGCATCGCCCACGATTTCAACAATCTCCTGGCTGTCATTCGCGGCAACGCCGACCTCGGTCGCATGGAATCCCAGAAAACCTCCGTCGAAGTCACCGAGTGCCTCGATCAAATCAGCGCCGCCAGCGAACGGGCCGCCAACCTGACCCGCCAGTTGCTCGCCTTCAGTCGCAAACAAATGATGCGCTCCGAGCCGGTCGATCTGGATACCATCATCACCAACCTGAGCAAAATGCTGGAGCGCATCATCGGCGAAGACATTGCCCTGCGCTGCCATCACACCGCGGGGTTGCCGCTCGTGCGGGCCGACGCCGGCATGTTGGAACAGGTGCTGGTCAACCTCGTCGTCAACGCCCGCGACGCCATGCAGGGCGGCGGCCAGTTGCACATCTCGACCGAACAACTGACTTTCGAAGACGGCTGCGATCCCGCCCATCCCGAAGCCCGTCCCGGCGTGTTCGTTTGCTTGAGCGTCAAGGATACCGGCACCGGCATCTCCCCGGACAACATGCCCCGCATCTTCGAACCCTTCTTCACCACCAAAGGGGTCGGCAAAGGCACCGGCCTGGGNNATGGCATTGTCAAACAGCACCAGGGATGGATCGAAGTTTCCAGCGAAGTCGGCGTCGGCACCACATTCAGAATTTTCTTCGAAGCCCTCGAATGTGCCCGCCCCGCTTTGCACAACTGCGCCCCGGAGGCCGAGCCGCCCCGCGGCAGCGAAACCATCCTGATGGTGGAGGACGAGGAATCTCTTCGCTCCATCACCCGCCTGCTCCTCGAACGCTTCGGCTACCGCGTGCTCGAGGCCGCTTCCGGCCCCGCCGCCTTGAAAGTGTGGGAGACGGACGGGCCGCAAATAGATTTATTGTTGACCGATGTCATCATGCCGGACGGCATCAGTGGACGCATGCTGGCCGAAAACCTGCGCGGCAAGAAGAACTCCCTCAAAGTCATCTTCCTCAGCGGTTACGGCGGGGATGTCCTGGGCGAGAGCAGCGAATTCCTGCGCCAGACCAACAGCTACTT
>PLTE01000164.1:21363-35596 GCA_003164375.1 Hyphomicrobiales bacterium | reverse complement strand
GCGTCAATTCCAAGCCGTCGAAGATCGGCATTACCCAGTCGGCGAGGATGATGTCGGGCATGTAATGGGTGAAGGCTTCGAGACCGGCGGCGCCGTCCTCGGCTTCATAGACTTCGCGGGCGCCGAAGCCATGCAGCAGCGTGCGCAGGATGCGTCGCATATGCGCGTTGTCGTCGATCACCAGAAAGCGCAGGCGGTTGAAATCGATGCGGACCATGCAGACTCCCGCGGCGGACGCGGCCACGCCCACCTTCGCACCGTCAATCGTAAACAATCGTCGTTAAGGCGCAGTTAAGGTTTGGCGGGGGCCGGCTTGTCCCGGTCTCAATAGCCGAATTGCTCGCCCAGGATGCGCTCGTCGAGACCGTGGCCGGGATCGAACAGCATGTGCATGGCGATCGAGTGGTCCATGCTGATCTCGACGGCACGGACCGAACGGACTTCGTCGTGGTCGGCGACGGCCGCCACCGGACGCTTTGCGGCCTCCAGCACCTCGACCGTGACGTGGGCGCGGTCGGGCAATAGTGCGCCACGCCAGCGCCGCGGCCGGAACGGGCAGATCGCCGTTAGCGCCAAAAGCGGCGCGCCGACCGGGATGATCGGACCCTGCGCGGAAAGGTTGTAGGCGGTGGAGCCGGCCGGCGTCGACAACAGGATGCCGTCGGCGACGAGCTCGGCAAGGCGTTCCTTGCCGTCGACCAAAACCCGCAACCGCGACGCCTGATAGGTCTGGCGGAATAGCGAGACCTCGTTGATGGCGTGGTGACGATGGACGCGGCCGGCCATGTCGCGCGCGCGCATCAAAAGCGGGTGGATAACGGTGACGCGGGCGGCTGCGAGCCGTTCGGCGAGGCCCGCTTCTGCGTACTCGTTCATCAGAAATCCGACGGTGCCGCGATGCATGCCGTAGATCGGCTTGCCGGAATTCATGAACCGTTGCAGGGTCGCCAACATGAGGCCGTCGCCGCCGAGCGCGACAATGACGTCGGCCGTCTCCGGCCTGGCGTCGCCGTAGCGGCGGACCAGACGCTGCCGGGCCCGCTGCGCGGCCGTCGCATCGCTGGCGACGAAGGCGATCTGCCTAAAGCGGGAAGCGGTGGGGCGTTTCGGCATACGGGTCCAAGTCTGATAGATCAGGGTTGATGGATCGGGACGGCAAAATGGAACGCGCGGTGTTCGTCTATACGACCTATCCATCCGTTGTCGAGGCGGAGGCGGCCGGCCGCGCCCTGGTCGAAGCCCGATTATGCGCCTGCGTTAACATCCTGCCCGGCATGGTCTCGCTGTACCGCTGGCGGGGTGCGATTGAGCGCGGCGACGAGGTGGTAATGATCATAAAGACCCGCTCAGCGCTTGCGGAAGGCGTGCGTGCCGCGGTCAGACGGATGCACTCCTATACCACCCCCGCGATTCTCGTCCTGCCGATCGAGAACGTCGATCCAGACTACCACGCTTGGATCCTGGCCGAGACCCAAGGGGGAGGGGCGACATGAACAAGGGCGCGGGAACGGCGACCAGAATTGCGATCCTGGTCGCGAGTATGAGCGTGGCCGTCACGGCGGCGGCGCAGGCGCAAAGCTTTCCCGATCATCCGATCAAGGTGATATCGGCGTGGGCGCCCGGCGGACCGAGCGACACCATGGCGCGTCTGGCGACGCGGGGGCTCGACGCCGAACTCGGCCAGAACGTGTATGTCGAGAATCTCCCGGGCGCCGGCGGCAAGATCGGCGTGCGGGAAGCAGCGCGCGCAAAGCCTGACGGCTATACGCTTCTTCTCGGCGGCACCAACGACAACGCCGTCACGCCCGCGCTCTACAAAAATCTCGATTACGATCCGGCGCGCGACTTCGTACCGGTCGCTGCGGTCGCCGACGACCCGCAAGTCATGGTCGTCAATCCCGCGGTGCCGGTGCACAGCTTGGCGGAGCTGGTGCAATACGCCAAGGATCATCCGGGGCAACTATCCTCGGGCGCCTCGGCCGGCATCGCGCCGCATCTGTTGCTGGAATATTTTCGGGTGCGCACCGGCACCGACATCGTCTTTGTTCCTTATAACGGCGCGGCACCTGCCATCGCCGATCTGCTCGGCAACCATATTCAGATCAACGTGACGACCAAGGCGGTGCTGCTGCCGCATATCCGCACCGGCAGGCTTCGCGCCATTGTGGTGACGACCGATGAGCGCTGGCCCGAGCTTCCCGACGTGCCGACATTCCGCGAAAGCGGCTACGACGGATTTCCCGATTATTTGCGGTTCGGCCTGTTCGCGCCGAAGGGAACGCCCGCCGATGTGATCGCAAAGATCAATACCGCCGAGAATGCGCGGCTGAACTCTGTGGACATGCAGACAGCGATCGCCAAGCTCGGCCTGGAATCGCACCCAATGACACCGCGAGCGTTCGGCACCGTCATGGACGATCAGGTGCGGCTATGGAACGCGGTCGCGCGCCAAGCCGGCATCAGTCTCGATTGACCAACATTTAATACGTCACCGTGCCGTCGATCGCGGCCTTCAGTGCGGTGTATTCGCGGCAATCGGTACCGCAGATGCTGCGGACCTTTTCCAGATCGTCCTTGGCTTTGAGCACGTTGCCTTGCTCGGCGTGCCACATGCCGTAATAGGACCAGGTCAGCGCATGGTTGGGATCGGCGGTAAGCGCGCGATCGTACCAAAGCTTGGCGTCATCGTAGCGGCCGAGCTTGCGGCTGGCATAGCCGACCAGCGTCGCCACGTCGGCATTGTCGTCATAACCGAGCGAGCGCAGCACCGCGATGCCGCCGACATAGTCGTTATGGTCGTAAATCAGCGCATAGGCCTTGTGCCAGCCGGTGAGGAAATCCTCGGTCGAACTCGACTTGTCCGGCTTTGGCTTTTTGACGGGTGCAGGGGCCTTCTTGTCGTCGGATGTGGTGCCCTGCTGCGTGGTCGTCGGCGGCTTCGGTGGCTCGGGGCTATTGGTCTCCATGGCCGCAGCGATGCGCGGCGCGCCGGCAAGCACGCTGAACAGAACCGCGGCTGCAAGCGAAGTCGTTTTGCGCATGACCTTCTCCCAGTTCAGTCTGCCCAATAAACACCGCAGCATAGCATTTCATTCCGAAATTTGGCGATGAATCGTCGACGCCATGGGGCTCGCCGAAAATTCTTGTCATTACAAGAAGTTCACGTAGGTGAACGGTTTCCATTGCCGCACTTCAGACGGCGTTCAGCGCGGCCGGCGTAAATGTCGTCTCAACATCGGCACACATTCGGCTGCGATCTCGCAACCGGTGCCGCGGAACAAAAAGGAAAGCACCATGTTGAGAACATTTTCAGCCGCGCTTATCGCGACCGTTTTGATCGCCGGCCCGGTATTCGCGCAGTCATCGGGAGCCAACGGCACGGCCCCGGCCGCTGCGGCCACGCAGTCCAAACCTGCACCCGTCGCTGCCACGGCCCCCGCCAAAGCGTCCAAAACCGTCAAAGCTACGGTCAAGCACGCGAAGAAACACGTCGCGCGCGCTAAGAACGACACCAAGGCTGGCACGATGCATCAGGCGCGTCACGTCAAGTCCACGAAGACGCATCAGGCCGGCGTTATCGGCGCCGCCAAGCGGTCGTAACGGCAAAGCCTTTGCCTGCGATCCGGAACATGCACCCCACAAGGTTGCGAACCGAGGCCCGGATCGTACGCACCGACTTGCGGCTGCCCGGTCGTAACGCTCCGCCGGGTCCGCAAGTCGGAATCTAGTCGTCCCGTATCGGAACAAAAATAAGTCTAACGGGATCAAGGAGGCCGGCCGCAAACGCCGGCCTCCGATCATTCGCACAACCATTCACAAATTCGGCTGCCACTCGACCGGCACGTGCTCGTAGCCGCTCGCGGTCTTGATCAGATGGCCGCAGGCCGGGAATGGAAAGTGATAGCCGGTGACGAGCATGCGGTCGGCCGCCGCGCGGTCAAAGATTCTTTTGCGCGTCGCGACCGCCGCCGCGCCGTCGATGTCGAAAGCCGCCTGCCAGTCGGGATGGCGCGCGAACACTGCCGGGTGCTGCGCGGTGTCGCTTAACACCAGCAACGATTGTTCGCCGGAATGAATGGCAAAAACGGTGTGGCCCGGCGTGTGCCCCGGCGCCGGCAGCGTCTCGATACCTGGCGCGACTTCCTTCCCTGACTGGAACCGCGTCACTTGTTTCGCAATATCGGCAAAGATTCGCCGCTGATTGAGGAAGGTGAGTTTGAGGTCAGCCGCCGCCGCGTTCAAATTGCCGTCGTCCATCCAGAATGCCCATTCCGGTTCAGGCACCATGATCTCGGCATTGGGAAAGATCAGTGCATTGTCCTTATCCTTGATGCCGTTAATGTGGTCAGGATGAAAATGCGAGATGACGATCTGATCGACCGCTTTCGGATCGATGTCGGCGGCTGCGATATTGTCGCGCAGCACGCCGGCCGACGGCGCGATCTGGCCGCCGGTGCCGGTGTCGAGCAGCACCAACTTCTTGCCGGTATTGACGATCAGCGTCGTGAACGGCGTCGCGAGCTTGTCGTGCGGCATGAAGGCCAAATCGAGCGCCCGCTCGACCTCGGCAAAGCGCGCATTGCGGATGAAACTGTCGCCGATCGGCCGATACCAGATGCCGTCGTAGAGCGCGGTCAGCTCGTAGCTGCCGATCTTGTAGCGATAAATCCCAGGCGTCGCTGTGCCGGCCGCCGGCGTTTCGGCTGCCGCCCTGTCGATATGCGCGGCGACCGACGCTGCGGCAGTGCCGGCGATGAGCGTACGCCTAGTCAGCGGCATGGATCACCTCAGTCGTCGCGCCCCTATGGCGTCTCGGCGAAAAAATCGCGCATCAACATGTAGGATTTGCGGCAGAGCTTTTCGTCGTAGCGCGTCGGTCCGCCCTTGGCCGTCAGATCGCAGAACGAATGTACCGCACCGCCGAACATCATGATCTGCCAATCGACCTTGGCCCGTGTCAATTCGTCCTCGAACGCGTCCATCATCGGTTTCGGAGTGATCGGATCGGCGGAGCCGTGGATCGCCAGCACGCGGCCCTTGATGTTGCACAGTGTGCCGGCAACGACGGGATTGGGATTAGTGACGTGAAACACCACCAGCGCCGAAAAATCGGCGCCGGCGCGCGCCTGTTCGAGCGCGTAACCGCCGCCGGCGCAATAGCCGATCGCCGCGGTCTCGCCGCCGTCGATCAGCCCGAGCTTGTTCGCCTCGCCAACAAGCGTGTCGTAGGCCTTGGACCCGCAGGCGAGCGTGAACGGCAAATCCCTGTGCACGGCGAGCATGCCGGCGCGCAGCTCATCCTGTGTCTTTGGCTTGGCGCCGTAGCCCGTACCGAACATATCGGCCATCAGCACTACATAGTCCGTGCCCGCGACGGTGCGCGCCTGGCCGATAGTGTCAGGGCACACGCCCTTCCAGTCGGGTTGCATGAAAATGGCCGGGCGCTTCGCGCTCACACTGTCATCGTAGACCAGCAGGCCTTCGAACTTCCGACCATTCACCTCATACCGCACTCTCGTCTCGGCCATCGCGCTTTCCTCGTCATTTCCGATTTCGCTATACTAACCGATCGCACACAGGAATATTCCACCGTCATCGTGGGCCGCAAAGCCACTCCGAATTTGCGTCGGGCGCCGGGCTTACGCACAATAGCGGCCTCGGCGGCGCGAGGAGGGTGAAGCGATCATGGACAATGCAGCTACTTGGAACGGCAACTGGGCCTGGAGCCTGCCGATCATTGCGGTCACCGTGATCTTTCATGTGATCGGTCTCGGCATGATCAATCTGCGGGTCATAGGGATCATGGACCTGATGAAGAACAATCGCCACTTCCTTTACATGTTCGCATTGGTGATGGGGGTGACTACAATTCTCGTCACTTTTTTGCACGCCGCCGAAGCCGGCATGTGGGCGATCGCCTACCGGGCGCTCGGCGCGGTGCCGGACAATCGCGCGGCGATCCTCTATTCGCTTAGCGCGGTCACGACATACGGGCACGCTGACTTGTTTCTCGCCGATCACTGGCGGCTCATGGGCGCGCTGGAGGCGCTCAACGGAATCATTCTGTTCGGACTGACGACGGCCATGATGTACGGCATGATCCAGCGGGTGTGGCCACTGGAAGTGAGACAATGGCCCGCGCCGCAGCTGCCGTGGTTCCGGCGAAAGAAGGCGCCGGAATGAGCCTGCGCGGCCGCGGGCGGCCGAGTCTGTCGCGATCACGATAAGGGTGTTGGCGCCGGGTGCCCGTTTCCTTCAGACCTCCGTGCGTCAGCTGAATGCTGATCGGATTAAGCCCTGTAATTGCAATGTCCGCGCTTTCCCCCGCCGATCGCGAGCGTGGCCATGAGACAGGTGACCAGAAGTGACGATCCGCCGGCATAGCCGGTGGGTTACTTCTTAATCGTCACGAGTGTCACGCCGTTCATCAAGCTTTTGGCAAGGACCCATTTGTGGTCGCGGGTGACGGACGTGTTGCGCACGATATTGCCACCACCCGGAATCGGCCAAGTCTGGAATTTTGCTATCGTGGGATCGAAGCGGACCAACGTCGTGGGATCGACTCTGGCGATCTTGTTGGTACCAAATTCCGCGATGAAGATCGCACCCTTGGAGTTGACCGCATCCCATAGCGACGGGCCCCAGCCGTCGGCGGCCTCCGTAGTTTGATTTCGCCGGTCTTAGGATAGAGGCGTCCAATCCGATTGCCGCTGTGTAGGGTGAACCAGAGAATGCCGCTGTGATCAAACATCAGGGTATGCGGGTCACGAATCGCGGGGATGTCCGGCTAGGCTGAGCAGAGCAGCCCGGTCGTAAGAACAGCGAGCCGCGCAGCATGCGGCATGATTTCCTCCGACCGTCACGGCGTGGATAGTTTGCGCAGCCCCATGGCGCAGGATTAGACGACGACGGCACGGTGCCCGCAATTGCCGTGTTTCAGCGTTGGTCATAAGGCGACGGTAGCGGGATCTTCAATACATGCGCGTAAAAAATGCGGACGCTCACTTCCTGCATGCCGGATCGACCAAACGTAAATGAAGGCAGCTCGCTAATCGATGCGAAGTAAGGAGCTAACGAGATTTCGATACCATCTATTCGATCGCGGCGACCGATAATCAGTGCATCACGTCCGACAAGCGTCGCCGGATCGATGCGGAAAGCATATTGCTTGCTTTCACCGTAGATTTGCATTGGCATTGCATCGTTTAGTGCCTGATCAATTTTACCCATGTCGATCGGGCTTCTAGAAATGACGAATAACCCGTTTTTTCCGAGTAACCCGCGCTTTTGCAGTTCGTCGCGCAGGGCTGTCCATTCAAACGCCTCCAACGTAGGGTCACCGTTTGCGAATGCTGCCGGCAGTAGCAGCCGACCAAAGCCCGTCGCCGCGTGTCCGACGCCAAGAATAGCGAAGATGACTAGCGCTGCGGCTGACGCGATCGCCCACGTCTTCGGTAGTGTCCGCACCGTAGCTTCGCGAGCGAGGCACGCACCGAGCACGGGATAAAGCATCAGCCAGCCAGACATCTGCCAATGTGGCAATCCTCGGTCACCCCAAAGCGGCACAATCGTAAAAAGGAGGATAGTTGGAAGGGCCAGACAAAGACAATACCATGAGGGTTTGGCCGTGCGGCCAAGCCGCAATGCCGTGTAGGTTGTCATCGCCATTGGCACGAAAACCCAAGGGCCCATCCAAATGACTTGTCCGCCGAGATTAGCGAAAAACTGCCCTAGTTTTGGAAACGCACCGTGACTTCCGGCTCGTCCGCCTTGGAATATGAAGGAGACCCAATGATGCTCCGCATTCCAGACAATGACCGGTGAAAAAATGGCAAGTGCAATAGTCGCACCAACCCATGGTGCTGGATGTCTAAGTATAATGCGACGCGACGGCGAACTGATCATGTAACCGAGCAGCCCAACGCCGAACAACACGACATGATATTTGGAGAGGCCGGCAAGCCCTATCCACAGTCCGGCGATGATCCAAGTTCTCCAAAGCGATGGCGGTCTGCCGTGGGAAAATTGCGACAGAGAGATCGTGTAAGCGGCGGCCACAAGACAAAAGAGCAATGGCCCATCGGGCACGACCCAGCCACCGGCGAGGGAGAAGAAGACCGACAGATTAAGCGCTAGGACGGCCCAAAATCCGGCAGGCGCGCCGAACAATTGCCGCGTGAATAGGTAAAGAAACCAGGTCGTACCGGCAAAAATTGCAACGAACGGCAGGCGCAAGGCGCGACCATCGCCCAGCAGTGGTATGAAAAGATGCGCGATCCAATAGTGGAGCGGTGGGTGATCGAAATACGACAGTTTGAGATCGTGCGAAACGCTGATGTCGTAGCATTCGTCGACACCGAGTCCAAGCGTTGCCGCCAAGACGAGATGAAAGACTAGAAACACGAATATCAACAAGACGACCGCTCGTTCTGGCGAGCCGGTAACACGGGAAAGTAGGGTCATGTGCTGAATGTACTTGCCTGGAGAAATCGCTCGCCACAAGCGACAAACATCGTACCAAATGTTCGCCCCTTATTGCACTCTGCCGTTGTTATCTCTACAAGGCCGATGTGCCAAAGGTCACTAGGCCCAGTTCGTACCTTGCAACGGCCATGCAACCGACGTGCCGCCAAGCTTAGCGAAAAACTCGCGCCTTCCTATGCCAATTGCCATTTGTCTCCTCACCAGTGAGATCAGGCTCGCAATCTCGCAAGGATACCCATCCAAAATTCGAGACTCTTGATCTAAATCACAGCCCGCCAGGCGACAGGCCGGGTGCTTGCTACAGGTGCCTGCGAAAAGGCTCGGTATTTTTCCGCAGTGCGAAGGGTGCTTATTGGCCCAGAGCGGCGGACGTCGCAGCGCAACCGAATGTCGGCCTTTGGGTGCAATGCGCCAGTTGACGGTGCCCCACATTGAGCGACGATCCGGCCATCGGCTTCAACCGCCGCAAGATGGACGCCGACCGGAAGGCCACGGCCGACGCTGAGGCCGCCGCTAGGCTATGTCGCGTTTAATTTTGCCAGCCCATATAAGCCATTGAAAATGCTTGGCACGAATCTGCAAAATCTGCGACATGAAATCTGCGCTCGTCGCTCTCGCAATTACTTAAATTATTCTTTTTTTTCCGTGAGATACAATTGGTGCCGGGTGAGAGGATTGAACTCCCGACCAACGGTTTACAAAACCGCTGCTCTACCGCTGAGCTAACCCGGCATCATTGGGCGTTTTAAGGCCTCGCGGTCGAAATTGCCACTGGAATAAGGCGGCGCCAGACGCCTCTAAGCGGCCGCAAACTTTTCCGCACCAACCGGCGGCCAGCCGACACCGCTCTGGCGGTGAATGAGTTCTGCAACACTCAGAATCAACGGCTCCTCAAAGCGCGGCGCGACGATCTGCATGCCGACGGGCAGGCCGTCGCGCGACAGGCCGGCTGGCGCGCTGCCTGCAGGCAGGCTGACCAGCGTGATCAGAAATGCCGGCGCGATCCAGTCGATATAGTTTTCCAGCTTCTTGCCGTTGATGTCTGCGGGGAAATTCTGCTCGATCGGAAACGGCTTCACCGGCGCGGCCGGGGTGAGCAAGATGTCGAAACGCTCGAACAGTTTTCGAAACCGATGAAATACCTCCTGCCGCTGCTGCTCGGCCGCCGCCAGATCGAGCGGCGTGAGCTTTAACCCGGCTTGCACATTGCCCCGCAAATTGGCGCCGAATTGCTCCATCTGTTGCAGGCGTTGGTATTGCTGACCGACCATCCAGAAGCCGCGCCAGACTTGATAGGGCGCCCGTCCTTCGCCGACGTCGAAGGCGATTTCCTCGACCTGCGCGCCGGCCTCGCTCAGACGCAGGGCCGAGTTGCGGCATATCGCGGCGATTTCGGTATCGACGCCGATGCCGGCGATGTCGGAGACATAAGCGATGCGCAGGCCCTTGGCACCGCTGCGCCGCTCCATCGCGGCGAACGCGCTTTGCCATGGCGGTGCGACCGAAATCGGCGACAGCGGGCTGAAGCCAACCATCGCATTGAGCATCAAGGCCGCGTCTTTGGCGTCGCGCGCCAAAGGGCCGTTGACTTGCCCGGGATCCCAGGCGAGCGGCATCGGGAAAGACGGAATAAGGCCTGGCGTGGCGCGAATGCCGACGATGCCGCAAAACGCCGCCGGAACGCGGATCGAGCCGCCGAAATCGGTGGCTTGCGCGATCGGCACCATGCCGGTCGCGACGGCGACCGCCGAGCCGCCGGACGATCCCGCGGGACTTAAATCCGGATTCCACGGGTTGCGGGTCGGACCGAACAGATCGTTGGTGGTATGGGCGCCGGCGGCGAATTCGGGAGTATTGGTCTTGCCGAGCACGATGGCGCCGGCGGCTTTGAGCCGGCGCACCACTTCGGTGTCCTCCTTCGGCACGTAATCCTTGTAGAGCGGAGAAGCGAAAGTGGTGCGGATGCCCGCCGTGAGCGTGATGTCCTTTATCGCGACCGGCAGGCCGTGCAGCGGGCCGAGCGGCGCGTTGTTCATAACCGCGGCTTCGGCGAGCAGCGCAGCGTCCTGCGCTTGCTCGGCGGCCAGCGTCACGATCGCGTTGAGCTTGGGGTTGATGGCCGCAGTGGCCGCGAGATGGGCGTCAAGCACCTCGACCGGGCTGACGGCACGCTGGCGAATAAGCTTCGCCAATTCGCGCGCGGATTTGCGGGTGAGCGTGATGTCGGCCATGAGCTTTGCGCCCCGGTTTTTCGCCTATTTGCCGGACCAATGCACGAAGCGCCGTTCGATCACAAGGAACAACAGATTGAGGCCATAGCCGAGCACGCCGGCTGCGAATATAGCGGCATACATGCGGGGCATCTCGAACAATTGCTGCGCTTCGAACACGCTGTGACCGAGCCCATCCTGCGAGCCGATGAACATTTCGGCGACGACGATGATCACCAAAGCGAGCGACACGCCGTTGCGCAGGCCGACGAAAGTCTGCGGCAGCGATTCCAGCAACATGACGTCGAATAGCACGCGCAGCCGCGACGCGCCCATTACCCTCGCAGCCAACAGCCGGGTCTTGCGCGCATTCATGACGCCGTAAGCGACGTTGAACAGGATCACCAGAATGGCGCCGAAGGCGGCAACCGAAATCTTGGTCTCGTCGCCGACGCCGAACAAAATCAGAAACAGCGGGAACATCGCCGAGGCCGGTGTCGAGCGGAAAAAATCGATGACGAATTCGAGCGAGCGATAGAGCGTTTCCGACGATCCGAGCACGATGCCGAGCGGAATGCCGATCACGGCGGCAATCGCGGTTGCCGCCGCGGTGCGGTACACGGTCTTGACGAAATCAAAGCCGAGCGGGCCGCCGTCCATGCCGGTCCAGAGCGCCTTGAAGGTCGCGATCGGAGAGGGCAAGAGCACCGGATCGACCCATTGTTGCCACGTCACGAACGACCAGACGGCGAGGAGCCCGATGACGCCGATGATCGGCAGGAAAGGCTTGAGGCTCTCCGACTTCACGCCCGCCTCACTTCGCGTTGGAACACGTCGAGACAATGCGCCTTGGTGCGCACGAATTCCGGGTCCGACAGCGTCGCATCGTTGCGCGGCCGTGCCGCCGCGACCTTCGTGAACTCGGCGACCCGCGCCGGATGCCGGGACAACAGCAGCACGCGGTCGGCGAGAAAAACTGCTTCTTCGAGGTCGTGCGAGACCAGCACCGTCGTGGTGCCGGTCTCCATGAAAATGCGCTGCAATTGCTCGCGCATGAACAGCGTCATCTCGTAATCGAGCGCCGAGAAAGGCTCGTCGAGAAACAGGATTTCCGGCTCGACGATCAGCGCCCGCATGATCGAGACAAGCTGCTGTTGGCCGCCTGACATCTGGTATGGATAAAGATTGAGATCGAGCTTGACGCCGAGATGCGCCACCAGTCTTTCGGTGCGCGCGCGCCGCTCCGTCGGCCGCACCTGCATCAGCTTGAGCGGGTAGGAGATATTGTCGAAAGCACGCAGCCAGGGAAATAAAGCCTCGCGGTAATTTTGAAATACATAGCCGAACTTGATCTCATCGAGCCGCATGCCATCGAACAAAATCTGTCCGGCGTCGGGCGCGATGAGGCCTGCGACCATGTTGATCAAGGTGCTCTTGCCGCAGCCGTTCGGCCCGAACACCGAGATCAATTCGCCGCGCGGAATGTCGAGGTCGAAATTGTCGTAGATGACGGCCTTGTCGAAGCGCTTGCTCAGGCCGCGGATGGTGACATGCGGGCGTTTATCCGCGCCGGATGTGGGCTGCAGCGACGGCGAGGGGCTAAGCATCAGAACGATTTGAGGTCTTGCTTCACGTCGATCTTTTCCGGCACGACGCCGATCTGTTGGCCGAAATCGGCGAAAGTCTGCAAATAACCGAGCTGCTTTTCGCTCATATCCTTCACCATGATGTAGCCCAGCATCGGCACGGTATCGACGATGTTGTCGGGCGTCATGGTGTTCTTGGCGAGATATTTGCGCGCCGCTTCCGGGTTGGCGCGGATGTAGTCGATCGCCTTCCCCCAGCCTTGGGCAAAGCGCTTGGCGACGTCGGGGCGCGAGTTGATGAATTCCGTCGAGAACGCGCAGCCGGCCGCATAAGCGTCGGCGTCGGGGCTGCCCAGAATGTATTTCGCAATGACGCCGGCTTCGACCGTGTCGGCAACGCCGAGATTGTGCATGATCGTGGCGCTTGGTTCGAGCGTATAGCCGCCGTCGAAGGTGCCGGCTTTCATGGCGTTGACATGCTGACCCATGTCGAGCTGATCGATGGTGTAGTCGCCGTCCTTCAATCCCACTTTGGCGAGAATGCCCTTGGCGGTGTTGACGTTCGCCGGCCCTGGCGCCGACATCAATTTGAGACCCTTGAAATCGGCGAGCGTTTTCACTTTATCGGCAAGGCCGGAGCGCACGACGAATTGCTCCATTTTGTAAGTCACGTTCTGGCTGTGCATGGCGACGTACATGGCGACGCCCGGCTTCTTCGCGTCGGCATTGAGGCCTTCGAGCGTGACCAGCACGGCCGAGACCTCGATCTGATTGGTCATCAAGGCCGCGACGTTCGGCGGGCCGCCCATCAGGGTTGAGGTTTCCGGCTCGATGTTCAGCTCCTTGAAGTAGCCGAGATCGAGTGCGACGAAATAGGGCAGCGACGAGCTGATCGGGAACACGCCGACTTTAACCTTGTCGGGGACCTTGTCCTGCGCCGACGCGGGCGATGCAACCAGCAAGGCGGTACAAACGGCGGCCAATATCAAACGCTGGAAATTCCAGATCATGCGTCGCATTTGCTTGCCTCCAGTGATTTGCGGGGGCTATCGGTCGGAACCGACCCCTCAAAATGCTGCAATTCCCATGCCGTCACTACTCGCCAACATCGACGATGGCGATGACGGGGCCGCCGCCTTGCGGGCCCTGATGCATGGCATCGACGGATACGAATACCGCCGGATCGCCGATTGCCATAGCGGCGATGCCGCCGACCGCGGCCTTGATATGGCGGTGCCAAGGCACGTCGGAATCGTCCATCATGATTTGGCGCCGGCCGTGCAGCGTGCCGCGGCGGTCGGCCTCGCATTTCATGAAACAGTTCACGACGCGGCCGCCGAGATCTTCCGCGCGCGGGCGGACAGGCAATTCGAGACCGGCATTGCGAATGGACTCGTAGATGCCATCGACGTCGAGCGCGTCTTTCATCACCGAATGGCCGATACGATAGCGGCCGCCGGCGCCGGCTTTGTTGCCCAAGAGCACGATCTGCGCCTGCGTCAGCTCGACGCCGGACGAGCACGACGCCACGGACGAATAGAGATCGAGGTTGTGGCAGATATCCGCCGCCATCGGCATGGCGATTTCGCCCAAACCGACGGCGATGCCCAGCCCGGTGGTGCCGTTCGACACGCCCATGGAGGTGTGTACCTCACAGGCGACATCGTGGCCGCGCGATTGCGCATCCTGGACCGACTCGATGGTGAGGAGCGGCGTCTTGGTCTGCACGTAATGAACGTCCGCCGGGTTGTCGATGCCGGCATCGCGCATCGCGGCCTTCACGGCGTCGGCGACTTTCTGCACCATGGCCGGTCGGCCGATGTCCTCGGGCAAAAGTTCGACGCTCATCGCGGTGCCGATGGCGAGGCGCGACTTCGATGCTGGCCCGGTCGCTGCGGTGCGCGCGAAAATGGTCGCGTGCGGGGTGATGACGCCGTCGCAGCCGCCGGACCA
>PLTE01000164.1:0-21324 GCA_003164375.1 Hyphomicrobiales bacterium | reverse complement strand
TTGACGCCGCCATTGCCTTCGGTCTTGCCGATGACCCCGATGACCTGATCGGCGGTGAACTGGCCCTTTTTGATGCAGGCTTCCAGCCCCGACGCGTCCTGCACGGTCCTGAGCTCGACTTTGGCGACTTCAATGGCCATTGGGTTTTTTCCTTTTTGTGATGTCGGCTTCAGGCCGAGCGGGTCCACGGCTTGAACTCGCCACGCAGCATTTTTTCAAAGCCTTCGCCGCGGTCGATAATCGCCGGAGCGCCCGGCCGTTTGGCGCGTTGCTCCTCGCGAAGCTTGAGCGTTGCCGGCTCATCGACGCGCGGGGGCTCGCCGTCAGTGCCGGCCGTGATCACGACGCCATAATCGTCGTGCGCCGCGGTAGCCGAGATCTTGCCGTCGATGAGGTCACGAACCACCAGATCGGGCTCGCGCTCAAGCGGATCGCCCCAGCCGCCGCCGCCGGTGGTGCGCACGCGCACGATCTGGCCCGCCAGCACCGGCTCGCCGTCGACTAGGCCGCCGAGATCGCGCGGGGTGCCTTCGATGTCGATGCTGACGCAGAACGGCAGACCGGCCTTGCCGCCATTGACGCCGTAGCAGCCGAGCCGCACTCGGTCGGCCGTGACGATGGTGCGGCAATCGACCAGCGCGCGGTAATGCTTCTCGTAGCCGAGCCCGCCGCGGCGCCTGCCGGCGCCGCCGGAGTCGGTGCGCAAGGCAAGTTTCTCGACCAATATCGGAAACCGCGTCTCGGTGAATTCAGCCGGTTGATTACGTGAGTCCGGCACGATGTGGATGGCGTCGTTGCCGTCGGCGTAATAGCGCCCGCCCGAGCCACCGCCCAAGACTTCGCGCGAAAGAAACGATTTGCCGGTGCGGTCGATGCCATAGAAGCCGGTATAGCGGATGGTCTCCTGATCGGCCGGCATGCGTCCATCGACCGCCTGCGCGACCACGCCGGCAAGGAGCCCGAGGCAGCGTAGCAGCACGAAGGATCGCGCATTGGTCGCCGCCGGCCATTCCGGTGTAATCAACGTGCCTTTCGGCGGAAAGATCACGTCGAAGACTTCGCAGACACCCTCGTTGACGAGAATTTCGGCCGCACGCTCGGGTGTGTCGGCGAGATTGCGCAGGATCGGCGCGATCCATTTGATCAGGAAGGCGCCGCCGGCATAATCGGCAGGCCAGTTGATGGGACCTGCGGATTGCGGATCGGTGCCGGTGAAATCGAGCGTGATGCGGTCGGCGGCTTTGGTCATCGTGATCGCGAGCTTGTGCAGCTTGGGGTCGGTCAGCCCGTCGTGCTCGACGTAATCCTCCCAACGATATTCGCCATCGGCGATCTTCGGCAGCAGCTCGCGGCGAAAAATGTCGCGGCATTTGTCGAGGATGGCCTGAAAGCAGGCTTCCACGGTGTCGCGGCCGAAGCGCTCGAACAGTTCGGCCATGCGGCGTGCGCCCATCACGCAGGCCTGCACCTCGCTGTCGAGATCCGCCGCCAGCGTATCGGGCACGCGCGTGTTGCGCTTGATGATGGTAAAGACGGCGTCGTTGCGGACCCCGGCGCTAAATAGCTTGATCGGCGGCACCGCGAGGCCTTCCTCGAACACCGTCGCGGCCGTGCCCGGCATCGAGCCCGGCACGCGTCCGCCGATATCGTCGTGGTGCCCGAACGCCTGGATATAGGCGACGACCTCGCCGTCGTGAAACACCGGAACCGTGCTGCACAGATCGGGCAGGTGGCCGATCGAGCCCTCGGTGAGATAGGTGTCGTTCATCAAAAACACGTCGCCCGGCTGCATGGTGTCGGGCGGAAAGTCGCGCACCACGGCGTTCGGCATCGCCGAATAGGAGCGTCCGGTGAGCTTCCTGCAATAGCGGTCGAACAGGCCGACGCGGTAATCGTGCGCCTCGCGGATCATCGGTGAGCGCGCCGTCCGTTCGATGGCGTATTCAATTTCCGCTTCGATCGAATTCAGCGTCCCTTCGACGATCTGCAGGACGATGGGATCGATATCGCGGGCGCGCGCTATGGGCGCGGTCGGCCAGGGCCATGTTTGGTGCTGCACGTTCATCGGCTTGCCCCGTCGGCTTCGCGCAGGCGCCGGACGATCAAAATGCCATGCGGGTCGACGTCGACCCGTTGGGCCGGGAAGATCACCGTCGTCGAGCCGAATTCTTCGATCACCGCGGGACCATCAAGGCTAAGGCCTGAAGGCAACGCGGATCGGTCGTAGACCGGCGTGTCGCAATACGAGCCGCCGAAATAGACCGGCCGGCGGCCGCGCGGCGGCTTTAAGTGATGTGCGGCGGGGAGTTTTGGAATCGAGGGCCGCTCGATCATGCCGAAGCCAGAGACGCAGAAGTTGACGATCTCTACTTTTTGCTGCCCGGCATAATTATAGCCGAAGGCCTTAAGGTGGGCCGCGTGAAACGCCTCGATCGTGCCGGCGATGAACGCCGCGTCGACCTGGCCTGACGGGGCAGGGATGCGGACCTCCATCGATTGTCCCGCGTAACGCACGTCGGCTTCGCGCGCGAGCCGGATGCGCGTGCGTTCGATGCCGTCCTGCTCCAAACTCGCCACCGCCTCGCGCTCGAGGCCCGCGTAGATTTCGGCAGTGCTACCGGTATCGATAGCGTCTTCGTGCGTCACCTTGGTCACGATCTGATCGGTGCGCCAGTCGACGGCCAAGAGGCCGAAGGCCGAAAGGTTGCCGGGATTAGGCGGCACCAGGCAGGCCTTCATGCCGATCAGGTCCATCACCGCCGGAGACTGCGCCGGACCGGAACCGCCGAACGAGAGCAGCGCGAAATGGCGCGGATCGATGCCGCGCTGGATGGTCATTTGCCGGATCGCGTTGGCCTGGTCCCAATTGGCGATCTCGATGATCCCCTCGGCGAGCTGTTCGGGCGTCATCTTACCGGGAAGCCGCGTGGCGAGATCGGCAATGCCGGCGCGCGCGCGCTCGAGGTTGAGGCGAATGCCGCCGCCGATCAGCGCCGGCGGAATTCGCCCCAGCACGAGATTGGCATCCGTAATCGTCGGCTCGTTACCGCCGTTTGGGTAGCACATCGGACCGGGTTCGGCGCCGGCGCTGCGCGGTCCGACTTTGAGGTGGCCTTCGCGCGTGATCCAGGCGATCGAACCACCGCCGGTACCGATGGTCTTGATGTCGATCATCGGCACGCGCACCGGGAAGCGTCCGACCGCGCCGCCATTGGTGACGCTCGGCTTGGCATTTTCGATCAGACACAGATCAGTCGAGGTGCCGCCGGCGTCGAGCGTCACCAGATCCGGAAAGCCGGCGATCTCCGCAATCACCGCGCTGCCGATCGCGCCCGCCGCCGGTCCTGACAACGCCGTCGTGATCGGCTTACGCATCACCTGATCGGGGCTGGCGACGCCGCCGCTCGACTGCATCACCAGAAACGGCTTGTCGCGCAGACCCGGACCGAGCTCGTCGTTGATGCGTTGCAGATAGCGGCCCATATGCGGCTTGACGAAAGCATCCACCAGCGTCGTGACCGCGCGCTCGTATTCCCGGTACTCCGGCAGCACGTCGCATGACAGCGACACGACGCTGTCGGGGAAATCCTCGGCGAGAATTTCCGCGACGCGCCGTTCATGCCCGGCATTGGCGTAGGAGTGCATGAGACAGACACCGATAACGCCGACCCCCTGCTGGCGGAAAAAGCGCGCCGCCGCCCGGACGGAAGCTTCGTCGAGCGGGCGCAGCTCTTCGCCCAGGAAATTCAGTCGTCCGCCAACCTCGCACACGTAACGCAGCGGCACGAGGCGGTCCGGCTTGACCCAAAAATAGGAATTGCCGTAGCCCTCCGGCACCGCCTGGCGCGCGATCTCGAGAATATGGCGAAAGCCGGCGGTGACGATGAGGCCGAGGCCCGCGATCTCGCCCTGCAGCAGCGCATTGGTCGCAACGGTGGTGCCGTGGGCCAATCCGGCAAGCTCGTCCAGCGAAGCGTCAGCGAGAATGGATTTGACGCCGCGCACCAAGCCGATCGCCGGGTTCGCCGGCGTGCTCGCGACTTTGGTGACGCGCATCGCGCCGGATAAGGCATCGACGCAGACGATATCGGTGAAGGTACCGCCCGTGTCGATGCCGATTCGCAGGTGGGGGGCTTTCCCGGTCATTGTTTACGCCTCACAGAGAGCATCCGCCTTCGATGCTCCGCAAATCAGAAGCTACTGCCGGCCGTCGCAAGACGGCCGGCAGTCGCCACGCTGTCGCTGCGACAGCGTTATTTCATGGCTTCATAGACAGCGTGGGTCCAAGCGCCTTCCGGCTTCTTGGTGATCACCGGGTCGGACTTGCCGCTCATTAGGATCCCAACCGTACGATCATAGTCTTTCGGGTCGAGCTCTTCGTTGCCCGTATCGAGCAGCTTGCCGACCTCGCCCATCATCCGCTTCTGGTCCTTCTCGGTCTTTGAACCGGTGGTGTCGGTCGCGAGGATGATCTTCACCGCCTCGTCCTCATGCCCCTTGGCGTATTCCCAGCCTTTCACTGAAGCTTTGACGAACTTCGCCAGCTTGGCGACGAAAGCCGGATCCTTCAGCTTCGGTTCCATGGCCCAGAGCCCGTCCTCCAGCGTCGCCACGCCTTCCTTCTCGTAATTGAAGACCACGAGGTCGCTGGGCTTATAGCCGCCGTCGATGACCTGCCAATATTCGTTGTAGGTCATCGCCGAAACGCAATCGGCCTGCTTCTGCAAGATCGGGTCGACGTTGAAGCCTTGTTTGATGACGGTCACGCCATTTGGGCCGCCGTCGGTCGAGATGCCGAGCTTCGACATCCAGTTGAGGAACGGATATTCGTTGCCGCCGTACCAGATGCCGATCTTCTTGCCCTTGAAGTCTTCCGGCGTTTTGATGCCAGTATCCTTGCGGCAGACGAGCTCCAGGCCCGAATGCTTGAAGGTCTGCGAGATGTTGACCAGCGACACGCCCTTTTCGCGTGAAGCCAGCGCCGAAGGCATCCAGTCGACCACTACGTCGGCGCCGCCTCCGGCGATCACCTGCGGCGGGGCGACATCCGGACCGCCCGGATTGATCGTCACGTCGAGGCCGGCGTCCTTATAGAAGCCTTTGTCCTTGGCGACGAAATAACCGGCGAACTGAGCCTGCGCGACCCATTTGAGCTGGATCGTCACCGGATCGGCGGCGTAAGCGTTACCGAGCGAAAGCCCCAAGACCGAGGCTGCCGCTATGATCGTCATTTTTCTCATGTCTAACTCCTAGACGCTGTGCGAACCGCCGAGTCAGGTCCGGTAGGATGGATGCCAGAAGGTCGTCGCGCGCTCGGCGAGCGCGACAATTCCGTAAAAGGCCATGCCGGCAATAGCGGCCAACGCGATCTCGGCCCAAACCATGTCGAGCGCCATGCGACCGGCCTCGATCGAGATGCGAAAGCCAATTCCCACAGTGGGCGTGCCAAAGAATTCTGCCACGATTGCGCCAATGAAGGCGAGCGTTGAATTGATCTTCAGGGCGTTGAAAATGAACGGCATCGCCGCCGGTAGATAGAGTTTTTGCAGCGTCTGCCGCTGTGCAGCGCCATAGGAGCGCATCAGGTCGCGCTCGATATGGCCGGCGACGTTGAGGCCCGCGAGCGTGTTCACCAGCATCGGAAAAAACGTGATGACGACGACGACCGCGGCTTTCGAGGGCCAATCGAAGCCGAACCACATCACCATGATCGGTGCGATGCCGACGATCGGCAAGGCGGAAACAAAATTGCCGATCGGCAGCAGACCGCGTCCGAGAAAAGTGAAGCGGTGCGCGACGATAGCGACGAGGAAGCCTGTGCCGCAACCGATGACATAGCCCGTTAGCACGCCGAGGATGAAAGTCTGGAAGAAATCCGCCCACAGCGTCCACAGCGAGCCGAAAAACCGCACGGCGATCAGGCTCGGAGGCGGAAACAGCACCGGCGGGACGCCGAAGCCGCGGACTGCAACTTCCCACAAATAGAAAAGGAAGGCGCCGAATAGCAGTGGGATCGCAAGATCGATGGCGCGGGAGGCTATTTTGTCGCGCAGCTTCACGGCGGCCAGTCGGGCAACGCAGAGCCACGCCGCAATCCAATTCGCCAGGACGGCCGACCAAAAGCCCCAGATTGCGTAGCCGGCAATCGTTTCGTCGCGCAGGAGTGCGAGCGTCACAGTGCAGCCAAGCAAGACACCGACGAGCGCGACGGCAATCGACAAACGGACGGATACACAGGCCGCGCCGGCATAAAGCGCCGCCGTGAACAACGTTGCGGCAAGCAGCGCCGGCCGGGCAAAAAGGCCGATCGTCGGTTCGCTCGACAGCGGCACGACCAAGGCAGCGAGCGTGCCGATCGCGGCCAGCGCGAAGGCGATCCGCTGATAATGGCGCGTCATGGGCGCGCGCCCATATGCTGTCCCACCCACCGCTCGATAAGGCTAACCAGGCCGATGAGGCCGACAGCGAGCAGCGATGCGGCGACCAGCGCCGCCCAAATCTGGACGGTCTGGCCGTAATACGAGCCAGCCAGGAGCCGCGCCCCGATCCCGGCCTGCGCGCCGGTAGGCAGCTCGGCGACGATGGCGCCGATCAGCGATATCGTGATCGAGACTTTCAAACTGGTGAACAGGAAAGGCAGCGACGACGGCCAGCGCAGTTTCCAAAATATCTGCGCCGGCGTCGCCGACCAGGTGTGCATCAAATCACGCTGAATCGGATCGGGCGAGTTAAGTCCCTTCACGACGCCGATGGTGACCGGGAAAAAGCACAAATAGGCCGAGATGAGGGCCTTTGGCAGCAGCCCGCGAAGTCCGATCGAGCCCAGCACGACGATGACAATAGGAGCGACGGCCAGGATCGGTACCATCTGCGAGCAAATGATCCAGGGCAGCAGACTCTTATGCAAACTCTGCACATGTACGATCAGGACGGCGAGAAAAATGCCGATTGCCGTGCCCATCAGGAAGCCGACGAAGGTCGCCGACAGCGTGACCCAGCTGTGATAAACGAGGCTGCGCGGCGACGTCACCGGCCAGCCGAAGACGTCGTCGACGAAGGTCTCCACGATCTGATGCGGCGCCGGCAACAGCGGCCGCTCCGCGCTCAGCGTGCCCGCAATCAATTCTTCGGTGGTGTAGGGCGTCTCGTTGCGCTCGAAGGCGTCGCGCACGATGTTCATGTTCATCAGCACCGCGGCTACGTACCAAATCACGATCAGCGCCAGCACAATCACCACGACCGGAGCATAGCGGACGACCGTAGGATGCCATCGTATCGCCGCCGGGCGTGCCTCGGANNCGTCCCGGCCGCGGCGACATCACCACGATCTTCGTCGACAAGAATACGGCTTCGGGTATCGAATGGGTGACGAACACCACGGTTTTTTCGGTCTGGTTCCAAAGTCGCAGCAATTGCTCATTGAGGTGATCGCGCACGATTTCATCGAGCGCTCCGAACGGTTCGTCCATCAACAGCAGCGCTGGCTCAAACGACAATGCGCGCGCGATCGAAGCGCGCTGCTGCATGCCGCCGGAGAGCTGCCAGGGATATTTGCGTTCGAAGCCGGACAGATTGACGAGTTTCAGATAATGCGCGATCCGCTCGCGGCGCGTTGCCGCGTCCAGCCCCATGATTTCCAACGGCAGCGCCACGTTGCGCTCGATCGTCCGCCATGGATAGAGTGCGGGCGCTTGGAACACATAGCCATAGTGTCGCTGCAGGCGCGCCGTTTCCGGCGTGACGCCGTTGATTAAAATTGTCCCGGCCGTGGGCTGCTCGAGATCGGCTATAACGCGCAACAAGGTGGTCTTGCCGCACCCTGACGGTCCGATGAAGGAAACAAAATCGCCCGCGGCGACATCCAGGTCGACGCCCGACAGGGCCTCTACTTCACCGTCCGACGTTTCGAAGGTCAGCGACACGCCCTGTGCACGGACGGCAAGGGCACTGGCCGTTACCGCCGACAAGCCGACAGGATTGGCGTCAGGCGATCGCATCCGTTTATCCATGCCTTGGGGGTGAAGACGCACATGCAAAAGCCATGCTACGCCTGTCCGGTCCTGACTAACTTGCGCTCGACGAGATCATTGCAAAATATTGCCAGCGTTGCCACGAATTCGACGCTCAATATTTTCTCACGATGAGAGAATAATGGGCAAAGCGTTATGGGAGTACCGTATTTGGGTCGTATCTGCTTGGCAACGTTTTGACTCGTCCCAGTAATCTCTCCCATGCTTTACTTTACCCGACCGGCACGCAGTTCCTTTTGGCTAGTGTTCCCATCGCATGAAGCCCGCCCCGTTTAAGTACATTGTCGCTCGGACGATCGAGCAAGCCTTGGCGCTCAAGGCCGAATATGGCGACGAAGGGCGGTTTCTGGCGGGTGGTCAAAGTCTCGTGCCGACCCTGAATTTTCGGCTGACTCAGGCGGCGGTCCTGATCGATATCAATCCACTGACGCAGTGCGCCGGCATGCAAAATTCGCAACCGGGAACCGTGCGGATCGGCGCCTTGACGCGCTATGGTCAGCTTGAGCGCAATTCAGAGACGGCGCGTGACCTGCCGCTCATCGGAGAGGCCTTGCCCCATATCGCGCACCCGCAAATCCGCAATCGCGGCACCATCGGCGGCAACCTGGCGCACGCTGATCCGGCGTCCGAAATGCCTGCCATCGTGCTGGCGCTGGCCGGTCGACTGCGCGCGCAATCGCAAAGCGGCGAGCGCTGGATTCCAGCTGCGGAATTTTTCGGCGGCGCGCTCAGCACTGCACTTGCATCCGACGAGATGTTGATGGAGGTAGAATTGCCGGTCGCCGGGCCGCGCTCTGGAAGCTGCTTCATGGAAGTGTCGCGGCGGCGTGGCGACTTCGCGCTCATCGGCGTTGCTTGCACGATGCAGTTCGATGCGAACGGACTTTGTTCGCAAGCGCGGATCGGCCTGTGCAACGCCGGCGATCGACCGATTTTGGCCGAGGACGCCGGCAATTCGCTACTTGGTCGCAATATCGGCACAGCGCAGATCGATGAAGCCGCGGCGCTGGTGCAGCAGGCCATCGATCCGGGCGGCAGTATTCACGCCAGCAAGGAATTTCAACGGCACCTGGCGGGCGTGCTGACACGGCGCGCCTTGACGGTGGCAAACGAGCGGTCGCCGCGTGAGCACTGACATGACAGCTGACGTGACGACTGATTCGCACGACATCGCCGTCACCGTGAACGGCACGCAATACCGGCGCACCGTCGAAGCGCGCCTTTTGCTTAGCGATTTCCTGCGTCACGAATTGTTGCTCGCCGGCACTCATGTCGGCTGCGAGCATGGCGTCTGCGGTGCCTGCACGGTGATCTTCGACGGCGTCGCCGTCCGTTCCTGCCTGATGCTTGCGGCGCAGACCGACGGTCACACGGTCATGACGGTCGAAGGTCTCGCTTCCGATCGCGATCATCTGCATCCGTTGCAACAATCGATGCACGATTGTCATGGCTTGCAGTGCGGCTACTGCACGCCGGGTATCCTGATGACGATGAAGGTGTTCCTCGACGAAACGCCGGCGCCGAATGAAGCGCAGATCCGCGAGGCGCTTTCCGGCAATCTTTGCCGCTGCACGGGTTACCAGCACATCGTCGATGCGATGATGCTTGCGGCCGAACGACTACGGGGTTGATGGCGTGACGACGCGCAAATTTGGTGCTCCAATCAGACGCAACGAGGACGCTCGCCTGCTCGTCGGCCAGGCGCTGTTCGTCGACGATGTCGAACTTCCCGGCCTGCTTTACGCAGCCTTCCTGCGCAGCAATGTCGCCCATGCCCGTATCCTGTCGATCGATGTTTCGGCGGCGCGGGCACGGCCGGGTGTCGTCGCGGTCTATACCGCCGCCGATCTCGGCTCGTATTGGGCGCCGGGACCGCTCTTGGTGCCGCCGCCTCCGATCGCCGGCATCATCTTCAATCAGCGGACGCAAGTGCCGCTCGCCAAGGACAAAGTGCGTCACGTCGGCGAGCCCTTGGCGGTGGTGCTGGCGGAAAGCCGCTATCTCGCCGAGGACGCGCTGGCCGACATCGCCGTCGAGCTCGATCCGCTGCCAGCCGTCGTCGATCTGGAGAAGGCGCTTACGAACGCCTCGGCCACGGTGCATGACGACGTCCACGCCAATGTTGCCGCACATCTCCGGCAAAGCCGCGGCAACTACGCCGCCGCGCGCGCACGCGCGGCGCATGTCATTGCCCGCCGCTTGCTGTACGATCACGGCGCGTCGTCGCCGATGGAGACCCGCGGCGTCGTCGCCAAGTGGGATGGCCGCGCCGATCAGCTCACGGTTTGGGACACCACGCAGGCCCCGGTGTTTTTCCGTAACGGGCTTGCCGCGATGCTGGGCTTGAGCGAGCGGCAAGTCAGAGTCATCGCGCCGTTTGTCGGCGGCGGCTTCGGGCCGAAAATCATGCTGTTCTATCCCGAAGAAGTGGTGATCCCGTGGGTGGCGATGAAGCTCAATCGCCCGGTCAAATGGATCGAAGATCGGCTTGAACATTTCTTTGCGACGACGCAGGAGCGTGGCCAGACCCACGACGCCGAAATTGCTCTCGCCGCCGACGGCCGCATCCTCGGCGTCCAGGACGTATTTCTCCACGATACCGGCGCCTATAATCCGTATGGGTTGACGGTGCCTATCAATAGCCAATGTACGCTGCTCGGACCTTACGATATTCCCAATTACGACAGCACTTTCACGGCCGTCTTCACCAACAAGCCGATCGTTACGCCGTATCGGGGTGCGGGCCGCCAACACGGGGTCTTCGTCATCGAGCGGCTGCTCGATATCGCCGCCCAGGAATTGAACATCGACCGCGCCGAAATCCGCCGCCGCAACCTCATCCCGCCGGATGCCTTCCCCTACAACAACGAGATCATCTATCAGGACTTCGCGCCGCTCTCATACGACAGCGGCAATTACGAGCCGATCCTCGACAAGGCGCTGGAGCTGATCGGGTACCAAAAATTTCTCGCCGAAGAGCAGCCGCGGCTGCGCGCGCAAGGTCGTCATGTCGGTATCGGCGTTGCCTGTTACGTCGAGGGCACCGGCATCGGCCCCTATGAAGGCGCCAAGGTCCAGGTTCAGGCCAACGGCAAGGTCAGTGTGGCGACCGGCATCGGCACCCAAGGGCAGGGGCATTTCACCGTCTTTGCCCAGATCGTCGCCGACCAACTCGGCGTCGCGGTGACCGATATCGACGTCGTGACCGGAGACACCGATCAGTTCTACTGGGGCGCCGGCACCTTTGCCAGCCGCGGCGCGGTGGTCGCGGGCAACGCCGTCAATGAGGCAGCGATCGCGGTGCGGCAGAAAGTTCTAAAATTCGCCGCCGACCATTTCGAATGCGCAGAGGAAGATCTTGAGATCGCCGACGGTCAGGTGTCGGTGGTGGGCGTGCCAGGTCAGGCGATCAAGCTTGGCGCGCTGGCGCTCAAAGCCAATCCGATGCGCGGCGCGGTGCGGCCGGGAACGGAGCCGGGGCTGGAGTCGACACAATATTTCGGACCGCCGAGCGGCGCGACCGCAAGCGGCGTGCATGCCATGATCGTCGAGGTCGATCCGCAGACCTTCACGCTTGAAGTGCTCAAATACGTCGTGGTCCATGACTGCGGCACCGTCATCAATCCCTTGATCCTGGCCGGCCAGATACATGGCGGCGTTGCTCAAGGCATCGGCAACGCCTTCTACGAGCAGTTGGTGTTCGATGAAGACGGGCAATTGCTCAACGCCTCGCTCGCGGACTACCTGTTGCCGACCGCGCTCGAGGTGCCGCGCATGGAGATCGCTCACACTGTGACGCCTTCGCCACTCAACCCGCTCGGCATCAAGGGTGCCGGTGAAGCGGGCGCCATTCCGGTCGGACCGCTGTTTGCACAGGCCATCGAAGATGCGCTCGAACTTCCCGGGAAAAAGATCGAGCTTCTTGAAATTCCACTGAGCCCGAACCGTCTCTTTGAACTAACGACAAAATAGCCATGATCCTGGTCACCGGCGCTGCGGGCAAGACCGGTAATGCCGTCGTCAGGGCGCTGGCGGCAAAGCGAGCGACCGTCCGTGTCTTGGTGCGTCGGCCGCAGCAGGCGCCGGCGCTTGCGGCGCTGGGCGCCGCCGAGGTCAGTGTCGGCAGCTTCGACGATCCCGGCGCGCTCAGGCAAGCCGCGACCGGCGCTTCGGCAGTCTATCACATCTGCCCCAAT
This sequence comes from Hyphomicrobiales bacterium, assembly GCA_003164375.1. Classification (GTDB taxonomy): domain Bacteria; phylum Pseudomonadota; class Alphaproteobacteria; order Rhizobiales; family Xanthobacteraceae; genus BOG-931. The sequence continues at coordinate 9,098 of PLTE01000164.1, read as the reverse complement.
GTGAGCCGCGACGAAATGCATTTCGCACTAGCGATTGCGGCAGCCGCGGCAGCAAATAACGTGAAGCGCTTTGTCTATCATTCGGTACTGCATCCGCAAATCGAGGCGATGCCGCATCACTGGCAGAAGCTGCAGGTCGAACAGATGCTGTTCACGACCGGCTTCGATCTGACCATCTTGCAGCCGGCGGCCTATATGCAGAATATCTTCGGTGCCTGGCGCGGCATCGTCGAAGACGGCGTCTTGCGAATTCCGTATCCGGCAGAGACGCGCTTAAGCCTCGTGGACCTCGATGACGTCGCCGAGGCCGCCGCGCTCGTACTGACGAACGGCGGCCACGGCGGCGCGACCTACGAACTGGTCGGCACGCCACCGCTCAGCCAGAGCGAAGTCGCCGCCATGATCGGCGTTGAACTGGGCAAAACCGTTCGCGTCGAAGTGGAGAGCGTCGAGGCATGGGAGGCGCGCGTCCGCGCGGCCGGAATGGGCGAGCATGAGCGCGTGACGCTCGCCGCGATGTTTCGCTATTACAGCGAGCATGGACTTGTCGGGAATCCCAATACACTTGGTTGGCTGCTGGGCCGGGCTCCGAGCGCCATTGCGCGCTTCATCAGTCGCGCGAAGCTGCGCTAGGCCGGGGGTTCGAATTCCGCCGCCGTTGCGCTGAATGGCCTGGCTTTTGCAAGCCAGGAATGCCGTATGGAAATAACGCCTGCGCGCGATGGAGCGACCGCATGTCCGGGCATTCCACGTCAACTTCTGCCGCGGCCACCCCGCCCATGGTCGCGGTACCCGGCGCCGACCCCAGGCTTTTCAATGACGACCTTGCGCCGGTCGCGGCTGCGGGGCGCCACTGGGGCTATTTCGACATTTTCGCCATGTGGATGTCGGACGTGCATTCGGTCGGCGGCTACACCTTTGCGGCGAGCCTGTTCTTTCTTGGCCTGACCGGATGGCAGGTCCTGGTCTCGATGGCGATCGGCATCACCGCGGTCTATTTTCTGATGAACCTTATCGGCAGACCGTCGCAGAAATACGGCGTGCCCTATCCGGTCGTGGCGCGGATGTCGTTCGGCGTCATGGGCGCGAACCTCGCCGCGATCGTGCGCGGCATCGTCGGCATCGTCTGGTACGGCGTGCAGACCTATTTTGCTTCCAAGGCGGTCGAGGTGTTGGTCATTACGCTTATGCCCGGCGCTGAGGCGTTGCGGCACGGCGGCATGGTCGGCCTTTCTCCGCTCGGCTGGGGAAGTTTCTTGTTCATGTGGCTGTTTCAGCTTCTCATCTTCCTCAACGGGATGGAGACGATCCGCAAATTCATCGACTTTTGCGGACCGGCGGTTTATGTCGTGATGTTCGCGCTCGCCATTTGGATCGTATCGCAAACCGGCCTGTCGAGCCTTTCGCTGCAGCTCGCGCCGCCCGTTGCGGGATCGAGCATCGGCCATATGGCCAATGCCGCGATGCTGATCGTCGCTTATTTCGCGGCGCTATTGCTCAATTTCGGCGACTTCTCGCGTTTTGCCAAGGATGAGCGGGCCATGAAGCTCGGCAATCTGCTTGGCTTGCCGCTCAATTTCATGGTCTTCGCCATCATTACCGTGATTGTCACGTCGGGCACCGTGAAGGTTTTCGGTGAGGCCGTCATGGACCCGGTCCGCATCGTCGAAAGGATCGGCAATCCGTTCGTCGTCATCGTTGGCTCTCTAACCTTTATCGTTGCGACCATGGGCATCAATATTGTCGCCAACTTTGTCTCGCCAGCCTACGACATTGCCAATCTCAATCCGCAGCGGATCAGTTTCCGGATCGGGGGCTTGATCACGTCGATCCTTTCCGTTCTGGTTTGTCCTTGGCTGTTCGTATCGAGCTCGCAGGCGATCACGATTTTCGTCTCGATTTTCGGGGCCGTGTTGGGCCCGATGTTTGGTATTATCGTGTCCGATTATTACTTGGTGAAACGCCAGCACATTGTGATGGAGGACCTGTATACGATGTCGCCGTCCGCTTCGCTGCACTTCCAGCGCGGCTGGAACAAGGCGGCGCTGTTCGCGCTTGGCGCTGCTGGCGTGGTTTCGATCGGGCTTTCGCTTCTAGGGAGCTTTGGGGTCATCCTCAATGTCGGCGACTGGGGGTGGCTGATCGGTGCTTCGCTCGGCGGGCTGTTTTATCTTGCGGCCACCCGGTCAATGGGCGAAGGCAGGCTCGGCAAGTCGGTGCTGATGTCGACCAAGCCATGACGATGGCCTCGCGCCGATCACCGAAACTGCGGTAATCAAGCGGACCCTGACATTGCTTCGCCATAGGGAGGCCAATGCCAATCAAATTTGCTGATATCGTTTGGCCGATGACAACGCGCTATTGGCTCGCCAATGCTCGCGTGCCGGCATGTCTATTGGCCGATGCGGCGGCTTTGGCGGCGCCGCTCGACGCGGAAGGTGTGGTCAAGGCGGATTTGCTGATTGACGGCGGCAAGCTCGCGCGTGTCGAGCAGTCCGAACGCGGGCACAATGACGACATCGAATATGTGGATCTCGGCGGCCGCCAGGTCTGGCCGACATTGATCGACATCCACACTCATCTCGACAAGGGCCACACCGTCGAGCGGAGTCCGAACATCGACGGCACCTTCCAGAATGCCCGCCTTGCGGCGGCGGCAGACCGCCCGAATTGGACGGCACCGGATTTGCGCCGCCGCATCGATTTCGGTTTGCGTTGCGCATACGCCTACGGCGTCTCCGCGATCCGCACCCATATCGACACCTATCATGAAAGCGCCGAGCGAAGCTGGCAGGTGCTGAGGGAGATGCGCGAGGAGTGGAAGGGCAGGGTCGATCTGCAGGCGGTCGCCTTGTGCCCGATCGATTTGCTGGAGGACGAATTCGGCGATCGGGTGGCCGCGATCGTTGCGCAATCATCGGGCTTGCTCGGCGGCGTGACGCGCGCATCGATAGGCAATCACGGCGCACCGCTCGGCAATATCGACGCGCTGCTCGATCGTGTATTTTCGCTTGCGATACGGCACGATCTCAACGTCGATCTGCATGTCGACGAGACCCACGATCCGGCGGCGGCGACGCTGCCGTTTGTCGCGCGCGCCGCGATGCGACATGGTTATCAAGGCCGCGTAGTGTGCGGCCATTGCTGCAGTCTGGCGATGCAGCCGGAGGCCGAAATTGACCGTACGCTCGATCTCGTCGCCGAGGCTGAGATCGCGATCGTGACGCTGCCGACCGTCAACATGTACCTGCAGGATCGCACCAAGGGCCGCACGCCGCGTTGGCGCGGTGTCACCGTGGTGCAGGAAATGCTCCGGCGCGGCATTCCGGTCGCGGCGGCCGGCGACAATTGCCGGGACAGCTTTTATGCCTACGGCGACCACGACGTGCTCGATACATTTCGCCAGGCGGTTCGCATTATCCATCTCGATCACCCCTTGAGCGGCGTGCCGGCTTTGGTCGGCGCGACGCCGGCGGCGATCGGCGAGTTTGCCGGCCAACGATCCGGACATGGTCGTTTGGCGATCGGCGCGCCGGCCCGCGTCGTCGTCTTCAATGCGCGCAGCATCAATGAAATCGTGAGCCGGACGCAGTCCGATCGGGTCGTCATCGATCGCGGCGAACGCCTCCGCGTCAAAGCGCCCGACTATTCTGAACTGTGGGAGGAAGTACGCGACCCGGCGATGGCGCATCTATAACCGTCAGGCGTCTGCGATGCGCATCCTTTACATCTACTGCCACCCGTTGCCGGAAAGCTTCCATGCCGCCATCCGCAAAAAGGTATTGAGTGCGCTGACGGAGGCAGGACACGACGTCGACATCCTCGATCTCTACGCGGAAAGATTCGATCCGGTGCTGTCGCAAGAAGGCCGTCGGCATTACCACGATATCGCGCGCAACCAGCTTGGCCTCGAGAGCTACATTGCCCGTCTCACGTCGGCCGATGTGATCATCCTGCAATTCCCGACTTGGTGCTTTGGCCCCCCGGCCATGCTCAAGGGCTTTCTCGACCGCATGATCATGCCCGGCGTCGCGTTTGACCTCAGCGATCCGTCGCATGTCCGACCGACGTTACGCAACATCAAGCGCATCATCGGCATCGTCACCTATGGCCGGCCGCGCTACATGGCGCTTTGGATGAGCGATCCGCCGCGGAAAATCGTCAAGCGCTATCTGCGCTGGTTCACGGGAGGCTCGGCGCGTGCCGATTATTACGCGCTTTATCACCTCAATGTCGCATCCGAACCGCGGCGCATGGCTTTTATGGAGAAAGTCGAGCGTGCGATGCGTCGACTGTGAAGGCGCCGTGCCGCGTTATCAACTTACATGCCGGCTGCGATGTCGCGGATCGCCGCGCGCAGCCAGACCTGTAGCGGGTCGGCGTGAATGCGGCGATGCCAGAACATGTGCGGCGACACTTGGACGTCCGGTAGCGGCGGCGTCAGGATGCGTACATTCGCCATCGGCAACAGGCCCTTCACGATGCGGTTTGGCAGGGTTGCTATCAGATCGGTGGCCGCGACAACGAACGGAATTCCAGCCGCGTTCGGCAACACCAGTGCAATGCGCCGGCGCAGGCCGCGCGCGGTCAAGATGGCGTCGACGATACTCGTTCCGACGCCGTCGGGGGACACTTGTACATGTCCGGCATCGACCAGGTGCGCAGCCGCGGCGTAAGTTTCGATGGTCAGCGGCTCGCGTAGCGGATTGTTGTTGCCGACAAGCGTGACCAGCCGATCATTCCAAAGCGGTTCCGCGCAGAGCTCGGCAGTTTTGGTCCCCAGTGGCGCAAAGGCAATATCGATCTCGCCGGCGGCGAGCTGCTCGTGGAGATGGGAGCAGTCGTTGGCGCGCACTTGCAGATCGACGTAAGGCGCGTGCTGCCGCAAGTGCTGGACCAGCGATGGCAAGAGCTTGGTGTGGTAGAGATCGATCGTCGCGATTTTGATCGTTGCCTTCACGGTCGAGGGCTCGAATGCCGCAGGTAAGGTCAATGTGCGCGAAATATCCGCCAGTGCGCCGTGGATCGGACCGGCAAGTTCGCGCGCCCGGGCGGTCGGCTCCATACCGCGGTCGCGCCGCACGAACAGCGGATCGTCGAACAGGAAGCGCAAGCGGTTAAGTGCCTTGCTCACCGCCGGCTGGCTGAGCCCATTGCGCTCGGCCGCCCGGGTGACGTTGCGCTCCGCCATCAGCGCATCGAACACGACCAAGAGGTTGAGGTCGACCGATCGCAGATTTCGTTCGGCCAAATTCCGTTGAGCTATGACATCCATATTACTTTGTCATTTCCCTGTCGGCATGTGATTCGGCATCATTGCACCGGATATCGAGGCGAAGCTGCGGATCATTTTCCGGGGGCCGGTCGAGGGCCCCGGGTGACCGCGCATATAGATGAGTACGATCAATGGCTTGCGACCTCCTATGCTGGGCGCGAGCCGAAATCCGTCGTCGCATCATGCCCGCAAGGCATGGTGGCCGTGCTTATCATCACGAAGCAAAATACATGCCGTCAAAAGGCTTGCCGTCAAAATGCGTGCCGCCGATGCGAAGCGGGCTCAAGGCCGCGCCGGTGGGGCCATGACCGCCGAGGGCGAAACGCCGCTTCTCGAAGCGAAAGGTATCGTCAAGCGGTTTGGCGCGCTGGTTGCCAACGAGATCTCCGATTTCAGCGTGCGCGGCGGCGAGGTGTTGGCGCTGCTCGGCGAGAACGGTGCCGGCAAAAGCACGCTCGCTAAGATCCTTTACGGCTACTATACGCCCGACGCCGGCGAGATCTTCGTGAACGGCCGACAGGTCGAAATCGCGTCGCCGCGCGATGCCCGCGCGCTCGGCATCGGCATGGTGTTTCAAAACTTCACGCTCATTCCGGCGCTGAGCGTGTTCGACAACGTGGCGCTGTTTCAGAAAAATCTGCCGGCCGTCGTGCCGCGCGCCGAGATTCTCGAACGCATGCGCCGTTATGCCGGGCGTTTCCGTCTTGCGGTCGATCCATGGATGCAGGCCGGCCAGCTTGCGGTCGGGGATCAGCAGAAGGTCGAAATCCTCAAGCAGCTTCTTGCCGGTGCGCGCATGCTCATCCTCGACGAGCCCACCAAAGTCTTGGCGCCGCAGGAGAGCGAAGGACTGTTCGAGACGCTGGCGGAATTACGGGCTGAAGGGCTAGGTATCGTCTTGATCACCCACAAGCTGCGCGAGGTGCTCGCCTGCGCGGACCGGATTGCCGTGATGCGGCATGGTCGCGTGGTGGGCGTCGTCGACCGGCGCGAGGCCAAGGAGGAAGACTTGCTGGCACTGATGTTCGGCGACAAGCCCATGCAATTGCCGCCGCCGTTGTTGGATCCCGCGGGCCGTCACGACAGGGGTATTCGCGCGCTGGAATTGGTCGACGTCTCGAGCTCAGGCGGTGCCGGACAAACCCCGCTGCGCAACATTTCGATGAAGCTGCAGTCCGGCGAGATCGTCGGCATCGCCGGCGTATCCGGCAACGGGCAACGCGAATTCGGCGACCTCATCCTCGGCCTGCAACGGCCGGATGCCGGAATCAAGCTGTTGTGGGGCGAAGATGCGTCGCGATGGTCGGTCGCGGCGGTTCGCGACAAGGGCGTTGCGTCCGTACCGGACGATCCGCTTGCTCTGGCCTGTGTGCCGGGATTGACGGTGCGCGAAAATCTCGTGCTGGGTTCGGGAGAGCGGTATAGCGCGGGCCTCGGTGTCGATTGGCGGCGACTAGACGCCGATATGAACCGGAGCTTTGCGCGATTGGGATTCCCGCGTCCGAATCTTGAGGCGCGCGCGGCGACTTTATCTGGCGGCAACCTGCAGCGCATCGTTTTGGCGCGCGAATTGGCACAACAGCCGCGATTGATCGTCGCGCTCTATCCCACGCGCGGTCTCGACGCCCGCAGCACAATGATGGTGCGGGCACTGTTGCGCGACATGCGCGACCGCGGCGCAGCGGTGCTGTTGATATCGGAAGATCTCGACGAACTCTTTGAAGTGAGCGATCGGCTTCTCGTGCTGTTCCACGGCGCCATCGCGGCCGAGTTCACCCCGGAGGATTTTCGCGCCGACCTGGTCGGCCCGCTGATGGTCGGAGCGACGGAACAATCCGATGCGGCTTGACGGCGCCACACTGTGGGCCTGCGCTTCGGCGCGCGCCAAGGGCTTTGCGTTCGTGACGGCCGCAGCGCTCGGCGTCTTCGCGACCTTGCTGGTCGCCGCCGGTAAGGACCCGCTCGAAGCCTATATCGATACGCTCACTTACGTGTTCGGCAATGCCTACGGTTTTTCCGAGCTTCTGGTGCGCATGATCCCGCTGATGCTCACCGCGGTTGCCGCGGCGCTGCCGGCCCGCATCGGGCTGATCAATGTCGGCGCCGAAGGCCAGCTCTATATGGGCGCTTGGCTTGCGACCGCGGGTGCGCTCGCCTTGCCCGATCTGCCGGCATTCGTTCTTTTGCCGCTCTTGACGCTGCTCGGTTTTGTCGGCGGCGGTTTGTGGGCGCTGGTCGCGGGCGTGTTGCGTGCGTTGCGGCTCGTCAACGAGACGATCTCGACGCTACTTCTGAATTACATCGCCCCGCTGATCGTGAGCTATTTCATCTTCGGGCCGTGGCGTAGCCCCGAAACCGCGTCCTATCCGCAATCCCCTGCCTTTGTCGAAGCCGCGCGGCTGCCGACGTTCTTTCATTCGCGGGTTCATTTCGGCCTGGTCTACGCATTGGCGTCGCTCGTTCTCTATTGGTTGGTCATGACGCGCACGCGGATCGGTCTCGACATGCGAGCGATCGGCGGCAATCCGGAGGCGGCGCGACGTTTGGGCATACCGATTATCCGATATATTTTGACCGTGATGTTTATCGCAGGCGGCGTCGCCGGCCTCGCCGGCATGGCGGAGGTCACGGCGATACAGGGACGCTTGGTTTCCGAGCTTTCGCCAGGATACGGTTTCATCGGCTTTCTGGTCTCGTGGCTCGCCGGCAGCAGCGCGGCGGGCATCGTCACGATGTCGTTTCTGTTCGCACTGATCAGTTCGGTCGGCGATATTCTTCAGATCACGCAGGGCGTGCCTTACGCGGTCGTCAATATTCTGATGGCGGTCATTCTGTTCATCGTACTTGGCCGCCACAGCGTCGGGAGCGTCGCGCGATGAACCCAGCGCTGATCGTCGGCGTCGTCGCGGGCTCGATCATGTCGGGCACGTCGCTGTTGTATGCCACGCTGGGCGAGGTTGTCGGCGAGCGCGCCGGCATCGTCAATCTGGGTCTGGAAGGCATCATGCTGATCGGGGCGGCAAGCGGATTTGCCGCCACGGCGCTGACAGGCTCGCCCTATCTCGGCATCGTGGCGGCCGCACTCGCTGGTGCAGCGGCCAATATGATATTCGCCTATCTGGTCGTCGGGCGTCACGCCAATCAGCTCGCGACAGGATTGAGCCTGATGTTCTTCGGCATCGGGATGAGCGCGCTGATCGGTCGGCCGTTTGTCGGCGTGCTCATTACCGGCCTGCCGCGGCTGCCTGTGCCCGGTTTCGCTCCGGGCGAGGTCGGCGCGCGGCTCTTGAGTTACGACATTCTGGTCTATCTGGCGGCGCCCGTTTCACTCTTTACCTGGTGGCTCATTTTCCGGACCCGTTGGGGACTTGGACTGCGCACCGTCGGCGAGAGTCCAGCGGCAGCCTTCGCCGCCGGCCTGAATCCGCAAAAGCTGCAATACCAAGCGCTGACATTCGCCGGCGCGCTTGGCGGCATCGCCGGCGCGCATATCTCGGTGGCGCTGACGCTGACCTGGGCCGAGGGGATGACGGCCGGCCGCGGCTTCATCGCNNTTGCTCACGCTATTGGTGCTGATCGTATGGGGCTGGAGCCGGCAGTCGGTAGCACCGGCGGCACTGGGCCGGAATTTTGTCGGGGTGGAGTAACACAGGATCGCATGCATTCGCGGCGTCGCCGGGCCGCCGCATCATGAGAGGAGAGAACGATGACACGAAGCAGGATGATAGCGGCGATATGTTTGCTGGTTCTGGGCTTGGTCGCAGCCGGCCCGGTCGTTGCACAAGACAAGCCGCCGCTGATCGTCGGGGCGATCTATGTCGGC
>PLTE01000169.1 GCA_003164375.1 Hyphomicrobiales bacterium | reverse complement strand
TGACCAAGCACATCGCCGCGCTCGAAGCGCGCTTGGGCGTAAAGCTCTTTCACCGCACGACGCGCCGGCTTTCGATCACCGAAGCCGGACGCAATTATCTCGAGGCATCGGCGCGCGTTCTCGTTGATCTTGACGCTGCGGACAGCGCGGTTGCCGCCGAACGCTTCGAACCGCAGGGCGTGCTGCGGCTCAACGCGCCGGTCTCATTCGGCACGCGCCAGATCGCGCCTATGCTGTCGGAGTTCGCGCACCGCTGTCCACGGGTCACCGTCGACCTCGGTCTCAATGACCGCCTGGTCGATCTCGCCGAGGAAGGCTGGGATCTCGCGATCCGCATCGGCAGCTTGAGCGATTCGAGCCTGGTCGCCCGCCGCATCGCGCCGTGCCGCACCATCGTCTGCGCCGCGCCGTCCTACCTTGAAGCGCGCGGCACGCCGCGCACGGTGGCAGACCTGACCCGCCACAACTGTCTCGGCTATACGCTGTCTCGCATCACCGGCGCCGACCACTGGACATTCGGGGCGCGCGGCGAGATCGCGGTAAACGTGTCGGGAAATCTCCGCGCCAATAACGGCGATGCGCTGCGCGCTGCGGCCATCGCCGGCCAGGGTCTGATCTACCAGCCGACATTTATCGTTGCCGACGACCTGCGCGCGGGCACGCTCAAACGCGTCGCGTTGGATCATCCGACCATCGAGTTTGTCGGCATTTACGCCGTCTTCCTGCCCGAGCCGCATCCGTCGGCAAAGCTGCGCGCTTTCATCGATTTCCTGATCAGCCGCTTCGTCCCCGAACCGCCGTGGGATCGTGAGTGATTTTGCCTGCCCGGCCGATGGCAAGGCGTCGTGAAACTTGGCCCGTTCAAACGGAAGGAACTGCGTATAATCGCGGCGAGCCAATTCGGGGGACTTCCACCATGTATAGCGCAACGGTCGGAACTCGCCGCTATACGTTCGCCGATCTCAAGACATTGCTCGCCAAAGCCTCGCCGCTGCGCAGCGGCGACCAGCTTGCTGGCATTGCGGCGGAGACCGGCGAGGAACGCGTCGCCGCGCATTATGCGTTGGCCGATTTGCCGCTGGCGACGTTTTTGAACGATAGCGTCGTTGCCTATGAGAGCGATGAAGTCACGCGTCTCATCGTCGATAGCCATGACCGGACAGCCTTCGCGGCCGTTGCGCATCTGACCGTCGGCGGCTTTCGCGATTGGCTCCTCGCCGACGAAACCAACACGGCCGTGTTGTCGGCGCTGGCGCCCGGCGTCACGCCGGAAATGGCGGCGGCCGTGAGCAAAATCTGCCGGCTGCAGGATCTCATGGCCATCGCGGCGAAATGCTCGGTGGTCACGGCGTTCCGCAATACCTTGGGCCTGCCCGGCCGGCTCTCGGTGCGGCTGCAGCCCAATCATCCGACCGACGACGCGCGCGGCATTGCGGCCAGCATTTTCGATGGGCTGTTGCTGGGCGCGGGCGATGCCGTCATCGGCATCAACCCGGCGACCGATAGCCCACAAAGCGCGCAGGTGCTGCTCACGATGCTCGAAGAACTGCGCGACAAGCTCGATATCCCAACCCAGAGCTGCGTGCTGGCGCATGTAACAACAACTCTCGATCTGATCGGCAAAGGCGCGCCAGTCGATCTGGTATTCCAGTCGATCGCGGGGACGCAAGCCGCCAACAACAGTTTCGGCATCGATCTCGCGCTCTTGCGGGAGGCGCGCGAGGCCGCGCTGTCGCTCCGCCGCGGTACGGTCGGCGACAATATGATGTATTTCGAGACCGGGCAGGGTTCGGCGCTATCCGCCAACGCGCACCATGGCGTCGACCAGCAAACGCTCGAGGCGCGCGCCTATGCCGTGGCGCGCGCGTTCAAGCCGCTCTTGGTCAACTCGGTCGTCGGCTTCATCGGCCCGGAATATCTGGCGGACGGCAAACAGATCACGCGCGCCGGCTTGGAAGATCACTTTTGCGGTAAGCTCATAGGCGTGCCGATGGGCGTCGACGTCTGCTATACCAATCACGCCGAAGCCGATCAGGACGACATGGACGCCCTGTTGGCGCTGTTGGTGGCGGCCGGCGTCAACTTCGTGATGGGCGTGCCGGGCGGCGACGACATCATGCTCGGCTACCAATCGACCTCGTTTCATGATGCGCTCGCTATGCGCGATTTGTTTGGCCGCCGTCCGGCGCCGGAATTCGAAACCTGGCTCGGCCGTCAGGGCCTGATCGACGAGGCCCACCGCGTCCGTCCGCGGAGACTGCCGAGCCAATTTCGTGCACTGCTGCCGGGAAAGCTGTCATGAACGCTGACGTCACCAGCGAGGACCAAGTCTGGACGGCGTTGCGCGGACTGACGGCGGCGCGCATCGGGCTCAAGCGCGCCGGCGCGGCGCTGGCGACGGCACCGCTGCTCGATTTCCGTCTGGCGCATGCCCGCGCCCGCGATGCCGTGCATGAGCCGCTCGATGCGGCGCGGCTTGCCGCCGAACTGGGCGAGCTCGGCGGTCCGGTCGTTTCGATCGCCAGCGCGGCGCCGGATCGGCAGAGCTATCTGATGCGTCCCGATCTTGGCCGTCGCCTCGCCGCGGACGCGCTTCTGCCGCAGGCGGGCGCATACGATACCGTGTTCGTGGTCGCCGATGGATTGTCGGCGCGCGCCGTTGAGCTGCATGCACGGCCGGTTCTGGCGCATGCGATGACGTCGCTGCGCGGCGAAGGCTGGAAGCTCGCACCGCTGGTTATTGTGCGGCACGGCCGGGTCGCGATCGGCGACGCCATTGCGGCCGCATTGGGCGCGGAATCCGTGGCGGTTCTGATTGGCGAGCGTCCGGGACTGTCGGCGCCCGACAGCATGGGGGCCTATCTGACCTTCAAGCCGCGCGCGCACAGCACCGACGCCGACCGCAACTGCATCTCCAACATTCGCCCGGAAGGCATCGGCTATGATAGTGCCGGTTTCAAGATCGCGCATCTGTTGCGCGCCATGCGAGCGCGTCGCCTATCGGGGGTGTCGCTCAAGGATGAATCGGACCGTTTGCTGATCGGGCGGCCTTAAATCTTTGCGGCGATAATCATCGAAAGACACCACGATGCATGTAGACTTCATAACGGTCGACGTTTTCACCGCGCAACGCTTCGGCGGCAACCCGCTGGCGGTCGTCCTCGACGCCCGTGCGCTGACGACCGCGCAGATGCAGTCGATCGCCGCCGAGTTCAATCTGGCGGAGACAAGTTTCGTCCTGCCGCCGCAAAACCCTTTGCACACCGCCGAGGTCCGGATCTTCACGCCGCGCGCCGAAGTGCCATTCGCCGGCCATCCCAATATCGGCACCGCTTTTGTTCTTGCGAACGCGGGCAAGAGCCACGGCCGCGTCGTCACCGATCCGCTGCTGTTCGAGGAAAAGGCAGGTCTCGTCCGCCTCGATTTGATCAAGGACGGTGCCAGCACCGTCGGTGCGCGTTTGGCGCCGCCGCAGCCGCTGACCCGGGGCGACGAGGTGGCGCCCGCCATCGCGGCGGCGGCTTGTTCGCTCGCCTCCGCCGACATCGAGACCGCCAATCATGTGCCCTGTATCGCGTCCTGCGGCCTGCCTATGCTATTCGCCGAGCTAAAGACGCGGGCGGCGCTCAAAGCAGCGCGGCCGCGCGCGAAAATATTCTCCGAGCATCTCACTATGGATCGCGTGACCGGAGTGCTGCTGTACGTCAAAGACGACAGCGGCGGCTTCGATCTCCAGGTGCGCATGTTCGCGCCGCTCTATGGCGTTCCGGAAGACCCGGCGACGGGCAGCGCCAATGTCGCTCTTGTTGGTCTGTTGGCGAGTTTGCGCCCGGAGCCCGATCTGACGCTGCGGCTACGCATCGCCCAAGGCTTCGATATGGGGCGCCCCAGTCTGCTCGAAGCCGCGGCCGATAAGCGCAATGGCGCGATTACGGGACTATGGATCGGCGGCCTATGCGTAACAATGATGCGGGGAACACTTGAGCTTTAGTGAGCTGACAAGCCGACTAATCCCGCTTCGCCGCCGCGGGGAACGGGACATTGCGTTATTTTTTCTCGAGACCCGCCCGATCGATCACCGCCGCCCAGGTCTTGATGTCGTCATGTAATTGCCGGCCCATCTCAGCCGGCGTGCTGGCTTTGGCGTCGATGCCGAGCGCAAGCAGCTTCTGCTTCACGTCCGAATCGGCGAGCACCTCGACCAGCGCCTTGTTCAGCGTGTCGATGACGGCCTGCGGCGTTCCGGCTTTGGCGTAGAGCGAGTTCCACGAACCGGCCCGGAAATCCTTGACGCCCTGCGCGCTCGCTGTCGGCAAATTGGGCAGCGCCGGCGACGGTCGTGCGCCCGCCCAGGCGACGGCGCGAAGCTCGCCGCTGTCGAGACCCGATTGTAGCGCCGCGTAGAAATCGATCACCATCTGCACGTCGTCGCGCAGCAACGCCACGACCGTATCCGGCGTGGTGCGGAACGGCACGATGACGAAGTTGGCGCCGCTCGCCTGCTTGAAATAATTGGCGGTGAGGTTTTGCACGCCGCCGGCGCTGATGGTGCCGACGTTGAGCGCGCCCGGTTTCGCCGCCGCCGCTTTGAGGACGTCGCCGAGGTTTTGGAATTGCGACTTCGCGTTGACCACCATCAGGCAGTCGAAATATCCAAGCGACGAAATCGGCACGAAGGCGTCGATGTCGAGAGGAAACTCCTTGTACTGCGGAATCGAGCTTGAGATGCCGCCGGTCAAGAGCAACAGCGTATAGCCGTCGGCGGCGGCGTTGAGGACATTGCGGCCGGCGACGAGACCGTCGGGGCTCGGCATATTCTCGATGAAAAAACGCGCGCCGAATTTATCGCTGAGCTTGTCGGCAACGATCCTGGCACTGATGTCGCCGACGCCGCCGGGACCTAGCGGCAGCAGGATGCGCACCGGCCGGCTCGGATAGCTGTCGGCAAATGCGTTACGGTCGAAGGCCGTGCAGCCGAACGCCGCCGCCGATACGATGAAGCCACGCCGGGTGGCAAGAGAGCTCAGCATCACCGTCGTTTCTCCATCATGCGTCGTCCGGCCGAGCGGGGGTCGTTGCGGTCGACCCGTGCGGGGGTGTGGATTGTCATCTGAGCCGAGGGCCCGATGCTCTCGACCCGCTTGCGCGGCGGCCCTGGGCTGATCGCCCAGCCGGCGGGGCGGCACCATAGGGCCTCGGGGCGACGCTTTCAATCGCGCGGTTGACCGTTGATTTCAGTAGCAAATTCGTCAAAACCGGCAGGGACGGGACGTTTGGCTGATTCCTCCGTCACGGCAACCGGCCGCGTCGCCAAGTGACGTGGCGGCGGCTAAACTACGGTAGGGCTGGCGCCGGCCGAGCAAGCGACTGGCGGCACGAAGAACGGCGAGCGCGCCGATAGACCCGAGAGAGCCGAGAGTGTCATGTCAACATCGCTGATGACGACCCGCCGCTTCGCGCCGCTATTCTGGTGCCAGTTCTTCTCGGCCTTCAGCGACAACTTCCTCAAGACCGCGCTGGTCTTCGTCATTCTGTTCCAGATCGGCGGCGCCGATTCGGAGGCCTTGATCACGCTCGCCGGCGCCACGCTGATCGCGCCGTTTTTCTTCCTGTCCGGTTTGGGCGGCGAACTCGCCGACCGCTTCGACAAGGCCTTGGTGGCGCGGCGGCTGAAATTTGCCGAGATCGGCGTCGCCGGGATCGCGGTGCTGGGCTTTGCCGTTCATTCGCTGTCGCTGTTGTTTCTCGCGGTGTTCCTGTTCGGCACCATTGCTTCGCTGTTTGGGCCGATCAAATACGGTATCCTGCCCGATCATCTGGAGCGAGCCGAGCTGCCGTCCGGCAATGCGCTGGTCGAAGGCGGCACCTTTCTCGCCATCCTCATCGGCACCATCGTCGCCGGCCTGGCGGCGAAGAACGGCGGCGATCCGATCCACTTCGCCTGGCTGATGATGGTGTCGGCGCTCGCCTGTTGGATCTCGAGCCGGTTCATTCCATCGACCCGCGAAGCCGCCCCCGACATCGCCATCAACCGCAATATCTTCGTCTCGACCGGCGCCCTGATCAAACAGCTGCGCGCCGATCCGCGCCTGTGGTGGGGCGCCATCGTGGCGAGCTGGTTCTGGCTCGTCGGCGCGCTGGTCCTGTCGCTGTTGCCACCCTTGGTGTCGCACGACATCGGCGGCAGCGAGCAGGTCGTCACGGTCTTCCTCACCATCTTCTCGGTCTCGGTCGCGGTCGGTTCCGGTCTCGCCGCCTGGCTCGCGGCCGGCCGCATCGTGCTGTTGCCGACGCTCATCGCCGCGGTGCTGCTCGGCCTGTTCAGTCTCGACCTCGGCTGGAGTGCGTCCGCCATCGTGCCGGCGGCGAGTCCGCTCTCCGTCGCCGGCTATTTTGCATCGCGCTACAGCCTGCACATCGCGATCGATCTTTCAGGTCTTGCGGTGGCGGGCGGCTTGTTCATCGTGCCGGTCTTTACCGCGGTGCAGGTCTGGGCCGGCACCGATCGCCGCGCCCGCGTCATCGCCGGGGTCAATGTGCTCAACGCCGCCTTCATGGTGGTCGGCGCGCTGATCCTGGCGGCGCTGCAAAAGCTCGGCATGGGCGTGCCGGTCCTGTTCGCGCTCCTTGGTGTCGCCAATCTTGTCGTCGCCGTCGTCATCGGGCGCACTATGCCGGCGAGCTGGCTGAACGATTTCCTGTCGATCGTGTTCCGCGCCTTCTTCCGGCTCGAGGTCAAGGGCCTGGAGAACATCGCCAAGGCCGGTCCCAACGCCATCATCGCGCTCAACCATGTCAGCTTTCTCGACGCGCCGCTCGCCGTGTCGATCCTGCCGAAGCGGCCGGTGTTCGCCATCGACGTGGCGATGTCGAAGCATTGGTGGATCCAGCCGTTCCTCAAATTCGTGCGCACCATGGCGCTCGATCCGTTGCGGCCCTTCTCGGTCCGCGACCTGATCAATGCCGTGCGCGACGGCAATTCGCTGGTGATCTTTCCGGAAGGCCGCATCACGCTCACCGGCAGCCTGATGAAGGTCTATGACGGCGCGGCGATGATCGCCGACAAGTCGGGCGCCATGGTGGTGCCGGTGCGCATCGACGGGCCGGAAGCGACGTATTTCAGCCGGCTGAAAAGCACGCAGGTGCGGCGCAAACTGTTTCCGAAGATCACCGTCACGATCCTCGAGCCGGTCAAGCTAAAGGTCGATCCGGAGCTCAAAGGCCGCAAACGCCGCCAGGCCGCCGGCGCCGCGCTTTACACCATCATGTCCGATCTGATCTTCCGCACCACCTCGACCGACCGGACCGTGGTCGAGGCGTTAATCGCCGCGGCGATCCTCCACGGGCCGAACTGGCTCGCGATCGAAGACCCGCTGAGCGGTCCAATGACCTATCGCCGGCTCCTGCAAGCGGCTGCCGTCCTCGGGCGCAAGCTGATGCCGTATGCGCGCGAAGGCCGCCCGCTCGGCGTCATGCTGCCGACTTCGAACGGCGGGGTCGTCACTTTGTTCGCGGTGCTGTCGGCCGGACGGGTGCCGGCGATGATCAATTTCAGTTCCGGCGCGGCCAATATCCTGGGCGCCTGCCGTGCCGCCGAGATCGATACCATCCTGACGTCGCGCGCCTTCGTCGAAAAGGGCCGGCTCGACCACCTGGTCGCGCAGATCGAGAAAGAGGTCCGCATCGTCTATCTGGAGGACATTCGCAAGACGGTCGGCAAGATCGACAAGCTTCGCGGCGCGCTCGGATGGAAGAAACCGCTCGTCGCGCGCAAGCCCGACGATTGGGCGGTGATCCTGTTCACCTCGGGCACTGAAGGCCTGCCCAAGGGCGTCGTGCTGTCGCATCGCAATGTGCTGAATAATGTCGCGCAAGTCGCCGCCCGCATCGAGTTCGGGCGCGAGGACAAGCTGTTCAACGCGATGCCGATCTTTCACTCGTTCGGCTTCACCGGCGGTGTGGTGCTGCCGCTGATTTCCGGCGTGCCGATCTACCTCTATCCGTCGCCGCTGCACTACCGCACCGTTCCGGAACTGGTCTACGGCGTCTGCGCGACGGTGCTGTTCGGCACCGACACCTTCCTCACCGGCTATGCCCGCATGGCTAATCCGTACGACTTCCGTTCGTTGCGCTACATCATTTCCGGCGCCGAACCGGTCAAGCATTCGACGCGCCACGTCTATCTGGAAAAGTTCGGGCTGCGCATTCTCGAAGGCTATGGCGNNGCTGGTCTCGGGCGTGCCGATCTATTTGTATCCGTCTCCCCTGCACTATCGGATCGTGCCGGAACTGATCTACGGCTCGAACGCCACCATATTGTTCGGCACCGACACTTTGCTCAACGGCTATGCCCGTTCGGCGCACCCCTATGACCTGCGCTCACTGCGCTACATCATCGCCGGCGCGGAAGCGGTGAAGGAGGCGACGCGCCGGCTCTATGCCGAAAAATTCGGCCTGCGCATTCTCGAAGGCTATGGCGTCACCGAATGCTCGCCGGTGATGGCGCTCAACACGCCGATGTTCAACAAATTCGGCACCGTCGGCCGGCTGTTGCCCGGCATGGAAGCGAAACTCGAAAAGGTCGAAGGCGTTGACGAGGGCGGCCGGCTCTACGTCAAAGGGCCGAACGTCATGCTCGGCTATCTGCGCGCCGACAGACCGGGCGTGCTCGACGTGCCACCGGAAGGCTGGCACGATACCGGCGACATCGTCGCCATCGACGAGCAGGGCTTTGTCGCCATCAAAGGCCGCGCCAAGCGGTTCGCCAAGGTCGGCGGCGAGATGGTCTCGCTCGCCGCGGTCGAAATGCTGGCCGCCGAACTGTGGCCGCACTACACCACCGCGGTGTCGGCGGTGCCCGATGCCAGGAAGGGCGAGCGCCTGATCATGGTCACCGACAAGCACGGCGCGACGCGCGCCGACTTCATCGCCTATGCGCGCTCAAAGCACGCTTCCGAGCTGACCTTCCCGGCCGAAATCGTCATCCTCGACAAATTACCGATGCTCGGCTCCGGCAAGGTCGATCAGTTGGCGATCGACAAATTCGTGCGTGAGCAGGCCGCGGCGAAAGCGGCTGCGGCGGAGTAGTTCCCGCTCCCCGCGCGGCGGGGAGAGGCGTTCATTCATAGCCGCGCTTGCCTTCGACCGCCGCCACGTAACGCGCGACGGATGCTTCCAGCACGGCCTTGGCGTCGCTGGCGATGATGCGATCGAAATGGTGACCGTAGATCGTCTCGAACGTCGGCGCGACAGCGGCACGTCCAACAACGGAGGCGATCACCTGAGCTGGACCATATGTCCGGAACGGTACTGAGGACTCGATCGCCGTACGACAAAGTGGCAAGATGGTAACTAAGGTGTGGTGCGCAGGGGGACGCGCCGGGACGTTGCAGCCCGCGCGATGACGGTTATGGGGTTCAAGTCATCAGCGGTCAAAAAACGTTCGGTTGTGATCCAGCATCACAAGACCAGCCTTTCCCTCGAAGACGAATTCTGGGAAAGCCTCAAAACCATTGCGCAAGCGCGTCAAACCACGGTGGCCAATCTTATTCGTGAGATTGAAGGCGATCGAGGCCAAGGCAACCTGTCGTCGGCGATCCGGCTGTTCGTTCTCGGTTACTACCGGGGAAGTTCGACGACGAAGCAAGATATGAGGATGCGCGGCCAAGCCCGGAGCCGAACAGGTGCCTAGGAGCTATTGCGGTTCGGTCTTGACCGGCATCGACGCATGCCCACGGCTTTGGGCGGATTGACCTTACGACATGGCCGCCCAATTGCGTTGATCTGAATCAACGCCCCGCCCAACCGCTGTGCATCGTAAACGAAAATCGAAAACCCATTGCTCGGCCCAAAGTGTTCAGAGTTTCGGTCGGGCACTCTCGCGACCCACGCACGGAGTAGGAAGAATTAAGGCTCACGTCACTTTCCCCGCATCGCCAGCACTCGATCCACCATCGCGCCGGCTTCGCCGAGATAATTCGCCGGATCGCACAGCTTCGTTAAAGCCGCGCGGTCCAGATGCTTGGTGATCTCGGTGTTCTCCGCCAATAAATCCAGCAGCGGCCGCCCGGTGGCGATCACGTTGCGGCAGATATCGTAGACCAGATCGTGGGCGTATTGGCGGCCGAGAAAAGGGCCGAGCCCCATCATCACGGCTTCCGACACGATCAGGCCCTTGGTCAAATCAAGGTTCGTGCGCATCCGTTTTTCGTCGACCTGCAAGCCGGTCAGCACGAATTCGGTTTGCGCCAAGGCGCCGGCGGTGAAGCAGAAGATTTCCGGCAGCACGATCCATTCGATCTCCCAGGGGCCGGTGGCGCGCTCGTGGTCCTCGACCATGGCGTCGAGCAAGGCGCCGACCTGCTGGCGCACGACTGACGTCAACGCCGTGATGTAGACCGAGGAGATCGGGTTTCTTTTCTGCGGCATGGTTGAGGATGAGCCGCGGCCTTCGGCAAACGGCTCGTATACTTCTTCCACCTCGGTCTGCATCAGAAGCTTCACGTCGAAGGCGATCTTGCCGCAGGTGCCGGTGACGAGGCCGAGGAAACAGCCGACCTCGGCAATCGTATCGCGCACCGTGTGCCAGGCGATCGCAGGTATCCCGAGGTTCAGTTCCTTCATCAATTCGGCCTGGGTCTCGAGCCCGCGGCCGGCGAGCGACGACAGGGTGCCCGCGGCACCGCCGAATTCGCCGACCAACACGCGGGCGCGCAATTCGTGCAGCCGCTGCTTGTGGCGTTCGAAGGCGGCGAGCAGCGTCGCCATTTTGTAGCCGAAGGTGATCGGCACCGCCTGCTGCAGATTGCTGCGTCCCGCCATCGGCGTGTCGCGGTATTTGCGGGCGAGGCCGGCAAGCGCGGCGGCAATGGCGTCGAGATGCGCCTCGACCAGCGTCAGCGCTTCGCGGATTTGCAGCACGGTGGCGGTATCGGTGATGTCCTGCGTGGTGGCGCCCCAATGGCACCATTCGCCGAGCCCGTCGCGGCAGGCCGCGACCAGCTGCTGCACCACCGGCAGCACCGGATAGCCGATACGCTCGGTCTGCACTTTGAGTTTGGCGAAATCGATTTCGTCGGCGTGGCAATGCCGGCAGATTTCCTCCGCGGCGTCCTTGGGGATAATGCCGAGCCGCGCCTGCGCCCGCGCCAGCGCCGCCTCGAAGTCGAGATATTTCTGGATGCGGTTTTCGTCGGAAAACACCCGCCGCATCGCCGCCGTGGAAAAGATGTCGCGGAATACGGCAGAGTCGATGGTGGACACCGGCATGGGAGCACTACTCCTTGGACAGATTTCTCTTGAATGCGGAAAACTGGATTGCTTCGCTCGCAATGACGCTTAACAAAATGGATTTGCCAAGCCCACCCCCCTAAAGTATCGCCATGACTGAAAATTCAATCCGGCAAGCCATCGATCTCGCGCTCGCTCCGTCGTTGCGGGCGATCCTGGACGCGGACTATCCGCGGTTCAGCGCCGCGGAAATGACGCGACGGCGCGCGGCGGTCGAGCATCTGTTCGGCGAGGTCGGGCTCGACCACCTTGTCTATTGCGGCGCCAACCGCTTCGGCTCCGCGGTGCAATGGCTGACCGGTTGGCCGGTGACGGCGGAGGCCGTCGGCGTGTTGACGCCGGGCGAGGCCGATGCGCTGTTCATCCAGCACGTCAACCATGTGCCGTTGGCGCGGCGGCTGGCGGCGCCGGCGGAAGTCGCCTGGGGCGGCGGCTCGTCGATCGACGCCGCCATTGCGACGCTGGAGCATCGCGCGGCGCGGGCCGGTCGGGTCGGCGTCATCGGGCCGATGACGTTCGAACAGCACGCCTCGCTCAGCGCTCGCTTCGGCGCCGTGGCCAATCTCAATCGCCGCTATATCAGGCTCCGCCAGATCAAGTCGGCCGAGGAACTCGATTGGTTGCGGATCGGCGCCTCGCTGACCGACCGCGGCATGCGCGCCTTGAGCGAAGGCCTCCGCCCTGGCGTGAGCGAACGCGATCTCGCCGCCATGGTCGAAGCGTCCTACCTTGCGCTCGGCGGCACCAATGTCATCCACTATTTCGGCGTCACCGCGATGGGTGCGCCCGATCTCGCCGTGCCGGCCCAATTCGTCGCCAACCGCACTGTTGCGCGCGGCGACGTCGTCACAGCCGAAATCAGCGCCGCGTTCTGGGAGCACCCCGGCCAAGTCTTGCGCAGCTTCGCGGTCGATCAAGAGCCGACGCCGCTTTATCGCGACTTGCACGCGGTCGCCGACGCGGCCTTCGCCGCGGTCGCCGCCGTGCTCAAGGACGGCGCCATGCCGCAACAGGTGATCGACGCCGCCGAAGTGATCGAAGCTGCGGGCTTTACCGTCATCGACGATCTGCTGCACGGCTATGGCGGCGGCTATCTGCCGCCGATCCTCGGTTCGCGCAGCCGGCCGAGCGCACACGTGCCGAACGAGCCGTTCCGCGCCGGCATGGTCGTCGTCATTCAGCCCAACGTCGTCACGTCCGACGGATCGGCCGGCGTGCAAACCGGCGAAATGGTTCTCGTTACAAAGGACGGAATCGAAACATTTCACACCATTCCCCGCGGCTTCATGCGCGTGTGATGGCGCGCGGCCTGCGTGTGGCGCGAACGCTTGCCGGTCATCCTTAATGCTCCGCTACCACCATTCGTAAATTCATTAGCCGCAAGTTACCGCATCATTCGCGACGTGTGCGACGCATCTAAACCGCGCAGGCGACGGTGTTCTTCGGGGGCGGCCACGGCGGGTCCCATCGCGGCTCAAATTCCGTAAAGCATGTCTCTTCACTTTGAGCGAACCGATACACGCGCCGTAAAGAATACCGCTTCAA
This sequence comes from Hyphomicrobiales bacterium, assembly GCA_003164375.1. Classification (GTDB taxonomy): domain Bacteria; phylum Pseudomonadota; class Alphaproteobacteria; order Rhizobiales; family Xanthobacteraceae; genus BOG-931. Next base: position 3,987 of record PLTE01000169.1, on the reverse strand, counting down.
CCAATCTTCAGCATAGGCCGAGAAGCGTACGTAACTTCACTAATTTCACACCCGATGAGGATCAATAATCCCCGCGAACGACGAATTGAACGCGTTGCAAAAGATTCATCGTCGGAAAAGTTTTCGGCGTCGACAGGGGAATGGACTTGCGTAGCAGTACCATCGTCATGATCGGCTTTGCGGTTCTGTTCGGACTGCTCGCGGTCTTCCTGGCGCAGACTTGGCTCAACAACCAGGCCGATGCGCGCATGAAGAGCCTCGACGCGCAGCGCAAAGCGCCTGTGCCCGAGCGCACGATCGTGGTCGCCAATCGCCCGTTGCGGTTCGGCGACGAGCTTAGCGCCTCGGCGTTGCGCGAAATGCCGTGGCCGCAGGATGCGCTGCCGCCCGGTGCGTTCGGCAAGATCGCGGATGTCACCGTAGCCAGGCGCGTCGTGCTGCTGCCGATCGATGTCAACGAGGCGGTGCTCGCTTCGAAGATCACCGGTCCGGGCCAGCGCGCCACGCTGTCGGCGGTGCTCGGCGACGGCATGAAGGCCGTCACTGTCCGCGTCAACGACGTCGAAGGCGTCGCCGGTTTCATCCTGCCGGGCGATCACGTCGATGTTTTGCTGACGCGGACGGGCGATAAGAACACCGCCATCACCGACGTCGTCATCCAGGACGTCCGCGTGCTGGCCATCGATCAGCTGGCCGACCAGCGCAGCGACAAGCCGTCGGTGGTCAAGGCGGTTACGCTCGAAGTCGACGAGACCGATGGCCAGAAGGTTGCACTGGCATCGACGGTGGGCACGCTGTCGCTGTTGCTGCGCAAAGCCGGCGAGCTGGCCGACGGCGCGGTGCGGCGCGTGACCGCGGTCGATCTCGGCAAGCATGGCGCGGGGTCGCCGGAAGCCCAGTTCGTCACCGTCGGTGTGATCCGCCCGAACAAGCAGGAGCGCACCGAATACACCGTGCCAGTCGAGCACGCCAACACGCAGGCGGCGGCACTGGCCCATGCGGCGCCGGCGCGCGAGTGCTGCACGAACTGATGTGGGAAGCAAAGCGGGACGCGGACAGAATCGAGTGGCGCGACGTGAGGATAGAGTTTTGGGGATAACGAGCAGCGGCGGGGAGGCCGACGTGAATAGCCAGGACATGACAGACCAGAGCATCGGTCGCGAAGTGAAAGAATTAAGCGTCGCCAGCGTCAATATCGGCGGCATCACCGTCGCCGCGCTGTTGCGGCGCGGATTGATCAGGGCGGCGCTGGTGGCGGCGACCGCGCTGGCGCTGGCACCGGCGGCGGCGCATGCGGATCAGCGAATCACGCTGGCGAGCGGCATGCACACCTCGACGGTGCGGGTGACGGTCGGCAAGACCGAAGACGTGCACACCGACCAGAATCTCGTCGACATCACGGTCGGCGATCCGGACGTGGCCGACGTCAATCCGCTCACCGATCACGCGCTGTCGATCCTCGGCAAGAAAATCGGCACCACGCGCGTCACGGCCTACGGCCCCGATAAAAAGCCGGTCGGCATTTTCGATATCGAGGTGTCCTACGACATTTCGCGGCTGGAAACCGAAATCAGTCGCTTCACCGGCGGCGGCATCAGAGTGTCGTCGATCAACGGCCGCATCATGCTCAGCGGCACCTCGTCCGACGCCGCGACCCTCGATAAAGCGGTGGAAATCGCGCGCCAGTTCGGCCCGGATCCGATCAACGCGGTCCAGGTGCTGCAGCCGCAGCAGGTGATGCTGGAAGTGCGCTTCCTGGAAGTGAAGCGTTCGGCGAGCCGCGATCTCGGGGTGCAGTGGAACGCGTTCGGCAATTCGGTGCTGGCCAATACCGGCTCAGGCCTGCCGGCGTCGCAACTGCCGATCACGCAGCCGAACGGCGCGTTCCAGCAGGGCGCTCTCGCCGGTGCCGGCACCGGCGGCGCCAACGTGGCGGCGACCGCGCTGCCGATTTCGCCGGTGGTTGCCGCCGGCGTGTTGTCGGGCGCGGCGCCGTTCGCCTTCATGGTCGGGCAATTGTCGAACCGGCTGCAGGTTGCGGTCAACGCGCTTGAAACGGAAGGCGCGGCGCGCAGCCTGGCGGAACCGAATCTGGTGACCTTGTCCGGCGAGACCGCGAGCTTCCTTGCCGGCGGACAATTCCCGGTGCCGGAAGTCGGCCCCACCGGCACGCCAAGCTTCGGCTTTCAGCCCTATGGCGTCGGCCTGTCCTTTACTCCCACCGTGCTGCGCGACGGGTTGATCAACCTCGTGGTCAAGCCGGAGGTCAGCGAAATCGACACCAGCGTCACCGTCACGGTCGCCGGCACTTCGGTGCCCGGGCTCACCACCCGCAAAGCCTCGACCACGCTCGAATTGCGCGACGGTCAAAGCTTCATGCTCGGCGGTCTGTTGCAGAACACCAATAACAACACCAAGGACCAGCTGCCGTATCTCGGCGACGCCCCGGTGCTCGGCGCGCTGTTCCGCAGCACCGACTATCAGAAGAACGAGACCGATCTGGTGATCGTGGTGACGCCGCATCTGGTGCGCCCGATGGCGCCGACCGACCAGGTCCACTCACCGCTCGATAACACGCTGGCGGCCAACGACGTCGACACCTTCCTGATGGGCAAGACCGAAGTCAGCCCGGCGCTGGCGCGGCTCGCCGCCGGCGCGGCCAACCGGCCCTATGTCGGCCACATCCTCGATCTGCCGAAAAACGGAGGCGTCTATGTCACGGCCAAAGATTGATGCCGCGCGTCTGATCGCACGTTGCGCAGCGGCGGCCACGCTCGGCCTCTGGCTCGCCGGCTGTTCGGATACGGGCAAGTATCTCGACCGGCGCGACAGCATCGCGCTCGGCGCCGGCGACGCCATTGCCGCCAACAAAGTCGCGGAAGTGGTCGATCCCTGGCCGGCGCAAAGCGGCAACAAGAACCTCGCGTTCAACGGCGACAAGATGCAGGCCGCGGTGCAGCGCTATCGCACCGGCAAAGTCATCCAGCCGGTGGACGCCGAGACGTCCGAATCCAACAATCAGGCGAGTCCATCGGTCAACCAAACGACGATCAATACCGGCGGCGGCGCGGCGCCGACCACCACGGTGTCGTCGCAATGACGTCCGCATCCAACACGCGAGCCTGAAACCATGCGCATCGGCCGCGCCGCAGCGACGGACATGCAGACTAAAGTGGTCGTGGTCACCGCCGACCCGGCGTTTGAGGATTCGGTGCGCGCGACGTTCGGCACTAGCGCGCAGATCGGCCTCGTCGTCGTCACCGGGCGGCTCGCGGGCTGCGCCGATACGCTCGATCTCGACGGTGCGACCGTCGTGGTCGCCGATGTCGACTCAAGCGACGACAGCGACATGGTGGCGCTCGAACGCCTGGTAACACGGATCGGTGCCTGGCCGCCGGTGGTTGCGGTGACGCAAAGCGCCGACGCGCAAAGTTTCGGCGGCCAAAGCTTCGATGCCAACGTCGCCCGCCGGCTCATGCAAATGCGGGTCGCCGATTTTCTGGTCAAGCCGGTGCCGCCGGTCGAACTGGTGCGGACCTGCGCGCGCGTCACCAAGGCGTCAAGCAACGCCGCGGCCAAGGCCGACGCCACCGAAGCGCAGATTTTCACCTTCCTGCCCGCCGTCGGCGGCGCCGGCGTCACCACGCTCGCGGTGCAGACCGCCATGCTGCTGCTCAACAGCGGCGCGCGCGGCAAATCGGCGACCTGCCTGGTCGATCTCGACTTCCAGCACGGCTCTTGCGCCGATTATCTCGACATCGAGCCGCGGCTCAATCTCAACGAGATCGAGCCGCGCCCGGAGCGTCTCGACCGGCAATTGCTCGAAGTCATGATTTCGCAGCATCCGTCCGGCCTCGCGGTGGTCGCGGCGCCGAACCGGCCTGCGGAAATGCGCTCGTTCGATCCGGACGTCGTCACCCGCTTGCTCGATCTGGTGTCATCGCATTTCGACTATGTGGTGTTCGACATGCCGCGCACCTGGTTCTC
>PLTE01000117.1 GCA_003164375.1 Hyphomicrobiales bacterium | reverse complement strand
TCGAGGCTGACATCTACGGCAACGTTAATTCAACCCACGTGATGGGCTCGTATATCCAGAACGGCATCGGCGGTTCCGGGGATTTTGCCCGCAACGCCTATATCTCGATCTTCATGACTCCCTCGACGGCCAAGGGCGGCAAGATTTCGGCGATCGTGCCGCAGGCGTCGCATGTCGATCACATCACCCAGGACGTCCAGGTGATCGTGTCTGAGCAAGGCCTCGCCGATCTGCGCGGACTCTCGCCCAAGCAGCGCGCGCTCTTGATCATCGAGAATTGCGCGCACCCCGACTACCGGCCCGCGCTAACCGATTACTTCCGACGTGCCAGGGAACACTCCTACGGCCAGCACGCGCCGTCGCTGCCCGCTGAAGCCCTGTCGTGGCACCAGCGCTTCATCGAGACCGGATCGATGCGCACATAACGCGGTCGCGGAACCCTGCGACATCGCCGGCCGCCGCGATGTCCGCTGCTCACTCGCGGCGCGGGAGCGTTTCTCCAGCACGGGAGCGAGAACGACGATGACGGCCATGCAATCGGAAATTCGTGACGGCATGCAGATCGATTGGGACGTTCCGATCGGCATGGACGACGGCATCGTGTTGCGCGCCGACATTTTTCGGCCGGTCGGCGACGGCAAATTCCCCGTCATTCTCAGTTACGGCCCTTACGCCAAAGGGCTGTCGTTCCAGGAAGGCTACAAGGGCAATTGGTCCAGGCTGACGAAAGCTGTGCCGGAGATCCTTCAAGGCTCGAGCAACAAATACCAAAATTGGGAGCTGGTGGATCCGGAAAAATGGGTGCCGGACGGATACGCCTGTGTACGCGTCGACTCGCGCGGCGCCGGGCGTTCGCCGGGTCGCTTGGACGTGTGGTCGCCACGTGAAACGTTAGACCTCTATCATTGTGTCGAATGGGCCGGCACGCAAGCCTTTAGCAACGGCAAGGTCGGCGTCAACGGCATTTCCTATTACGCCATGAATCAGTGGTGCGTCGGCACGCTCAAGCCGCCGCACCTCGCCGCCTTGTGCATCTGGGAAGGATCATCCGACTATTACCGCGAGTTGTGCCGGCACGGCGGCATTCTTAGCGATTTTCTCGCCAGCTGGTATCCGCGTCAGGTCGCAAGCGTGCAACATGGTGTGGGGAGCCGCGGCGCCAAAAGCGTCGTGACGGGCGAACTGGTCGCCGGACCGCAAACGCACACCGAGGCCGAACTCGCCGAAAGCCGCGCCGACATTCCTGGCGAAGCCAAAAGACGCCGCCTGTATGACGCGTACTACGCCGCACGCAGCCCCGATTTTGCAGCGATCGAAACGCCGCTCCTGTCAGCGGGGAATTGGGGCGGCATGGGATTGCATACGCGCGGTAATTTCGAGGGCTATCTGCGCGCCGGCTCCCGACAAAAATGGCTGGAAGTGCACGGCGACACCCACTTCACGCATTTTTACAGCAGCTACGGCGAAACGCTGCAGAAACGCTTCTTCGGCCATTTTCTCAAAGACGAGGACACCGGCTGGAGCCGCCAGCCACGCGTCATGCTCAATATACGCCATCCACGGGAAACTTTCGTACTGCGGGCAGAAAACGAATGGCCGCTCGCCCGCACGCAGTGGACGAAATATTATTTGCGGCCGGAAGACCTTGCCTTGGCACCGCAGCCCGCTGCTGCGGCGACGACACTGGACTATCAAACCGACGGCAACGGCCTGACGTTCCGCACTCCGTCGATGACGAAGAGCATAGAGATCACCGGTCCGGTCGCCGCCAAACTCTGGGTATCGTCGCAGACCGCCGATGCCGACCTGTTCCTCGCCCTGCGTCTGTTCGATCCGGAGGGCGAAGAGGTGACCTTTATCGGCTCCAACGATCCGCGTGTCCCGGTCGGCCTCGGCTGGCTGCGCGCCTCGCAGCGCAAGCTCGATCCGGCGCGATCGCAGCCCTATCGGCCTTGGCATAGCCATGACGAGGAATGGCCGTTGCAGCCCGGCAAGCCGGTCGAGCTCGACATTGAGATCTGGCCGACGTCGATCGTGGTTCCACAGGGCTACCAGCTCGCGCTCACCGTAAGCGGCAAAGACTATGAAGTGGACGGCAGCGACATCGCACTGCCGAACGCGCCCTATCCGATGAAAGGCGTCGGGCCGTTCCTTCACATCGATCACGACGATCGGCCGCCCGCGGTCTTTGCCACCCGCAACACCCTGCATTTTGCCGAAGAAAAGCAGCCCTACCTCTTGTTGCCGGTAATTCCGGAGGCGTAGGGTTCCGGTAAAATTCGGCAATTCAGGGGAGAAGCCCATGGCGAGGCGGTTCGATACGATCGCGGCGGTCGTGCTCTGCCTGTTCTTCGTTGCGGGACCGGCGTCAGCCGAGCAATATCCCACCCGTTCCGTCACCATCATCGTGCCCTATCCGCCGGGCGGCCCGGCCGACGAAAGCGCGCGAATCGTGGCGCAGTCCTTGTCCGGCAAGCTCAAACAAAGCTTTATCATCGAGAATGTCAGCGGTGGGAACACCATCGTCGGCATGGAAAAAGTCGCGCGCGCGGCGGCGGACGGTTACACGCTGCTTTTTCATAATTTGCAGATCTCCGCCAACGTGACGCTCTACAAAACCCTTCCCTTCGACACGTTGAAGGATTTCACCCCGGTGATGCTCATCAACCGCAATCCGCTGATCTTGGTCGGCCGCAACACGCTGGCACCGGATGCGCTCACGGACCTCGTCGCGATGATGCGGAGAGAGCGGTTGAAAGCGGCTATTCCGGGCTATGGCGCGACCGGACATCTGGCGACAACGCTATTTGCACAGGAAGCGAAAGCAAAAGTCGATCAGATCCCTTACCGCGGCGCAGCACCGGCGATGACGGATCTTCTGGGCGGCCATGTCGATCTGTTCTTCGGCACGCCGCAATCCGTGGTGCAGCAGATCGCAACGCAAAAAGTGAAGGCCTACGGCGTTACCTCACCAAACCGGCTGCCGGACCTCCCGAATGTGGAGAGCATCGTGAGCGTATTGGGACCGAAGCTCGATATTGTCTATTGGCAGGCGCTGTACGCGCCGGCGGGAACGCCCGACATCATCATCAAGACGCTCAATACCGCGCTGCAAGCGTCGGTCGACGATCCCGCTATCGTCAAGACATGGGCCGCGGAGGACGTCACTGCGTTCCCGCGAGATCAGCGTTCGCCGGCGGCGGCCAGCGCGTTCCTGCGGAGCGAGATCGCGCGCTGGGGTGAGGTCATCCGCGACAACGACATCCACATCGATGAGTGAAAGTCTAGATCGACGCGGGACTTTCCGCTCGCTCGCCGCGAAGCGGCGAGGCGCGCCGTACCCCGGCGAGCCCCGCCACGCACCAAGAGCAGGTGAAATGCTGCAGGCGCGACGTAAATCGCACCGGCAGAGACTGCCACATCAGGCGTTAGTGGAGAATGCCGACGACGAACAGCGGGTAACAAGCCGAGTACACCGCGCCGCTCAAATCGTAACACGATACGCATTTGCAGCCGGCGGCGCCTGACTGGCATTGCGCCAACGTCTTTCCGTGCAACACGATCCTGGCGTGATTGTGAGCGGCGACGTTGACGGCGCAGTTCAACGGCAAGGCGTTTGCCGCCGAAAAGGAAAAAGCCGATACGGCGAGAGCAAGACAGACCGAAAGCCGAAGATGGCGCATGAGTTCCTCCTCCTGTGAAATACCCTAGGAATTAGCCCCCCTGGGGAACGGTTCAGTGTCACATACCGGAAATCGCCGCGCAAGTTTGCACCATTGAGATGGCGCATCCTTAGCGCGAGACCGGCACCGCAGGTTTTGTCGCGGCACCGCCGCAAATGGTTCACGGGGCGGAATCGATTGGAGATGATGCTGCGGACGTGGCCGAGGAGTACAGCGAAGGTATCCGAAAACCCCCTCGGATTGCGGCGCCGTCAATTCACTCCGTCGCCGCCGGATCGCGATGGATCGGATCGACCCACAACACGGTTAGCGGTTTCTCCACCGGCTCGATGTCGAGATTGATCGCGATGGCCTGACCGTCAGAGCGCACCAGCACGCATTCCAGGATTTGGTCCGCGCTGGCATTGATCTCCTGATGCGGCACATAGGGAGGGATGAAGATGAAATCGCCGGGATTGGCTTCGGCCGTGAATTGCAGTTGCTCGCCCCAGCGCATGCGCGCTTTACCGCGGACCACATAGATGATGCTTTCGAGATGCCCGTGATGATGGGCGCCGGTTTTCGCGTCCGGCTTGATCGTGACGGTACCGGCCCACAGCTTCTGCGCGCCGACACGCGCGAAGTTGACCGCAGCCTTGCGGTCCATCCCCGGCGTAGAAGGCACGTTGGGATCGAGCTGGCTGCCCGGAATGACCCGCACGCCATCGTGCTTCCAGCGTTCGGCCTCGGCGGCGGACAGCGTGTGCGGGTGAGCGTGATCGTGCGTTTGGGTCATGGGTTCTGATACCATAAAAGTCCAATGCTAGAAACTCGCAGGACGTTTGTTCGGCTTTCGGTTTGAGCCGTCGGAAGTAATCTTGCGGTTCCCCGACTGCGGCGTTTGCGAAATTTTACCTCGATCCGGCGCCGACTGAGTGCTTGACAATCAAATTCCCAGGTTCACAATTCTGTCGTCACCCTATCGACACGGAGGTGCGAATGATTCCGCCGGGTCAAAGGGCCGCGATGATTGTTGCGTCATTCGTCCGGGACGCGACATAGCGGCAAGAACGCGAACGGTTCGCCGGGAGCGACCCCCGCGGGTCGCATCAGTGAGGCAAGACCCCAATTCGGTCGCCCTCGGCGAGCGCTTTTTATTCGCTGCAACAAATCGCGCTATTCAGTTCCCGCGCTATTCAGTTCCCCGCGCTATTCACTTCCAATGACCGCTGGGCCTCCGTTACGCAACCCAAGAATCTGCAGCGGCGTGTGCGCGTGATTGTGATCGTCGGGCGTGTAGCTGCCGCCAAGCAGCGAGGGCATGGTCGTCGTCTTGAGCGCCTTTTCGATTGCGGCCGGCTGATCGGACCCCGCGCGGCGGATCGCGTCCACTGCCAATAATGTGGCTTCATAGACGAAGAACGATCGCTGCGTCGGCGCCAGTCCGTAATGTGCGCGGTACGCCGCGACGAATTCCTGTATGCCCGGCGTCTGCTGCGCGGGCGTAAACACGACGATGCCGGTCATACCCGACAACGCGCCCGAGTCGCGAAACTGTGGCGACACCGCGCCGATCGCGGCAGCAAAGTCGATGCGGCCAGTCAACGGCACTTTCCAGCCCGACGCCTCATAGGCTTTGAAGAAAGCGGCCGTGTAGGGTCCGAGCACGGTGACCACCTGATCGGGCGCGGTAGCCTTCAGCTTCTCCAGCACCGCGGCAAAATCGGCGGTATTTTTGTCCAGCGTTTCTTGATCTGTGACGCGGATGCCTGCGTCTTGCGCAGCCTTTACCAGCGCAACCGCGTTGGCTTGGGGGAAAAAGTCGGATGCGGCGACGATGGCAACCGATTTCACGTGCTGCGAAGCGAGGTAACGCATCAGGCCGCGCGCAATATCGACTTCGGACGGGATGGTCTTGAATGCGTAATCGTTGCCGCCGGCGCCGGACGCGTCAACAAAGTCTTGTCCCGCCGAGGTGGCAATCAGCAAAGGCACCTTCGCTTCGGCAATCACCGGCATGATGGCGTGGGTCACCGGCGTGCACAGCGCGCCGATCAATACCGCGACATGTTGCTCTTCGATGAGCCGTTTGGTCGCCGGAACGCCGGTCTCGGGCTTGCAGGCGTTATCGGCGTAATAGGCCTCGACCGGCCGCCCCAACACACCGCCCGATTCATTGATGCTGTTGAGCGCCAATTGCGCGCCATATTGCTCGGACTGGCCGCGGTCCGCTGTCGGGCCGCTGAGAATGGTGGTGATGCCGATCCGGATCGGCGTAGGCGCCGCCTGCACGGCGGCCTGGGCGGCAATCGTCACACCGGCGAGAACAGCGAGGGCGCGTAGCATGGCAGCTCCTGAGAATGAGAAGTCCAAACATACCGCAACTTTAAGCGGCGACCACGGCGCCGGAATGACAATTCTGTCATGCGCCGCCCGCGTGGTCGCGGGCTTGGCGCTCGCGTCGCGCCGTCATTCGCCCGTCCAGTGTGGCGCGCGCTTGGTGAGAAACGCGTCAAGGCCTTCACGGAAATCGCCGCTCATGTAGCACATCAGGATCAAATCCTTGTCCATTCCCTCGCTGGACTTCTCCTTCAGCC
>PLTE01000172.1 GCA_003164375.1 Hyphomicrobiales bacterium | reverse complement strand
CTTCGGCGTCAGCCCGGCCCAGCGCCGGAACAGATGATGCAGCTCGGTCGGGGTGACGCCTGCGGCCTCGGCGATATCCTCGATCTCGGGCTGCTCGCGCCAGTGACCGCGGATATGGCCTATGGCGCGGCGCACCACGTCGTAATCGGCGGCGGCTTCGTTCAACGAGGTCGAATCGGCAATGCGATCGGGCGACAGCATGGCGGTCTCCATCTTGTCCTCCCGATCTAAGCCTCGGGTTTAAGCCAAACCACCCGTTTTCTGTAACGGCGGATAGCGAAGAGCGCCCCTATTCGCCAACTGCCACGTTCCGCGTGGGTCCGCGCCGGGCCTCGCCCAGCGCGCTCGACAGTGCACGGGCAAAGCTCGCCTTTTCGTTGGGGCCGAGGAACGCGGCGATCGGCAGCCGGCGGCCGTGGGAGACCAGGAACAGCCGTTCGATGCCGAATTCCTCGTGCACGATGCGCTCGAGCTTCACCCACAGCGGATTGAGCGTCCATTCCCGGACCCGGCCGCGATGGCTGACTTGGCGCAGCGTCAGCTCCACGGCGGTGACCGTCACCTCCTCATAGGCGCCCGCTGAGCGGTAATTGGCGCGGAACGCCAGGTAGATGAGCAGCACGTCGAGCCCGAAGAAACCGAAGATCGGCCAGGCGCCCATGAGAACGAAGATCATGCCGCAGACGAAGCTTAAGGCCCCGATGCAAAGCATGAAGATCAGAAAGCCGCGCGGACTAAGCGAGCGGTGCGGCGTGATCCTCGCCGAAAAGATTTTGGCGTCGGCCGAAGTAGCATGGGCCGAGACGCGGTTGCCGCTGTTGTCGTGATCCATGGCGCTCATTATACAAAGTCGCTCATTATACGAAAAACATGGCGCGAAAATCCATCAAGCTTGCCGTGAAAGCCGCCCGCAAGGGCAACGCGGTGCGTGTCAAGCCCGGCAAGGCGCGCGGCGCAGCCGAGGCCAAGGCGGCAGCCGCCGCGTTGCCGCAATGGACAAAGCCCGAGATCGAGGAAGCGTTCCGCCGCTTCGCCGCCGCCAATCCCAATCCGCGCACCGAATTGCAGTACACCAATCCGTTCACGCTGTTGGTCGCCGTGGTGCTCTCGGCGCAGGCGACCGACACAGGCGTCAACAAGGCGACGCCGGCTTTGTTCAAGCTCGCCGATACGCCGGAAAAAATGGTCAAGCTCGGCGAAGCAAAAGTGCGCGACCTGATCAAGACCATCGGGCTTTTTCGCACCAAGGCGAAGAACGTGGTGGCGCTGTCGGAGCAGCTCGTCGAGCGCCACGGCGGCAAGGTCCCTCAAGATCGCGAAGCGCTCGAAGCCTTGCCCGGCGTCGGCCGCAAGACCGCCANNGACCGCGACGCGCTCGAGGCGTTGCCGGGCGTCGGCCGCAAGACCGCCAATGTGGTGCTCAATGTCGCCTTCGGCGAGCCGACCATCGCGGTCGACACCCACATCTTCCGCATCGGCAACCGCACCGGCCTTGCCGTCGGCAAGACGCCGCTCGACGTCGAATTAAAGCTCTTGGAAGTGGTGCCGAAGAAATATCTGCTGCACGCCCACCACTGGCTCATCCTGCACGGCCGTTACACCTGCGTGGCGCGCCGGCCGCTGTGCGAGAAGTGCATCATCGCGGATTTGTGCAAGTGGCCGGGGAAGACCGTGTTATCCGCCCCCGCACGAAGTGCGGGGGAGGGGAACCGCGCGTAGCGCGGTGGAGGGGGCGTGCGGCAGAGAAGAAATCAACGCGCCCCATACACTCCGTCATGGCCGGACTTGTTCCGGCCATCTACGTCTTTAAGTATTGTTGCCGCTACTCGAATCCAAGCGCGATGTCTTCAAGCGGAATACCTGCGACCTTCGCAGTCCAGCTTTCACCGGCGCCCACCGGCATGGCGAGCGTCAGCGTTCCCGTTGAAATAATCTCGCCCGCGCGCAGGGCTGAGTTATGCGAGTCCTTCGCCAGCATTTCGACCAGACTGCGCAGCGCCAACAGCGGGCTATCGAGCACCAGCGCGCCGCTGCCGCCCTGGCTCAGTGTGCCGTTGCAATAAAGTTCGACCGTAAAACTGGCGAGTTCGCGCTGCCACTCCGTCTTGCGCGGCGCGATGGCGTGACGCGCGCCAATCAGCAAGGCGCCATGGACGCAATGGGCGGCGACTGCGTCCGGCGCGGCGAATTTCCAGCCGGGATAAATCGACTGCACAATCTCAAAGCCGAACGCGACCCAATCGATGCAATCGAGCAACGCGGCTTCGCTCATGCCAGGGGAGGGCGCTACTTTCAGACCGAAGATGATTTCCGGCTCGATGCGCGGCGCGACGAAATCCTCGATGCGTAGCGCTTGGGCGGAAGCGAGTTCGTGCGTGGTGCGGTCGGTGATGTGGCCCCAGATCGGCGACTGGACGCCGTAGACTTTCCACATTTCGCGGTTGGTGAAGCCGATCTTGCGGCCGGTGATGGTTTCGCCGCGGGCCTCGAAGGCCGAGCGCAGCAGCGCCGTGACGCGATAGGCCTGGGCGAGCGTCAATCCGCCGGGCCGGCCAGAGAATGTGGGAATTTGATAATGGCCGGCCAACGCCGCGCCAACCTCGTCGGCGACGGTCTTGGCATCAAACGCTTCGGCGGGTGCGGCCATGGACGGACCTTATCCAAAATCTTGAGGCGGCGCGAACGGGGCGGGTCCATCCAGGCGGGTCCCCATAACGGATATTTTTAGTGACGCATCTTGACGTATGTCCCAATCCATAATACATATCCATAATCTCGCCCATCGAAGGGTCGTCGACCGGTGACAGCCGAGCGATGGGGCGAGTGCGGTTCCTGCGGGCGGGGCTTG
>PLTE01000409.1 GCA_003164375.1 Hyphomicrobiales bacterium | reverse complement strand
GGCGATCGGTCTCGCAGTAGCGGCTACCGAGCAGATAGAGCAAGACGTCTACCGGCAAGTCTTCCAATTCATGCTGCTCGGCCTGCGGGGCCGTCGCGTCGGGCTCGCCTTTGTCCTGCACCAGAAAGTCCGTCGACAGGGTCAGCCGACCGGCAGGCGCGCGGATGACGTGGCAGAAATTGCCGAAGCTGTCGTGATAGGTGTTGGCGAGGAGCGGCGGATTGAGCCTCATGCGATCGAGCGTCAAGAGATCGGAGAAGCGTGACGGATGCACGCTCAGCGCCAGGATCATCGGCGTCGGTTGCGGGCAGTCATAGGAGATTTCGTAACCCGCGCGAATCTTCATCGCGAACTCTTCACTGCGCATAACCCGAGCGTTGTATCATTTGCGCTAAGAATAAGACGGCAACAAGGTACCATTGCTCTTGCGCCCCGCGCTCGCGGAACTATCGCTGTAGTTGTCGGCCGGACTCATCGTCCCATGCCGGTGCTAAGAGCCGCTCCGCCGTGACCTTGACCGCGACTTTCATGGCGAGATGATCCGACGCGGCTCCGATCCACGTGCCTTGCAGGGGAATCGTCACCCGCGGCTCGCAGGCGACTGCGACGCGCACAAGATCCTGGTTCCCCAACTTGCCGCTCGATGGGTCGAAGTCGACCCAGCCCGGGCCGGGAACGTAGACCTGGACCCAAGCGTGGGTGTTGCCGCCGCTCAGCTCGTCTTCATCGTCATCCCCCAGATGCAGATATCCGGACACGAATCGCGCGGCCAATCCAAGCGAGCGCAGCGCCGCAATCATCAGCACGGCAAGATCCCGGCAACTCCCGCTCATGAGCTGCAGGGTGCGGGCCGGGTCCTGGACACCTTTCTCGTGTCGCGCCCCGTGCTTGAAGGTCCGATGGATGGTCCGCGTCATGTTGACGAGGAGGTCGTGGGTGTCGGCCGATCCGTCCGGTCGAAGGAAGCTTAGAGCCCAGGCGTCGAGCGGAGGATAGGGCTGGGGCGGTGCGACGAAACGCGCGAGCTTGGAGCCGACCTTCGCGCCATAGACGAACGGATAGGTGCGGGCGAAGTCCTCGATATCGCCTTCGCGGAAGCTGGTCGGCGCCTGGTCGATGCGAATGGTGCTTTTGAAGCGAAGCGCCGAGGCCCGGCGCGCGAAACGGGCGATGGCGACGTGATTGCCGAACGCATCCCGCGTCCAGGACAGTTCGCTCGGCTTGGGCGTAATTTCAAGGCCGGATTCGAGGACCTTTTGGTCCTCGTCATCGCGCGGACGGAGCATCATGCGGTGCTCGCCGAAGGCGACCGGCCGTTTATAGTGATATGTCGTCAGGTGCCTGATAGTTAGAATCGGCATTGCAGCCCCACGTCGTGGCCGATTCACTACCATGCATTTTCCGCGCCAATGTCGATTTCGTCCCTACCCCGGTAGTTTTCAACAGTGTGGACGCCAATGAATGCGATGCCGGATAACCTGTTGGCGGCCGATGAGCCGGCACCGGTCACGGTTTTCAACGAAAACGGCGCCTCGCCGCTCCTGATCGTTGCCGATCACGCTGGGAATTTTATGCCGCGTGCTCTTGGCCGGCTCGGCCTGCCGCAGGCCGAATGCGAACGCCACATCGCCTGGGACATCGGCATCGGCGCCGTTTGTCGGCATCTGGCGGCCGCGCTTGATGCCACAGTGGTGCAGCAGAACTACTCGCGCCTCGTCATCGACTGCAACCGCACGCCGGGCACCGCAACGTCGATCCCGGAAATCAGCGAGCTCACTCCGGTACCGGGAAATATCGGCCTCAGCGAAGGCGACAAGGCCGCGCGCGAAGGCGAGATTTTCCGGCCCTACCACGAGCGAATTGAAGCGGAGCTCGAGCGGCGGCGTCAAGCGCGCCTGCCTGTGGCGCTGATTGCGATGCACAGCTTCACGCCTGTCTACAAGGGCGTGGCGCGGCCCTGGCATGCCGGCGTGCTCTACAATCGCGATCCGCGCTTTGCCCATCTCCTGATGGCGCTCCTGAAAGCCCAAGCAGGGCTCGCGGTCGGTGACAACGAGCCCTACAGCGTGACCGACGAGTCGGATTACACCATTCCGGTGCACGGCGAGCGACGCGGCTTGCATCACGTGGCGATCGAGATCCGCCAGGATTTGATCACGCAAGACCCAGGTCAGCAAAAGTGGGGCGCGCTGTTCGCGCGATTGCTGCCGCAGGTGTACGAGGATTTGCTCGCGGCCGAGTCGCGCAGACCGGCGTGAAATCGTCCGTCAAGTCTACGCGGCCGGCGCCTTTTCCAGTGCGTGGTCATGGCCAAGCCCGAGCACGATGACCATGGCCAGGATTGCAAGCCCCGCAATCAGCAGCAAACCGCCCGCGAAGCTGCCGGTCGCGTCCTTGATCCAGCCCATGGCATAGGGTCCGAAAAAGCCCGACAGATTGCCGACCGAGTTGATCACGGCGATGCCCGCAGCGGCCGCGCTGCCGGACAGTACCGCGGTCGGCAGCGTCCAGAACAAAGGCAGCGCCGCGAACACGCCACAGGCGCCCACGGTGAAGGCAACCATGGTCAACACCGGGTCGGCGGTCAGCGTCGATGCGGCGATACCGACAGCGGCGATCACCAGCGCGACCGCAAGATGACCTTTGCGCTCGGTCCTGGCATCCGAACGGTGGCCGTACCACACCATGAACGCGGCGCCGATCGCATAGGGGATGGCGGTAACCCAGCCGGTCATGGCGTTCGACAGCCCGAACGCCTTGATGATCTGCGGCAGCCAGAAGCCGACCCCGTAAACGCAGGCGACGTCGCCGAAATAGACCAGCGCCAGCGCCCAGACGCGCGGATTGAGGATGGCCTGTCCGACCGAAAGCTTGTGCGCTGCCTCGCGCTGCCGGCGCTCGGCATCGAGCCGTTCGCCGAGCCAAATGCGCTCGTCGGCCGTCAGCCAAGCCGCGTCGGCCGGCTTGTCGGTGAGATAGAAATAGGTGACGAAGCCGAGCAGCACCGCGGGCGCGGCCTCGATGACGAACAGCCACTGCCAGCCGCTCAATCCGACGACGCCGTCCATGCCGAGGATCATGCCGGAAATCGGCGCGCCGATGACCGACGACAGCGGAATCGCCGCCATGAACGAGCCGATGATGCGGCCACGATAAACCGACGGGAACCACAGCGTCAGATAGAAGATAATGCCGGGAAAGAATCCGGCTTCGGCGAAGCCGAGGAGCGTGCGCACGGTGTAGAAGGTGGTGTCAGCGCCAAAGCCGGTCGCTTGCGCAATGGCCGGGATGAACGCCATCAAAGCGGACAGGACGCCCCAGCTGATCATGATGCGCGCGATCCACTTGCGCGCGCCGAAGCGGTCGAGAAACAGATTCGACGGCACTTCGAAGATGAAATAGGCGAGGAAGAAGATGCCGGACCCGAAGCCGAACATGGTGGCGGTCAGACCGAGCGCCTTGTTCATGGTGAGCGCGGCGAAGCCGACATTCACGCGATCGAGATAGGCGATGAAATAGCAGACCATCAGGTACGGAATGAGCCGCGCCGAAACCTTCCCGATGGTGCGGGCTTCTATATTCTGCATGTGTCCTCCCCCGAGCGCCCATCTTTGTCGACGAGCGAAACGCGTTCAATGTCTTATCACCGTGACGTGCGTGAACCTAGCCCGAGACGCCGGGTCACAGGCGGTCTAATGCACCGCAGCAAAATCCCTATTCGATGACCTCGTCGGCACTGTTATGTCGTTACTGCGCAACGACGCCTTCGGGCACGGGTACCGTTTCGAGCTTGAATGCCGCGGCGAACAGCGCGCGCGTATAGTCGGTCTTGGGGTTGCGAAACAGTTCAGCGGCGTCGCCCGCCTCGACGACAAGACCATGGCGCATGACAACCAGGCGGCTCGCCAGTGCCGCGACCACGCGCAAATCGTGCGAAATGAACAAATAAGTGAGATTGTGCCGCTTCTGCAAGCCGCGCAACAGATCCACCATCTGCGCCTGGATCAGCATATCGAGCGCGCTGGTCGGTTCGTCGAGCACGATGAAACTCGGCTCCAGCACGACGGCGCGCGCCACCGCGATGCGCTGGCGCTGGCCGCCGGAGAATTCATGCGGAAAGCGAAAACGTAATCCGGGGTCGAGGCCTACGTCTTGCAGCGCCTTGATCACCCGCTCATCGCGTTGCCGGTCGGTCAGCCCGGGTTGGTGGACCTTGAGCCCTTCCTTGATGATGTCGGCTACCGACATGCGGGGCGACAGCGAGCCATAGGGATCCTGGAATACGATCTGCATGTCGCGGCGATACGGACGCATCTCCTTGAAATTTAGGTCTTCGAGTGGATGACCCATGAAGGCAATCGGCCCGTCGGAGGAAATCAGCCGCAGGATGGCGCGTCCCAGCGTCGACTTGCCGGAGCCGGATTCTCCGACCACGCCTAGCGTCTCTCCCTTACGCAACGTGATAGTCAAACCATCGCAGGCTTTGACGTGGCCGACCACCTTGCGCAGCACGCCGCGAGTGATCGGAAACCAGACTTTGAGATGGGTCGTCTCCAACAGCACCGGCGCGTCGGGTTGCGGCGGCGCCGGATCGGGCCGCGGTTCGGCGGCGAGCAGCGCGCGAGTATAGGGATGTTCGGGTGCGCTGAAGACCTGCTCGACGGCGCCGGTTTCGACGATCTTGCCGTCCTTCATCACGCAGACTCGTTGCGCAATTTTCCGCACGATGCCGAGATCGTGGGTGATGAACAAAAGCGACATGCCGAGCCGCTTCTGGATGTCCTTCAACAGCGCGATGATTTGCGCCTGCACAGTGACGTCGAGCGCGGTGGTCGGCTCNNCCGCCGGAAAGCTGATGCGGGTAGCTCTTGAGCCGGGATTGCGGGTCGGGAATGCCGACCTGGTCGAGCACTTCGAGGGTTCGTGCGCGGGCGGCCGCGCCAGTTAGTCCGCGATGCAGCAGCAAAATCTCGCCAATCTGCTTCTCGATCGTGTGCAGCGGATTGAGCGA
>PLTE01000115.1 GCA_003164375.1 Hyphomicrobiales bacterium | reverse complement strand
GCCGCGGCACGCTCGGCCGAGTGGCAATAAGCGCCCGGAATTTTCTTCGCCTTTTGCGCGCCGGCAATCATGTGGTCGAGATGGCCTTCGACTTCCTTCGACAGCGGATCGACATTCTTGCCGTCCGACAGCGCGATCGAAAGATCGGAGGGGCCGAGGAAAAATCCGTCGATCCCTGGCGTCGTGATGATCGCGTCGAAGTTTTGCAGCGCGGTGCGGGTCTCGATCATCGCAAGCGTAATGACGT
This sequence comes from Hyphomicrobiales bacterium, assembly GCA_003164375.1. Taxonomy (GTDB): domain Bacteria; phylum Pseudomonadota; class Alphaproteobacteria; order Rhizobiales; family Xanthobacteraceae; genus BOG-931. The sequence continues at coordinate 4,208 of PLTE01000115.1, read as the reverse complement.
GATCATTGGCCTCGCGCAGATAGGTCGACATGTCGGACACGCCACCGAGCGTCATCGCACGGTGCGGACCCCAGCTGCGCTCGCCAAGCGGCGGAAACTTGGCCGCGGCGGCAAAAGCCCGCGCATCGGCCGGCGTATTGATCATCGGCGCGATGATGCCTTCGGCGCCGAAGTCGAGTGCGCGGCTGACCAAGGCAAAATCGCCCAGCGGAACGCGCACCAGCGGAGCGCTGCCGCCCTGGCGGACCGCGGCAATGCCGGCAAGAATGCCGCCTACGTCCCACAACCCGTGCTGGCTTTCGATCGTCACCGCGGAGAACCCGTCGCGCGCCAGCGTTTCGGCGACGAGCGGATAGGGCAGGCCGCACCATCCGGAGAAGACCGTTTCTCCGGCGTGAAGCCGGCGTGCGAGCGTGAATGCGGGCATGGTCATGGTGATTGCTTCGTGGTGATGGGTTGAATGTCGGTTGCGGCGGCCAGTGCTACTTGCCGGCTTTGATGTCGGCGACGGCCGTCGCCATCAGCTCGCTCATGGTTCTTTCGATCTGATGATCCGACTGGGCGACGCCCTTGGCGTCGAAATCCTTACGGATCTTGCGCATGACGTCGCGCTCGCCGGTGGCCTCGAACTCGGCCATGACAATGCCGAGCGCGTAACTGTCCGCTTCGGCGCCGCTTAAGCCAAGTTTTCCCGCCGCCCAAAGGCCGAGCAGCTTGTTACGCCGCGCGGTCGCTTTGAATTTGAGTTCTTCGTCGTGTGCAAACTGTTTTTCGAACGCGTCTTCGCGCTTGTCGAACGTTGTCATGGTGTACGCCCTTGAGGTCGTGGAACAGCGCAAATTACCTGCCGCCTTGCATATCGAGGGTAGCCCGTCAAGGCAACCGCAATCGGGTGTGCAGTTCGACATTGCGGTCGAGCCCGTGCAGGGCTATGTCGATTGTACTCCGCGTCAGCTTCGGCTAGCTTTTGCCGCGGAGGGGCCGCGTGAGTTGAGTCGCATGCCCTTTGCCGCCGCCGCGGACCTCGTCAACGCAATTGGAGCCACGGCATCCCGATGGATTTCACCAAGCCCCGGTACACACCGATGAGCCGCCGTCGCCGAATTTATGAAGGCAAGGCGAAGGTCCTTTATGAAGGACCCGAGCCTGGAACGTTGATCCAGCACTTCAAGGATGACGCGACCGCCTTTAATGCCAAGAAGCATGAGGTGATTGAAGGTAAGGGGGTGCTCAACAACCGGATCTCGGAATACATTTTCCAGCACCTCAACGATATCGGCGTGCCGACGCACTTCATCCGCCGCCTCAACANNAGGTCGAGATCATTCCGCTCGAAGTGGTGGTGCGCAACATCGCGGCCGGCTCCTTGTCGCAGCGGCTCGGCATCGAAGAGGGCACGCAACTGCCGCGCTCGATCATCGAGTTTTATTACAAAAACGACCAGCTCAACGATCCCATGGTCTCGGAGGAGCACATCACCGCGTTCGGCTGGGCGACGCCGCAGGAGATCGACGACATCATGGCGCTCGCCATCCGCGTCAACGACTTCCTGTCCGGACTTTTCCTCGGCGTCGGCATCCGCTTGGTTGATTTCAAGATGGAGACCGGCCGGCTGTGGGAAAACGATCTCATGCGGATCGTCGTCGCCGACGAGATTTCTCCCGACTCCTGCCGGCTGTGGGACATCAAGTCCAACGAGAAGCTCGACAAGGACCGCTTTCGCCGCGATCTCGGCGGACTCTTGGAGGCCTACACCGAGGTCGCCAAGCGGCTCGGCATCATGAGCGAGGGCGAGCGGCCGCAGGGCACCGGACCGATCCTGGTCAAGGGCTGAGCCTGCGGACTTTCTAGACCGGACTGTGCGTCAGCGAGATCCGGGTTGCACCTTGAGCCGCGCGATCGTCCACGGTTTTCGCTCTGCGCAAGCCGGGCCGCAGGTTGCGGGAGCGGCGATTCATACTTATTGAAAGGGCTATGAAAGCCCGCGTCACCGTTACGCTGAAATCTGGGATTCTCGACCCGCAGGGTAAGGCCATCGAGGGCGCGCTAAAGTCGCTCGGCGTCGGCGGGGTGGCGAGCGTGCGTCAGGGTAAGGTTTTCGACATCGAAATAGAGGGCGCGGACCGCGCCGGCACCGAGGCCGCACTCAAAGCTGCCGCGGAAAAACTGCTCGCCAATACCGTGATCGAAAATTACCGCATCGAGGTCACCGGATGATCGGGGCAGGTTTGCGGCTGTTACCGGTCTTGATTGCGCTTGCCTTGGTGAGCGGCGACGGTTTGGCGTCAAACGTAAGCCCAAGTCGGACGCTGCAACCGCACTGGAGCGAAGTGAAATGGCCGTTCCCGATCGATCAATGGGGTACCGGCCGGGCATTTCGCTGCGGCGCCGAGGCTTGCGGCGAGACCGTCGTGCTTTATTTGCGGCCGAAAATCGGCTTCTGCAATTGCAGGAAGGGCGTCTACGACGATGCCGAGCTCGACCGTGTCGACGACATGGCGCTACTCGGACCGGAGTTTTCCGGCATCGGCGAGAGCCAGGTCGTTTCGGTCGGATGGATGAAGGGCCGCAGCCGGATCTTTACCGTCAGCGGCCCCTACCAGCCGCCGAGCGCGGCGGCCGCGATCGCGTTTAACGACAAATGCGACGTCGTCGTCGCTACGGTTACCGCCGAGCCCGATCCGGCGGCAGGCGTTCCGCAGGCGCTGCAATTTCTCAACACCGATCTGGTCTTGCGTTGGGCGCGGGCCGAGCTCGGTTCGGACGGCAGCTGATCGGCGAGAGCTCACTGATGAAATCGGCGGTCATCGTATTCCCCGGCATCAATCGTGAACGCGACATGGCGCGCGCATTGAAGCTGACCTCCGGGCGGGCGCCGGCGATGGTGTGGCACGCGGAGACGCAGCTGCCTGCGGGCACCGATCTCGTCGTCCTTCCCGGCGGCTTTTCCTACGGCGATTATCTGCGCTGTGGCGCCATCGCGGCGCGCGCGCCGATCATGGACGCCGTGCGCGCCTTCGCCGCCAAAGGCGGCCTCGTGCTCGCGATCTGCAACGGCTTTCAGATCGCCTGCGAGTCAGGCCTGCTGCCTGGCGCATTGTTGCGCAATGCGCAGCTTCGCTTCATCTGCCGCGACGTCTATCTGCGCGTCGAGCGCTCCGACAATGCGTTCACGCGCGGCTACAATGCCGGTCAGGTGATCCGCGTCCCGATCGCCCACGGCGAGGGGAATTACATCGCTGACGGACCAACCATGGCGCGGCTCGAAGGCGAGGGCAGGGTGATTTTCCGCTATGCGTCGCCGGACGGCATGATCGATCCGGACTGGAATCACAACGGCGCTATGAACGCCATCGCCGGCATCATCAACGAGCGCGGCAACGTGCTCGGCATGATGCCGCATCCGGAAAACCACGTCGAAGCCTCAATGGGCCGGACCGACGGCCGCGGCCTGTTCGCGGGGCTTGTGGATCACTTCAAGCTGGCGGCGTGACTTCCCTGCTTCCATATGGGAGAGGGAGGTAAATCGAGCACTGTCCGTGATCGCCAACGAACCCGCCATTACGCCTGAACTCATCGCCCAGCACGGCCTCAAGCCGGATGAGTACGCGCGCATCGTCAAGCTCATCGGGCGCGAACCGAGCTTCACCGAGCTCGGCATCTTCTCGGCGATGTGGAACGAGCACTGCTCCTATAAATCCTCAAAGATCCATCTGCGCACGCTGCCGACCAAGGCGCCTTGGGTGATCCAGGGCCCGGGCGAGAATGCCGGCGTCATCGATATCGGCGACGGGCAGGCCGTAGTGTTCAAGATGGAGAGCCATAACCACCCGAGTTATATCGAGCCCTATCAGGGGGCCGGGACCGGCGTCGGCGGTATTTTGCGCGACGTGTTCACCATGGGCGCGCGGCCGATCGCCTGTCTCAATCTCTTGCGCTTCGGCTCGCCTGAGCATCCCAAAACCCGCCGTTTGGTCGCCGGCGTGGTGGCCGGAATCGGCAATTACGGCAATGCGTTCGGCGTACCGACGGTGGGGGGCTCGGTCGGCTTTCATAGGCGCTACGACGGTAACATTCTGGTCAACGCGATGGCGATCGGCGTCGCAAAGGCCGACGCCATATTCTATGCCAAAGCGACCGGCGGTGGAAATCCCATTGTTTACCTCGGCTCCAAGACCGGGCGCGACGGCATCCATGGCGCGACGATG
>PLTE01000343.1 GCA_003164375.1 Hyphomicrobiales bacterium | reverse complement strand
CGTCGTTCGGGACAACGTCGTTCGGCGCCGAAGCGATGAGCACGGTGCGACATTTCAAGGTGTTCGAAAGATAATCTTGCACCGCCAAGATCACATCGCGGCCCGTCAGGCAGGTGCCGAGCGTCTGCGAGAATGCGTGAAGCTCAGCGATCTCCCGTTCGCGGCGGTTCGAGCTGTCCGCTGTGGTCCGCAGACGAGCGGCAAGATTGCTCGTCACGATGGCCACCAGCAAATACAGCAGCAGATCGACGACGTCTTGCCGACTCTCGACCCAAAAACTGAACAGCGGCGGGTAAAAGAAAAAATCCGCTGCTACGGCGCTGGCGAAGGCTGCTGCCAAGCCGGGCACGATGCCCCACTGCGTGGCAGCGACGATGACAGGAAGGATGTAGACCAGCGCGACGAGATTGAGCGGTACGAAATTGGTCACAACGACGAGGCCGATGGTCGTGACCCATACCAGCGCTAAAGATGCGACCACCGGCATCGCTCCGGCCGCTGCCATGTTCATCAACCGGGCGCGTTGTTGATCGCGAGACGTGCCGACATCGCTCTTGCCGGCATCGATTGGCAAGATAGTCGCGGACAGCCTTGGCAGGTGGCTACGATTCTGAAACGTTGACACGTATTTGCCTTTCCGAATGCGCTTGGTTCGGAGTTCTAAACGCGCCCGGCTGGCATTTATTGCGGTCACGTTCTCTCACATCCCCATAAGAAGTCTAGATATGGCCCTCCCGAAAAAAATATAAAACTTATATAGCTTGGTGCAGGCTCAGAACGAGTGCGCAGCGACGCAATTGCGGTTTTGCATGCAGCTTGCGTGCCAGATGCTTAGGTGAGGTTACCTTATCGCCCCACCAGCTGCCCCCGCCGGACCCGTCATTCGTGCCCGGGCCGGGACGCGGCAGTCTCGATAACGGAGAATCCTTCGGTGGCATTGCCGTTGCGGAGCTGATCGAAAAAAAACCTCGGGCGAAGGCCCGAGGTTTTGACTTGCTCATGACTTGCTCAGAAGTCGGGCGCTCGATCCAGCGCGACTAGCCGCCCCAGTTGAAGCGGTAGTTCACGCCAAGCTGAAAGGTGCTCATGGTGCTGTCTGAAAACGTTGACCTGTTGCCGGGGGCAGCGTTGTACACGATCGTGGGTGCAGCCAGGCTGATGTAATTGTACTCCGCCTTGACCGTGAAATTCGTCGGATGCGCGCCATAGTACAACGCGTATTCGACGCCGACACCAACAACGAAACCGGTCTCGCTCGCGCTCGCGGTGTTGTTGGTCGCCAACGTCAGGTTGGGCGCAAACGGTCCGGTCGGGTTGGTATATTTGTCGGTGACCCGGCCCCAGACGCCGCCGCCGTCGACATAGACCAGGGTTTCGTCCCAAGCGCCAAACGCGTAGCCGACCCGGCCCCTGACCGTGGCGTAGGAGTCGATGCGCGTGAGGACGGTGTCGGACAAGCCCGGCAGCGCGCCCAGGTCGTTGAGGACGCCGGAGGTGCCATTGATGTTGGCCCAGTTCCACTCACCTTCGATGCCGACCACTGTCCGGCCGGTTTGATAGTCGAAGCCAACGACACCGCCGGCCGCGGGGCCGCCCATGTTATAGCTTTGGTTTCCGACGAAGAACGGCGGAGCGGCGCCGCCCGGTCCGGGAAGACCATAACTCTCTTTAGCGGTACCAAAGGCGCCACCGCCGCCCTGGAAGCCGAGATAGAAGCCGGTCCAATTATACGGAACCGGCAGCGGCTTGAGCGCCGGTCCTTTGACCGGCAAGTCGGCGGCAGCAGCGATCGAGGCCGTGCCGATCACGGCGACAGTGGCCAACAGCGCACATTGAAGACGACGCATAATCTCCCCCTGCGGGTAAGTGTTTGATGGAGTAAGCTGATGAGTTTTCGTTGTCATGGCTCAGCTCCAATCAGAAGTGAAAGATCAAGTCGCTGGCGGCGATGACCGCCCAGTCGCGGGAGGGGAGTATTCCCTCGGCGGCGTTACCGTTGAAGGCCGGCGCGTTGAGCGAGCGGTAGTAGCCAATTTCAGGACGCAGCTCGATCTGCGGCGACAGCCAGTGTTGCCAGCTCAAGGCCGTTTCGGCGTAGTTGGTCGCGACGCCGGTACGGAAGCCGTTCGGGTCCATATAGTATTCGCCGCGGAGCGAGAAGTTGTTCAGCTGGTTCGGCGAATAGTTGACGTAGAGAACGAAGGCTTGCGAGCTGGCGGCGCAGGTCAGCCGCCCGGCACTGTCGCAAACCACCGCGCCCGGCCCATTGAACGGCGTGGCTGTTAATGGGCCCCCGGTAGCGAACGGGAGGCCGCCTGCCGCTTCGGCAGCAAGGACTGTGGGATTGAGTATGTTTGGCACATTAGAGGAGTGTTCGTTGTAGGTTTCGAACGCGAAGTGCCAGTACTGGTCGATGATGTGGTAATAGGTGAAGCCGAGCCACATCAGGTTGTTGTAGCCCCACGTGCCGTCGTTCCAGGAGTCGGCCGTGATGTTCAGGTCGTCCCTGCCGTCGTCGCTGGTCCAGCGAACGCCCATGGTAGCCGACGGCATGGCGCCGGGATCCTTGAGCATGGTCGTGGCGGGATAAAGCGGATTCGGGGCCGGGTTGGGGATATGATTGCCCCAGTGCCACGGCATCGCCTCGGTTCCGACGTTGATGCCCGGTTGGATGATCCAGTTCTTGTCCAGCGCGATGTTAAGCTGAACGCCGGTGTTGGTGTAATTGTCCCAGGTATAGGTCAGCGAGTGAGAATAGGTGTAGTTGTTCGGCGCAAGTTGCGCCTCGATGTCCGGCAGTGAGATGAAACGACCGACGCGGATCATCATGCCATCGGCGACTTGCGGGACGTAGATTTCGCCATACGCCATCGGGATATCGAAACCGTTGACGTCGTTTTTCTCGTTCAGCGTTTTGCTGAACAGGCCGTAGGCGAAGGTGTAGCGATAGTCGACGCCGTAAATCGGGGAGACGCGGAAACCCCAATCGACGTGATCGGTCTGCACCGTGTCGGGCGTGCGCTCGACATAGAGCACGGCCTGGTCGAGCTGGATGGTGTTCGGCGTGTAGTCGTAGGAGATCGGCAAGTTGCCGGCCTGCCTCACCTTATTGGTGCTGAGATTGCCTGCGGGGTCGACCCAGCCGTAGACCTGAATGCCGGTGTCGGCCATCCAATGGCCGACCGCGGTCGGCGCAAGCGCGACCATCAACGGGCTGTCGACAGAACCAGTGCGGTTGACGCCCAACAACGTCGTGCCGCCGTAGGGCCATTCGGTGAATGGCATCGGCGGCGAGGATTGCGGCGACGGAGGAATCTGCGAAGCGGGTTTGCGGCTCGGCGGCGCGTTTGGATCGGACGGCGCTGCGCCGTGACCCCATTCGAGCACATAGTAGCGGTACAGCCGGGTCGTGAAATCTTGGCCGAGATAGGCATCGAGGCACTTGTAATCCACGTACGGATCGCAATTGCCGCTCTGCTCATATTTCTTGAGCGCCTTGGGCGAAAGCGTGGGCCGAGCGCAATTATAGTCGTAGTCCGGGTTACAGGATGGGCCTTCCACCCAGGCAGTTGGCAGTCCATTTTGCCATGCGCCCCACATGTCCGCCGCCATCGCACGATTTGACACCGTGATAGCCAGCAGCAGTAAGCCGCCGAGCAGAAACAATCGCTTCATGACCCCACCCCGTTTTCCTATCGAAACTGAAGAGCGACGCGCACACGGCGCGCCCTCCGGCTTTGAAACCCAGCACTGTCATTTCTCCAGGGGGAATCGAGCGAAGTCGATATTGGTAAATTCGCGTTTTAGTATCCAAAAAATATCTGAAGATATCGAATTGCGGCTATTTGCACAGAGATACGTCATTCTTTTCGGCAACGCACAATAACTTTGCGATTTCTATTGTGTGATCATCGGCTGTGCTGGACCGCCGATGTAGGCCGAAAGGTGGCGAGAAAATCCCGTAATAACAGCGAATTACGGCAGAGCGGACTGCGTTGCGGCGAAGCAAAGCCGCGAAATTGTTACCGTTCAGACACAGTAAACAAAATTAGCCGACGAATTTGGTCCGAAATAGCGGTTTACCCGCGATGCTTCGCTTCAGTGGCGTTCCGCGGATCGTACACGAAGCGTTCGGGCAATAGCCGGATACCGCGAAAGGCGGAGCCGAACGAGCACCAAGTAAGTTTTTTTCTATTTTAATCGCCAGGAATGTGTCTCGAAACTATATCGACGGCCCGGCTAGGGTGAAGGTGACAGAAACCGGCTACGAGCGCGATTCGCGAAATCGACATGTCGCTGATCAGTTACGGCGAGAGAAATATCGGCGCAGATGTCGGCCGCCAGGCGGACGTCCAGACCGGCGCGCAGACCGCAGCCCATGCAAGTCTTCGGTTTTTGCCGAGCGAACTGACGGCCAAGTGTCGCAGTTTGCTTGAGAGCTATCACGCGCTGTACGGCTATGCCGGTCTCCCCGACATGCTGTGGCACTCCGACGCCCGCGACATTATCGAGTGCCATCGGGATTTGACGAAAGTGTTCAAAAACGGCTCCAAATCGCGCTGCGCGAAGCGCGCCAACGATTCGTTTTTGCTGATTGCATCGACGATCGTAGCGCTGGAGATTTTAGCTCGCGACTTCGCGGGGTGGGGCCGGCGATATCCGGCTGCGAAAAAAAACGCGGAACTGCTAATCGGCGACGCTCTGATGAACTCGCGCAACTGGCTGATGGACAAATATCTGTATCCGCCGCTCGGCATCCATCGGGAGTTCGCCGCAGCACTCTTGCCGTCAGAACTGACGCCGGCGCGATAACTGAGGCCAATCGCAAAATAGCGACAAATCAGACGGACGTCTGCGATCTGGATTGCACGATTGCGGTCCGCGGCGGTCTGTCCTCCGAACCGGGCTCCAAGCGATAGCCCACACCCGACTCGTTGATAAGGATGCAGGGGTCGTTCGGATCTTCCTCGATCTTCGCCCGCAGCTTGCGCACCAGGATCCGAAGATATTGCACATTCTGCGTCGGTGTCTGGCGCCAGATTTCGGTGAGCAGCTGCTGGTGGGTGACGACAAGGCCGAGGTTGATCGAGAGAATTTGCAGAAGCTTGTATTCCTTGCGCGTCAGCCGAAGTCGTTTGCCGTGGCGCGTGACGACCTTCAAAGCAAGATCGACCGTCAGCGCGCCCGCTTTCACGACAGCGTCCTTGGTCGAGCCCTCGAAATACCGGCGCAGCACGGTGTCGCCGCGCGCCAGCAATTCGGAAATTCCGAACGGCTTGACGACATAGTCGTCGGCGCCAGCCTTAAGCAGCCGGACTTTTTCTTCCTCCCGCGCCTCGATCGACAGGATAATGATCGGAACATTCGACCATGATCTGATCCGCTCCAGCACTTCGGAGCCCGAGAGATCGGGGAGCCCAAGATCGAGGATGATCAGATCCGGCGGCGTCAGCGTCGCCGACTTCAACCCTTCCGCGGCATTGGCGGCCTCACGCACGGAAAAACCGGCAAACTCGAACCCGGTGCGAAGAAACCGGCGAATCTGCGGCTCGTCGTCGATCAGAAGCACGGCGTTTGCGGATTTATTCATGAGCGATGCCCGGTGCGTCGATTGTTTTGCCGCGGGCGGCCGACAGCCAGATCGAGGCCGTCGTTCCCAGGCCCGCGCCTTCGCTTGTGACTTCCAGCGTACCGCCGTTCGCCGTGACGAAGGTGTTGGCGATCCACAACCCCAAGCCGGACCCTGGTATGTTTGCGACATGGCGCGGGCTGCGAAATGCGCGCTGGAAAAGCTGTTGGGTCTCTTCGGGCGTCAATCCTGCGCCTTCGTCGCACACCGATAACGCGACGCGATCCTGTTCGGATCGCGCGCTGACTTGGATGGTGGAGCCGGTCTGCGAATATTTGGCGGCGTTTTCGAGCAGCTGTCCAAGCACCTGTTCGATCATGGTCGAATGCACGACGACGAAGGGCAGATCGCGCGCGATATTCACCGTCAAACGGTGCGCCGCGAGGCGGCGGGAGCGCTGCTTGATGGCGGCGTTGACGATGTCGGTGGGATCGACCCATTCGCGCTGCGGATGAAGGCCTTGTTTGGTGATCCGTGTCGCGTTGAGAAGGTTCTGAATATCGGTATCGAGTTGGCTGGCTTCATCGAGCACCGCCTCGACCAGCGGCTGGATACGCTCGTTGTCGCGGACCTCGGGCAGTTTGGCGAGCACGCTCATGAAGCCCAAAATGGATGTAATCGGCGTGCGCAAATCGTGCGAGACTCCGCCGATCAGCGCTTCTTTGAATTGATCGGACTGCACGCGCAGGTTAGCTTCGTTCATGGCCCTGGCCAGATCGAGCCGTCGCAGCCGGGTGATCGCCTCCGCCAGCACCCCTTCGACGTGCTGTCGCAACGCGTCGACGGCAGTACTCGAACCAAAGCCGAGGTCGACCACGATCGCGCCACGGTCGACATAGTCCGTCGATATCGATGTGAGCAGCCAGACACGCTGNNGCCGGCCTCGACACGCGGCTGGTGATGCGCGATGGGAATGCGCCGGTCGCGATGATCGCGTCGGCCTCCCGCCTGATGGGCTCCGGCAGCGTTTGACGGTCGAGCGTGTTGAATTCGCCGGCGGCCGTCCCGGCGATGACAACGGTCCGGCGGCCCAGCGTGATCGACAGATATTCTTGGATCGCAAGAACGAGTTCGGACACCGTGAAGCATGCCGCCAGCCGTCGTGAGAACGCATAGAGGTCGGCGAGTTCCTTCTCGCGCGCGCGCAAATTATCCGCCTCGCGTTTGAGGCGCGCGGCAAGATTGCTGGTGACGAGCGCGACAGCCAGAAAGAGCACGAGATCGACGATCTCTTGCGGATTTTGCACCGCGAGGCTGTAATACGGCGGATAGAAGAAATAGTCCGATGCGAGGAAGCCCGCGATCGAAGCGACCACAGCGGGCAGGGCGCCCCAGCGGGTCGCCGCAACGACCACCGGTATCAAATAGATGACGGGGACGAAATTGAGCAGGCCAGAAGAGTCGAACGCAAAATACACGATGGTCGTGACGCCGACGAGCGCGAGCGCGGCGATGATCTGCCACGCCGAGATGCGCGCGTAACGCGCCAAGCAAAATCCAGGGTCGCGGCGCAGTGCGGCGGACAGCCGGCCTGTTGGTGAGCCAAAGACCAGCGTGCCGCGGTCTTTCAGCCTGAGCCAAAGCGCGTGCAGCTTGTTCATTGCAGCAGCGAACATCCTCATCCAACCGTTGCCAGGGCCGTTGCGGAGATGCGCAAGAGCCGCACGGGAATCACCAACGTGTTGTTCGCTGATCAAGCCGGCTTCTTGGCCGCGAACGGTCGCCGATTTGCAGATACTCCGACCGCAAAACTGCGCCTCTCATGACAAGCGCTGGCGTCGCCGGCACGACGTCAGCGATCAAACTACGCTGAAGCCAAAATCGAAAAATACTATAAAAAACCACGCCGCTGCCGTCAATGAATATATACAACTCATAGCTTACAAGCCAAGGAAAACACAAAATGAATCAGTGATTAGAACGCGCGACCTGATCCGGATGGGTGCGATTAGTGATGAGAAAATTATTCTCGGTCCGGACAATTCGGCGGCGAATGCCTGTCATAAAAGTTCGTGCGAGAAACGCGACCGCGCGGCTGCGTTCAGAAATGGAAAATGATGTCGCTCGCGGCGATCACCGCCCAGTCTCGGTTCGGAGCTATGCCCTCGGCGGCGTTGCCGTTGAACGCCGGTGCCTGGAGCGAGCGGTAATAGCCGATTTCAGGACGGAGCTCGATCTGAGGCGACAACCAGTGCTGCCAGCCGAATGCAACGTCGACATAGTTGGTTGCCGTACCGGTGCGCTGGCCCTCCGGGTCCATGAAGAATTCGGTGCGGAGCGTGAAGTTGTTCAACTCATTCGGTGCGTAGTTGACGTAGAGCAGAAAGGTTTGCTCGTCGGCGGTGCAATTCAGTGGAGCGGGGTTGCCGGGGGGCGGGCCGCCACAGAATGCCGCGCCCGGCCCATTGAACGGCACGACTTGCGGACTGAAGGGCGTGCCGCCGCCGGCGATANNCCATTGCAGGTTGTTGTAGCCCCAAACGCCGTCGTTCCACGCGTCGGCTGTTATGTTGAAATCGTCCTTGCCGTCGTCGCTGGTCCAGCGCAGCCCCATCGTGAGAGAGGGCAGGGCGCCGGGATCCTTGAGCATCGTCGAAGTGGGATTGAGCGGATTAGGGGCCGGGTTGGGAATATGGTCGCCCCAGTGCCACGGCATCGCTTCGGTGCCGACGCTGATGCCCGGCTGGAAGATCCAATTCTTGTTCAATGCGATGCTGAGCTGAACGCCGGTGTTGGTGTAGTTGTCCCAGGTATAGGTCAGCGAGT
>PLTE01000419.1 GCA_003164375.1 Hyphomicrobiales bacterium | reverse complement strand
CTGGGGCGCGGTGGTGTGGCTCACCTCCGTCGTCTCCATGGCGGTGGTCGAGGTCTTCTTCCCGAAAGTCTATGGCGGCAGCATCCTCATCGTGCTGATCGAGATGGGGCTATTATGCGCCTATCTCTATCTGGCGATCGTCGCCGCGCGCGAGCGGCCGGCGTGACGGGTGGCACTCATCGCCGATGACCAACTTTTGAGGCGCGTAGCGCCGCGCGGATGCGCTGCGGCGTCGCCGGTATTTCGTCGATTGAAACATCAAACGGCGAAAGCGCGTCATTGACGGCGTTGACGACCGCGGCCGGTGCGCCGATCGCGCCGCCTTCGCCCAGGCCTTTGGCGCCGGTGACGGATGATGCTGCCGGTGACTCAATGTGGTGCAATTCGATCGGCGGAATTTCGCTGCTCGTCGGCGGCAAATANNGCCTGGCCGATGCCCTGCACCACGCCGCCCTGAATCTGGCCGCGCACGATCATCGGATTGATGATGCGGCCGGCGTCTTCCACGACCAGGAATTTTTCGACGGCGACGCGGCCGGTCTCGACGTCGACGTCCACGATTGCGACATGGCAGGCGTTGGAGAAGGTGCCGGGCGGATCGTAAAAGGCGCTTTCGTTCAAGCCCGGTGTGATGTCGCCGCCAAAGCGATGCGTCTGGTGGTAGGCGGCGCGCGCTAGCGCAGCGATCGTGACCGCGCGATCGGTGCCGGAGACTTTCGCCTCGCCGTTCTCGAGCACGATATCGTCGGTCGCGGCTTCCAGAATATGCCCGGCGATGACGAGAAGTTTATGCCGCATCTTCCGTGCCGCCAACAGCGTGGCGCCGCCGGAGATCACCAGTGATCGGCTGGCGAAGGTGCCCCACCCGTAAGGCGTGCGATCGGTATCGCCGTGCACCACGCGCACGTCTTGCGGCGCGACGCCGACCTCGTCGGCGACGAGCTGCGCCAGCGTGGTGGCAAGACCTTGGCCATGCGGGCTTGCGCCGATGCGCGCTTCGATGCGGCCGGACGGGTCCATGACGACTTCGACATTCTCCCAGCCCGGCGTGATCTCCATGCCGCGTGCGGCGAAGGCCGGACTGCCGTAACCGGTGCGTTCGGAAAATGTCGCAAAGCCGATGCCGAGATAGCGGCCATGCTTGCTTGCTTCACTCTGGCGCGCGCGGAACGCCGGCAGATCGACATAAGCGACCGCTTTCTCCAGCGTCTCGAGATAGCTGCCTTCGTCGAAAACGAGGCCGGTCGCCGACGTGTAGGGAAAGCGGCTGATCAGATTGCGTCTGCGGATTTCGACCGGGTCCAGCGCGAAAGCTTTCGCCGCTTTGTCCATCAACCGTTCCACGGCGAAAGTGATGACGGGGCGCGAGACGCCGCGATAGGGCGCCATGGTGCAGGTATGCGTGGCGACACCGCGGGCGCGGCACGAATATGCCTGCACGTCGTAAGGGCCGGGCAGTTCCGCCATGGCCATGAGGGGTTCGACACCGCAAGTGGTCGGAAAGCACGAATAAGCGCCAATATTGGCGATCGCATCGCCCGCGAGCGCAATGAGCTTGCCAGTCTCGTCGAACGCGCCTTCGAGTTCGACATATTGATCGCGGCTATGGAACGCAGCGATCAGATTCTCGCGGCGGTCCTCGCTCCAGGCGATGCTGGTGCGCAAGCGCCGCGCCAGCCACACCAGCACGACATATTCGGCGGGCAACGACATTTTCTGGCCAAAGCCGCCGCCGACGTCGGGGGCAATGACGCGCAGATCGGATTCGGCAAAGCCGAGCACATCGGCAATCGCGGTGCGAGTCAGATGCGGCATCTGCGTGGCGCAGGTCAGCGTGATGCGGCCCGAAGCCTGATCGAACGCCGCATGCGCGGCACGCGCTTCGAGCGGCGTCGCGTTCTGGCGGTGCGAGCGGGCGTGAACGCGAACGCGCCGGTGCGCCTTTGCCATTGCGGCGTCGAAACCGGCGGTCTTGATCTGGCCCTCGACCACGACATTTGTCGAGCCTTGGGTCGCGCTCTGCGTCGTGTCGTGAACGCGAGGGGCATCCGGCGAAAGTGCCTCGCGCGCGTCGGCGACCGCCGGCAATTCGGCGATCTCGATATCGACCCGGTCCGCAATGTCTTCCGCTTCGGCGCCGGTCGCTGCAACAACCGCGGCAACCGGCTCGCCGACGAATCTCACAACATCTTTGGCTAGAATCGGCTGCTCGATCGGCTGATAGTTGAACTTGTGCAGCATCGGACGGATCGGCCGCACGCCGTCGAGATCGGCCGCGGAAACCAGCTTCGCTCCATCCGGCGCGGCAATGCGCACAATGCGGCCGGAGGCGACCTGGCTGCGAATGAAGCGCAGGTGAAGTGCGGCGGTCAGATCGGCGGTGAAGCGGCCGCGGCCGGTAACCAGCGCCGGGTCTTCCAGCCGCCGCATGGCGCGGCCTACCCATTTCATCCCGGAGCCGGCAGTTGCGGCTGTCATATTGGCCACTTCTTCAAAATCGCGGCGCTGCGCCCGCATAGGCTTGGGTGATGATATTGACGAGATCGGCCTTGGCGACGGGTTTCGGGTGGCTGATTTTTACGGCGGAGACCACTTCGACGGCCTTGCCGATGTCCGCTTCGCCCATGCCGAGATCTTTCAGGCCGGTCGGCAGTCCGAGCCGGACATTGAGATCGTAAAGCCCGCGCGCTGCGTCGCCCACTGAAAGCGCGCGCTTGATGCGCGCCATGGCCGCGGGCGCGGCGTCGGCATTAAAACCGATTGCATAAGGGGTGGCGATGGCGTGGGTCTGGGCGTGGTCGAGATTGAACCATTGGCGCACACGCTGCGCGATCGCGTGTTCGAGGCCGACTTTGGCGCGGAAGTTTGCCGCGAGCCAGGCGCCATAGAGCGCGTCAGTTCGCGCGTCGAGGTCTTGCGGACTTTGGATAAGCCGCGGCAGGCTTGAGCCGAGCAGGCGTACTGCTTCCTCGGCCATGGTTTCGACGACGGGATTGGTGTCGATGCCGTAAAGGCTCTCGACCGCATGCGCCATGGCATTCATGCCGCTCGCCGCCGAAATGCGAGCCGGCAGGTCGAGCGTCAGCTCCGGATCGTAGATCGCGGTCGCCGGTAGTGCTTCGGGGCCATCGCCCGACACCCGATCGTCGGCAACGCCGATGTACCAGCGCGCCGCCATTTCCGAGCCGGAATAGGTGGTGACGACGGCGATATAGGGCAATTTGGTCGTTGCCGCGGCGGCTTTGGCAAGTCCGATCGGCGAGCCGCCGCCGACCACGATAAAGCCGTCGGCGTCATACCGCTTGAGGTCGGCGAGAAGCCGCTCGAAAGCCTCGCGCGGCATGTTTTGCCCCGCGGCATCGCAGAAGCCGACGCAACGGTCCGCGATCGCCGCAGTTACGCGGCGCGCGAAGTCGCTGCGCGATTTCGAGCACAGCACCAAAAGCCGCGACATTTTATGGAATTCGGCTTCCGCTGAAAGCGCCGCAACGGCACCCGCGCCGAACACGATGCGCATCGGATCGGAACGAAACGTGAAGTGGCCGACGTGCTGAGACGCGTTCACTCGGCCTTCATCCCAGCCCTCTTGACGACCGGCCCCCACTTGGCAATCTCCGACACGATATATTGCGCAAATTCATCCGAGCTCATGAACAGCGGCGTTGCACCCTGTTCATCGAGATATTTCTTGGTATCCGCCGATTGCAGCACATCTTCTATCGCCGCATGCAGTTTGCCGACGATCGGGGCCGGCGTGCCCGCAGGCGCCAGGATGCCCCACCAATCGGCCGCCACATAGCCGGGGACGCCCGACTCCGCGATAGTCGGTAGTTCGGGAAGAATTGTGCTGCGCTTGGCGCCGCCGGTTGCCAGTCCGCGCAACAGGCCCGACTGGATATTGGGAACCGTTTGCACGATCGAGGAGAACATCACCTGGTCTTCGCCGGCGATGACGGCGAGCATCGCCGGTCCGCCGCCCTTGTAAGGCACATGCTGGATGTCGACATTCGCCATCAGTTTGAACAATTCTCCGCTCAGGTTTTGAAAACTGCCGATCCCGGCCGATGCATAGTTGAGAGAGCCCGGCTTTTGCTTGGCGAGATCGAGCAGATCCTGCACCGAATGCACCGGTAGTTTCGGATTGACCGACAGCACATTGGTGCCGGTGGCGAGAATGCCGACCGGGGTGAAGTCCTTTATCGGGTCGAACGTCTCTTTGTAGATCCAGGGATCGACGGCATGCGCCACGGAAATCACCAGCAGCGTATAGCCGTCAGGCGCGGCTTTGACCGCGAGGTCGGTGCCGACGACGCCACCGGCCCCGGCGCGGTTGTCGACGAAGACTTGCTGGCCGAGCTTTTGACCGAGCTGGTTGGCGATGATGCGCCCGACCACATCATTGCTACCGCCGGGCGGGAACGGAATGATCAGCCGGATTGATCGCGCCGGGTAATCCTCGGCGGTGGCGGGCGCGGCGAATGCCGAGAGCGCGATCAGAAGGCCGAGGATTCTTACGATCGATCTGTGTAGCTGCCCCACGCCCTGTCCCCTTGGGTTTTCCTTGACGATTGTTCTACACTACTCAGTCGAAGCCGTCATTCCACCGCCATCCCCCGCACCTCGTTGGCCTTCGCTGTGCAGGCGGCAAGGAGGAAGCCGAGGTCGGTGCCGGTCGAGACGTAGCGCGCGCCCATGGCGACGAATTCGGCGGCAAGCTGCGGGCGCGACGCGAGCCCGCCGACGCCGGCATATTTGCCGTGCCGACGGCAGGCGGCAATCGTCGTGGCATAGGCTTCGCGCAGGCGCACATGCTCGTATTGGCCCGGGAGGCCCCAATCGGCGAGGAGGTCGTTGCTCCCTATCAAAACCATATCCACGCCGTCGACGGCGACGATCTCGTCGGCCTTGGCGATCGCTTCCTCGCTTTCGAATTGCACGACCAGCATGGTCGCGGCATTGAGCGCGGCATCGGCAACAGCCGCCGGAAACGAGCGGTAGTGCAAATGGGGCAGCGGACCCGCGGCCGAGCGTTCGCCGAGCGGTGGGAATTTTGCCGCACTGACGTAGTCGCGCGCCGCCGCCGCCGAGCGGATATGCGGCGCGATCACGCCGAGCGCGCCGGCGTCGAGTACGCGCGACACTGTGGCGATGCCCGGCACCCGCACCAAGGGCGTCACACCGGCCGCCAGCGCCGCCATGCAGATCTGGCTGGTGGTTTCGAGCGAGAAGCTGGAATGCTCCATATCGACATAGAGGCTGTCGAAGCCCGCGGTCCTGACGATGCGTGCGATCTCGACGCCGCTCACCAGCCGCACCGTCATCGAAGCGACCACTTCGCCGCGGGCTAGCTTCTCCTTGGCGTGATTGCGCAGGATATCATCGATTTTCACTGGCATCTTATCATCTCGCTTTTGAACCAACGTCTTAACTCGCTCCTCATCCGACTTCTGAGGCGCGTCCTCGCCTGATTTCTCAACTGACAGGAATTGGCAGGCGAGCTATGCTGGAGGGAGGGAGGAGGAACGCCTGTGAATTACGCGACGGACTTCAAGTCAATCCACGACGAGGTGTCGACACAAGAGTGGCAGACCAGGCTCGATCTCGCCGCCTGCTACCGGCTGGTCGAGGCCTACGGCATGACCGACCTGATTTACAACCATATCACGGCGCGCATTCCCGGCACCGAGCACCTCCTGATCAATCTCTATGGTCTCCTCTACAAGGAGATCACTGCGTCGAGCCTGGCCAAGATCGACGTCGAAGGCAATGTGATCGCAAAGCCGGACACCGATTACGGCATCAATGTCTCCGGCTATGTCATCCACGGCGCCATCCACAAAGCGCGGCCAGACGTCGCCTGCGTGCTGCACACGCATACCCGCGCCGGCATGGCGGTGGCGGCGATGAAATGCGGGCTGTTGCCGCTGTCGCAGACCTCGATCCGCTTCGTCGGCCATATCGGCTATCACGACTATGAAGGCCCCGCGATCGACACCGACGAACGGGAGCGGATCGTGCAAGATCTCGGGCCACATGATGCGCTGGTGATGCGCAATCACGGTCTCCTCACCTGCGGTCCGACCATCCAGCAGGCGTTCAATACGATGTATCAGCTCGAACTGTCGTGCCGCTCGCAAGTCGACGCCATGGCGGCGCGCACCGAACTGACGATGCCGGGCGAGAATGTGCTCGCTCACACGGCGCATCTCTACCAGCCGGGCACGCGGCGGCCCTATGGCGTGCTGGAATGGCCGGCGATGCTGCGGCTGCTTGCGGCGGAAGAGAAAAGTTCGGGCTATCCGCCATATTGGCAGTAGGGCGCACCCGGCGGAACCCCCGTTAACCGCCTGACGCGGACTCATGCGTTTCGCCAGGAGAAGGGCTCGCATCCCTTCCACCCCCCGGGGCGTGCTCCGCCTCCCGGCCTCCCCGCATTGCCGGGCAGAATGTTTTGGCAAAAATCGGGCGCGAATGCGTCGGGTTATGTTTGCTCAAATTTTCCTCGGATTTTTTATTTGCCTTTGTTTGCGGCGATTGTGTTTGGCAGTGTGACAAGGCGCGCGCTGTCTCATTCTGGTGGCCGCAGGGCTGGTCCGCATTTTTGCGAGAACAAACAGAAGATATCCCGTTCGTGCTTATTCAGCGCAGTAAAACGCTTCTGCGTTGCGCGGGAGGATGGAGAAAAACGCACTCCGGATTGCGATGACGGAAAGTTGAGCGGCCGGTCGCACTTGAATAACGGCCGGGGCATGAAGACATCGGCAAAACGCAGGAACTGGCGTGACGGGCAATCCGCTCATCCTTAAATCCTGCGGTTTGGAAAGCCGGAGAGACAAAATGAAAAGACACACCACTGTGATGGCCCTGGGCGCGTTCTTGACCTTGGTCCTGACCGTACCATCGTTCGCAGAGGCTGGGGGCCACGTTAAACACCATCCGCGAGCCAGCGCAGCGGACGCCTATTCGGGCTATTACAATTCGAGCGCCGGATCGAATGCCGATGGCAATTATAACGGCTTCGGCAGCTATGCGGTCGGTGGCTTCCACTGATCGGTTTGTGGTCCTTCCGCTGCGAGGCGCACCGGGTGGTGTAACGCAGCCGAACAAAAATGGCGTTGCCGTCTGACGGAAGCGCTTAATCAGCGAGACACTTGCTTACTAAAGCACTTGCTCACGAGTGCACTTCCTCACGAGAGCACCTCGTTCGAAGGCGCCGCCTCACCCCGCTTGAGCTCTGCGAGCGACAGCGGGGTGGGGATGGCAGTTGAGCGATGCGCAAGCGCATATCGCGCGGAGTTCTCCGAATCCACGCCCTCGTTTTTTACCGCCGGCTCGCCTGCGGCGCGGGTGGTTTGTTTCGGCTTGGCAGCTTCGCCAGCAAATTCTCCACCCGTTCGATCACCGCGCCCGCATCGACCTCCGCCATGCAGGCGTGGCCGTAGCCACAGCGGCTGACTTCGCGCAGGTAACATGGCGAGCAAAGCAGGTCGACCCGTAGCACCGCATTATCGCGGCGGTAAGGTCCGGCCCAGATCGGATCGGTCGGCCCGAACACGCTCACCGCGGCGCGATCGAGTGCGACCGCAAGATGCAGCGGCCCGGAATCGTTGGTCACGCAGACCGCGGCGCGGCGGATCAGCGCCGCAAGCTCGGGCAGCGTGGTTTCGCCGGCAAGATTGACGGCGCCGGGCGCCGAGGCCGCGACAGCCTCGCACAACGCGCGCTCGCGCTGCGAGCCCATTAGGATCACGGCGCAGCCCTTTTGCAGAAAATGGCGCGCTACTTCGACGAAACCGTCGCTGCGCCACTGTTTGGTGTCCCAATTTGTTCCCGGCGCAATCGCGATGAGCCTGGCTTTGCCGATGTCGTAATAATCGAGCAACCCGTCAATGCGCGTTGTTGCTTCCGGCGGAATCGGAAACGAAAAGTCCGGCGCGGCATCACCAAGGCCAAGCATCGGGGCGATGCCGAGGTAGCGATCCACCGGATGTACATCGAGCGTCGGAACCGCGATGTGATGGGTATAAGCGAGGTAGCTGCCCTCGCGCGCGCCCTGCCAGGCGTGCTTCTTCGCCTCGTCCGGTATTTTGCGCGACAAGGTTTTCCAACGATCCGCGCGCGGCTTGTCGAAGCCGATCCGCACCGGCGCGCCCGAAGCAAATGCGAATGCGGCGCTACGGAACTGGCCCTGCAGATCGAGCACCAGGTCGTATTCGGCAGAGCGCAGCTTGGCGACGAGCCGCGCCGCGCTGACGTAAGGCGCAGCTCGCCACGGCGTCGACCATTCGTCGCGCTGAAATTCGATCACATTGCTGATCGCCGGGTTGTCCGCCAGGAGCTCGCCGATCCCCGGCGTGACCAGCCAATCCAGCCGCGCTGAGGGATAGCGCTGCCGCAATTTATTCAGCACCGGGAACGTGTGCACCACGTCGCCCATGGCCGACAATTTGATCAGCAGGATTTTTCGGAAATCGCGGCTTTGCAGATCGGCCGTTGGCACGGTTGAATCGGCTCCTGTCGGGCGATATTTTCCGCCATCGCGCATCGTCTGCACGTTCAATAACGTGGATTCATCTAGCACCATGCCGCGAAAATTGTAAGGCGAGGCCGCAAATCAAAGCGGCTAGCGAGCTGAGCCGGCTTCCGGCATATGGATCCGATAATGATTGCGACCATGCTGCTTGGCTTGATAAAGCGCCGCGTCGGCTTGCTTGATCAACAAATCGGGCTTGATCTCCCCGTCACTGCAGTAAGCGATCCCGATACTGGCATTCGCCTGGATATCGTTGCCACCTACCGCGAACGGGTGCCTTAACGCGGCCATGAGCTTGTCAACGACGCTCCGCGCCGTCTCGCGGGAGCCAAGATTTTCCAGAATCACGGTGAATTCGTCGCCGCCGAGACGCGCCACGGTGTCCGCTGCGCGCACGCACCGCGACAGGCGCTGGGCAAACGAACGGAGCAGATCGTCGCCCGCGGCATGGCCCAAACTGTCGTTGATCGTCTTGAAATTGTCGATGTCGACGTAGAGAAGCGCCATGAGCTTCTTGGTTCGTCGGCAACGCGCCATCGCGGTCTCTAAGCGGTCATAGAATAGAGTGCGGTTCGGCAGACCGGTCAGTGAATCGTTTTCTGCGCGGAATGTGAGGTCCTGCTCCAGCGTCCGCGCATTCGCCAAGGCCGAGTTTAACCGGTCATAGAGCCGATTCATTTCAAATAAAAGGGTAATGAGCAGACAGCACGCCGCGACAAGCCCATAGCAGCGGCCGGCGTACCAGCCCAAATCGTAACGCGAAGAGCTCACGACCGAGCTCAGCATGACGTCGAGCAGCCATACGCTCATCACCACCATGAGCCAAACGTCAAGCACGGTCCGTTCCTGACGTCGTAGTAAGGCGAGCAAGGCGAGCGCACTCAAAGCCAGGACCGCTGGACTCGTACCGGTGGAAACCATTAGCGCGTAGTTGCCACCCTGGATTATCGTCGGCAGCGCGCCGTGACCAACCGTAGCAAGCAGCGTCAGGGCGGCGACGAGCGCAACGACGCCGGTCGCGCTACAGGCGATCACCCGGCCAGGGTGTCTGCCGATGTAACCGAAAGCGCGTTCATGCTCGGGGAACATGGCATAGCCGAGGACGAACAGGCAGAAGCCGCCATGCCAGAAAATATACAACCAGGCGGTCGTCTGGTCGTTCGCTGCGAACAAGCCGGTCTCGGAAAAAACGCCCGGAAAGGTCAGCCCATGCACGGCAACGATGCAGGCGTTGAACAAATAGCCGGTGGCGAGGGCGAGAAAGGCAACGGAGCGACGACGGGTGACCCGGCCGAACAGGAGGACGGCGGTTACCAGATCGCAGGTCGCTGTCGCCGATTCGTAGCTTGGGATGAATGCGGTAACCTTTAACAGCGGCAGACGAGCGAATGGAACCGCGGCGGCGGTTACCGCAATCGAAATGATCACAATGAAAAAAGCCCACCGTATTTGACGCGCAGTTGCGGGGGCGAGCGGGAGAGCGGGCGTGTGGATGGCCGAACGCTTGGCGCGCTGACCGGTTTGTTGAAACAAACCGGCTTCCTTTAGACCTTGGATCGCTTGAGCCATCGGAGTTGTCGAATATTTTGTTCAACCGTCTCTTTAGGCCGAACGCATTAAAAAATGCGTGCTTATTCGTCTAAACTGACGGCAACCATGGATACGCGAAACTGCGTAATCGGCGTATGGTCGGCGCCGGCTGGGGCTGTGTGTCGGCGCGCGGTTCAGAGGCCGCGCGCATCCTGGATCGCCCGCCATACGCGCTCCGGCGTCGCCGGCATTTCGACATGGCGTACGCCTAAATCCCACAGCGCATCGACCACGGCGTTGATGACGACCGCGAGCGCGGGCACCGTGCCGCCTTCGCCGGCAGGGCGGATGCCGAGCGGATGGGTGGAGGAGGGCACTTCGCTGATCTCGGTGACGTAATTCACCATGTCGGAGGCCCGCGGCATGGCGTAATCCATCAGCGAGCCCGCCAGCAGCTGCCCGCTCTGCGGATCGTAATGGGCGTGTTCCAGGAGCGCCTGGCCGACGCCTTGCGCGATGCCGCCGTGGACCTGGCCGTGGATGATCAGCGGGTTCACCGCGCGACCGACATCGTCGACCGCGACATAATTGATCAGAGCGACCTTTCCGGTGTCCGGATCGACCTCGACCTCGCAGACATGGGCGCCATAGGGATAGCTGGCGTCGAGCACCGTCTCGTCGCAGGCCGCGTGCAACGGCCCGCGCAAATCCTCCGGCAAATCGGCACGCTCAAGCGCCGCGCGCGCCACCTCGAACAGACCGACGGCGTGGTTGGTGCCTTTCACGGCAAAGCGTCCATGCTTGAACTCGATGTCGGCCGCGGCGGTTTCCAGCAGATGCTCGGCGATGCGCAGACCTTTCTCGACGATACCGTCGGAGGCTTTCTTGATGACGATCGAGCCGAGCCGCATGCCGCGGCCGGAATGCGCGCCGCCGCCGACGGTGACGCGATCGGTGTCGCCGGCAACGAAACGCACGGATTCGATCGGCACGCCGAGCCATTCGGTGACGAGCTGGGCAAAGCTTGTCTCATGGCCCTGGCCCTGCGAGACAATGCCGATCACGAGCTCGACCGTGCCGTCGGGCTTCACCGTGATCTCGGCTTTCTCGCGCGGCACGCCGGTTGAAATATCCACATAATTGCCGACCCCGATGCCGCGACGTTTGCCGCGCTTCTTCGCCGCGGCGCGGCGGCGCTTGAAGCCCGGCCAGTCGCCTAATCTCAGCGCGATATCCATGACGCCGATATAGTCGCCGTTGTCGTATTCGACGCCGAACGGATTTTTGTACGGTAGCTCCTTTTCAGTCACGAGGTTCTTGCGCCGCAGCGCGACGCGATCGAAGCCATAGTCGCGTGCGGCGAGGTCGATCAGCCGCTCCATGACGAAAATCACCTCCGGCCGGCCGGCGCTGCGATAGGGCCGCGTCGGCGAGGTATTGCTCAAAGTGGCGCGGGCGCGGAAATGCGCCGCCGGCATGCGATAGATGCTCGACATCATCTGCACGCCCTTCTGCACCATGGCAAAATTGGTGGTGTGGGCGCCGAGATTGCCGAGATTGGAGCCGCGCATCGCCAGGAACCGGCCCTGGGAGTCGAGCGCAAGCTCAGCCTCGACCGCAAGGTCGCGCGCCTGATAGTCGCTCAAAAACGACTCGCTGCGCTCGATGATCCATTTGACCGGGCGGCCGAGTTTGCGCGCTGCCCAGGCCACGAGCGCGAATTCCGGATAGATCATGCCGCGCGTGCCGAAATTGCCGCCTACGTCCTGCATCAAGACGCGGACTTGCTCCGGCGCCACGCCGAGGATTGTAGCGAGATCGTTCTTCAGACGGACTGCGCCGCCGTTGCCGGCGTAAACGGTAAAACGGCCGGTGACGCGATCGAATTCGGCGAGCGCTGCGCGCGGCTCCATCGGCACGCCGGTGACGCGCTGCACCCAGGTTTCAAAGCGAGTCACATGCGCCGCGCGGGCAAAGGCTGTCGCGGTCACCGCGGCGTCGCCCAGCTCGGAATCGAAGCAGATATTGGTCGCGCTGTCGTGCACATGCGGCGCATCCTGCCGCGCCGCGGCGACGGTCTCGACCACCGCGGGCAGCGCTTCGTAATCGATCTCGATCGCTTCGGCGCCGTCTTTCGCCGCGTGCACCGTCTCGGCGACGACCATCGCCACCGCTTCGCCGACGAAACGCGCTTTGTCGGTCGGCAGCGGCCAGTGCGCCGCCTCGAACGGCGGTGCGCCGGTTTTGTTGCGCAGCACCGCCTCCGCCGGATGCGGCGACCACGGTTTGTGCGGGATGGGCTTGAGCCCGTCGGCGACAAAGTCGGCGCCTGTTAGCACCGCGAGCACGCCGGGCATGGCTTGTGCCTTGTCGATGGCGACGGCGCGCAGCCGCGCATGCGCATGCGGCGACCGCAGCATGAAAGCATGGACCTGGCCCGGCAGATTCTCGTCCGCGGTGTAGCGGCCGGCGCCGCGCACCAGCCGAAAATCTTCGCGGCGGCGCACCGGCTGGCCGATGCCAGATCCGTTTGCATGCTGGCCGTTCGCGGCTTTTTCCATCGTTTCCTCCCGGCGGCAACCTAGATGAGGCATCAGGCTCGCGCCAGCGCGGTGGCGCAGGCTGTCGTATCCCGATAACCTCGCCCGCGATCCAAAACCCTCCGAGGCCTAAATCCGCGACGTCTTGAGCGGGCAGCTATGCCGCTGCACTGGCTATGCCGGCGTTGTCGCGGCGGTGGAGGAAGCGGCCGACGGCGGATAGACTGACCGGCGGCACCGACGAAAGAGGGGATCAGCACCATGAATGAGAACGCCGAGAATCCGGACAAAAGCGACCAAGCCATTCTCAGTTTCGAGGTCTCCGACGAGGCGCTGGAAGCCGCCGCGAGCACCATGCGAGGAGGGGCGATGTCATTCCCCAATGCGCCGACCGTCAATGTTTTGGTCGTCTGCTGCGGCAATGACGTGACCGCATCCGCCCCCGCTTAGCGGTGCGGCCGCCCCATTCCCCGCTTCGCGGGGCAGGATGAAGATGACGCTTGGCCCGGGCCTTGCTATGAATTGCGGGTGCAATCCGGCCGGTCGGGGGCCGCCAAAAGCGGGATCGGTGAGACAATGAAAGACATTCTCGAATTGCTTGAGGACCGCCGCGTCAGCGCGCGGCTGGGCGGCGGCGAGCGTCGCATCGACGCGCAGCACAAGCGCGGTAAGCTCACCGCGCGCGAGCGCATCGAGCTCCTGATGGACCGCGGCTCGTTCGAGGAGCTCGACATGTTCGTCGAGCACCGCTCGGTCGATTTCGGCATGGAGAAATCGCACATCGCCGGCGACGGCGTGGTCACTGGCTTTGGCACTGTCAACGGCCGCACGGTGTTCGTTTTCTCCAAGGATTTCACCGTGTTCGGCGGCTCGCTGTCGGAGACCCATGCGCAAA
>PLTE01000227.1 GCA_003164375.1 Hyphomicrobiales bacterium | reverse complement strand
TAACGGCGCCACCATCACCGGCGGCGCCGTCACGATCAATGGAAGCTTGGATTCGATCGGTACAAGTTCGATCGATAAGGGCTCTATCGCCAACACCGGCACGCTCGAAGCCACCGGCGGCGGCACGTTGGATATCGGGAGCTCTGTCGATAACACCGGCACGATCGCGGCCGACGGCGGCACCGTCGATGTGTCGGGTGCCGTCACCGATACCGGCACGGCGACCATCGACAATAACGGTGTCCTCGAATTCCAGGCGAGCGTCGCTGCGACGCAGACCGTCACGTTCACCGACGGCACCGGCACGCTGAAGCTCGCCGATCCCGGAGCGTTCGACGCGACCCTGACCGGGCTGCAGATCGGCAACGTCATCGATCTCACCAGCGAGACGGTCACCACCGCCGGCTGGAACGGCGCGACGCTGACTCTGAACGGCGCGGCGACCGAATTTACGATTTCGGGCCTGCCGGCCGGCGATACATTCTTCTTCACGGGCGACGGCCACAGCGGCAGCGACCTCACGGTGGAGGCGGCGCCGGCCGTAGCGATCGACGCCATAGACGGCAACAACATCATCAACGCCGCCGACGCGGCGGCGGGCGTCGCTATCAGCGGCACGGCGAGCGACAGCAGCATTGTGATCAACGGCCAGTCGATCACTATCGATATCCTCAACGGCTCGACGGTGGTCGACACCTACAGCACTACGATAACGGGCGGCGCGTGGACGGTCGACGTCACCCCGACGCAGGCTCACGCACTCGCCGACGGCACTGACACCGTGACAGCGTACGTCACCGATGCCGCCGTCAATCCGGCCACCGAAACGAGCCAGACGGTCACGGTCGATGAGGATCAAGGCGAGCAGGCGGGTCTGAGCGTTGTGGTGGATGGCAGCTCGTCGACGCCGATCGGCGCGGCCGGCGCTACGGCGGTGACGTTGGCGGTCGGCGGGATTGAGAGCGACGACAGCGGCACGCTGACGTTCAGCGACGGCACCCATTCGGTGGTGGTGACGATCACCGACGGCGCGGTGGTGGCCGGGACGGACAACACGCTGACGACGGTGAACCTGTCGAGCCTGGCCGACGATACTTCGATCACGTCGAGCCTGTCGCTGACCGACACGGCGGGCAACAGCTTCACCGCCACCGGCAATGTGGTGACGCTGGAGGAGACGTCATCCGGCCCGACACTGACGATCGCCGATCACACTTTGACAGTGGACCAGGGCGCCGGCGTTTCGCTCGGCATCACCGAATCGCCCGGAACATCGGGTGATCCTGTCACGGTAACGATCAGCGGCATTTCGTCCGACGCGACGCTGTCCGACAGCAACGGCGATACGCTCGCCGTCACCGGCGGCGCGATTACGCTGACCCAGCCTGAACTCGCCGGCCTCACCCTCAACGCCGGCGCTACGTCGGGAACGCTGACGGTGACCGCCAATGAAATGTCCGGGCAAGCCGGCACTGGCAGCCCGGTCACTGTCGATTTCGATGCGGTCAATACATCCGGCGCTCCCGTTACCGGCGCCGCGGTCGCCACTTTCCTTGCCGGTTACGGCGTCAGCCTGACCACCAGCAATAACGGCGCGCAAGTCTCGGTCGCCAACCAGGATCAGATTTATGGCGGCGGGATTGTCGACGCCACCATTGGATATAATGTCGTCGTCGAGAGCAGCGGCACTGGCGGCGCTCATCCGGACAGCTATACGCTGACCTTCGCCACGCCGCTCACAAGCTTTGCCTTCGATCAGGTCGTTGAAAATTCGGGTCCCTCGGGCTCGTCCTACGCGGCGTGGTCGGCGACGGCTTACAATGCGGCCGAGGCCGTCGTGGACACGGTGGGCGATCCCAATGTCAGCTACGTTCTCTCCGGTTCTAATCCGGGTGTCACTTACACGCTGGCCGGTGCGGACATCACAAGCGTCACCTTTACCGGCGACGACCAGGGCTTTGCCGGGTTCGCTAATATCGTGACCGACAACTGGGTGTTGACCCCGGAATCCACACTGACGTCTTCGTCACAAACGATCGCGCTCACCGTCAACTTAGTCGACACCTGGAACGGTACCGGCGATTGGGTCGGCGGCGCTGCCACCGACTGGAGCACCGGCTCGCCGCCAAGCACCGGCGATGCGGCAACAATTGCCACCGGTCAGGCGCAGATCAATTCCGACCTCACGCTGGATGGCAATGCGATCCAGAATAACGCTGAGATCGATATTGGGGTGACGTCGGGGGCGATCCTCACGCTTGACGACGACACGTCGATCAACGGCGGCGCGTTGATGATCATCGGCGGCAGTACGCTCGACGTCGACGGCGCCACGCTGAGCGGCGTTACCATCACCAACGACGGCGTTATTAGTGTCGGCGCCGGCGCAAAGCTGACGCTTTCCGGCGGCACTGTCGAGGGCGGCACGATCACCAATAGCGGCACGATCGTCATCGACGGCCCGAGTACGATCGACGCCAGCGCCAGTATCATCGGCGGTCAAGTCACGATCGCTAGCGGCGCGACGCTGACGCTCGACGACGTTACGATCACCAACAGTGCGATCACCGGCGGCGCGAGCCAGAACGGCACCATCCAGATCGATAGCGGCCAGACGCTCACCTTCGGAAACGTCACGACCTACGCCGTCGACAATGTCACGATTACCAATACGACGGTCACCAACAACGGCACCCTCTTGGTCGCGAGCGGCGAGACGCTGACCTATGAGGGCACCGACACGGTCGACAGCACGGGCACTCGCCTGACCATTAACGACGGCACCATTGTCCATGAAGGCACGGTAGACAGCGATTCTCCGGCGGCGATCCTCGAAGGCACCGGCACCGACATATACGACAACACAAACCACGCGCTCGCGGCTCAGACCACGGAGAACGAGGGCAACACGATCGAGGGCTATCAAACATTCGGCAGCAGCCTCAATACGATCGAAAACCTGTCCGGCGTGAACGCGCTCGGCGCTTATTACGGCACCTACGACGCCAACGTCAGCGGCGATGCATTCGTGTTTGACACCACGAATACTGTCACCAATAGCGGCACGCTCGAAGCCAGCGACGGCGGCGCGCTGCAGATCGACGATTCTGTCACCAACACCGGCGGCACCATCGACGCCGAGGACGGTTCAACTGTTCATCTCGATGGGACCACGATCACCGGGGGCACGCTCGAAACCAGCGGCACTGGTCTCATCCAAACCGGCACTAACGCCTCGACCAGCAGCACCACCAGCGCCCTCTCGGGAGTCACGATCGCGGGCGGCAGCACCATAAAGGCCTCCACCAGTACGTCCGTGAACCTTGAGGGGACGACAACGCTCGACGGCACGGTCACGTTCGAAGGCGGCGGCACATTCAGCCTCACGAGCACAAGTCCCGAGATTGCCGGCGCAGCCGGCGACGACAGCACGCTCGATAACCTCGGCACGATCTCGGGCGCCGGAGAGATCGGCGACGGTACGACCAGCAATCTGACGCTGGACAATGAGACCGGCGGAACGATCGAGGCCAATGGCGCCACGCTGACCATTGCGACCGGCAATCCGGTTACCAATGCCAGCGGCGCTATGCTCGAAGCGACGAGCACCGCCAATTCCAAGCTCGTGATCGGCGATTCCTCGATCGACAATGGCGGAAGCATCGTCATCGACAGCAAGTTGGTGCTCGGTGTGGCGAATAACGGCACATTGACGCTGTCCGGGGGCGGCACGGTTTCTCTCAACAGCGCTTCTGTCATTGGCGCTACCGGTACGAGCGGCGAGACGTTCGATAACGACGGCAACGCGATTACGACGACGGGTACTACGCAATTCGGCAATGGCTCGACGTCGCCTCTGCTCGTGGACAATGCCGCCGGCAGTATCGAAGTCTCAAGCGGAACGCTGACGATCTCGACCGACGATCCCTTCACCAACGCCGCCACCGTTACGGTCGATACCGGCGCGACACTGACCGTCAACGTCGGAACGATCAACAATACCGGCAACATCCAGGTCGATGGCACGCTGTCACTCAATGTTCCGAGCGCCGGCACCCTGAGTCTGACCGGGACCGGCGGTGGCACGGTCACACTTGCCGGCGGCACCATCAGCGGCGCACAAAGTGGCGAAACGCTGATGAACGTCAACAACACGATCAGCGGTTATGGCCAGATCGGTAACGGCCCGACCGATCCGCTGCTCCTCAAGAACGGCGGCACGATCGAGGCGTCCGGCGGGACACTCGCACTCATTACCGACAACGTGATCAACAACAGCGGCACGCTGGAGGCGGCGAGCGGCGCGACGCTGCAGATCGGGCCCAATCAGATCAACAATGCCGGGAATATCCAAATCAACGGCACCCTGTCGGTTTCGGACTTCGGCACTCCGGGTTCGACGTTTATGCTCCATGACGGGTCGTCGGCCGGCACGCTAACGCTGAGTAGCGGCGAGATCGTCACCGTCATCACCAAATCCAGCAGTGTAGGTGGCGAGACCTTCGAAAACAACGGCAATACGATCACGTCCACGGGCAATAGTCAGATCGGGGATGGTACCGATAACTATCTGACGCTCGACAACGCGTCGGGCGCGATCAAGGCGACTGCGGGCACGCTGACGCTCGATACCGGCAACACCATCACCAATGCCGCCACCCTTGAAGTGACGAGCGGCGCGGTGTTGCAGATCGACGACGCCGTCGGCGGCACCGGCACGTTATTGTTCGCGGGCGCCGGCACCGTCGCACTCGCCCAATCGGCAAGCTTCAGCAACACGGTGAGCGGTTTCGGCACAGGCGACGTGCTTGATCTGCGCGACCTGAGCTACCAGACGAGCGAAGCCGCCGTCTGGACCCAAGGCAGCGGTGGCGGCGCCCTGGCGATCTATAGCGGCACGACGCCGACACTGCAGGAAACGCTTACCTTCGCTGGCACCTATGCCGCGGACAATTTCGCGCTCACCAATGACGGCGCCAATCATCCGGAGGTGATCTGGAGTCCGGCGCAGGTGGCACTCGCCGGCCTCGACAGCAACAACAACGCCATCGCCGGGCAGGCCGTTACGACGAGCGTGACCGCAATCAATGGCGGCGATAGCGTCAGCAACCTCAACTATACCTGGGTGCTCAACGGCACGATCGTCCAGAACGGTACGAGCAACAGTTTCACCCCGACCGGCGCCGAAGACGGCGAGAAGCTCATTGTCGTCGCGACTTTCACCGACGCGCTCAGCAGCGCGACCGATCAGGTTACGGCGCTCGCCGGGACGGTGCTGTCGCTCGACAGCTGGACCGGCACCGCGGGCGATGGCCAGTGGTCCACCGCGGGCAACTGGAGCAACGGCTTACCGACTTCATCGGACGCCGTGCAAATCCTGCCCTCCAGCACCGCGACAATCACGCTGTCTTCGAGCGTCTCGGTCGGCGACATCAGCACCAATGCGGATGCTACCCTCACGCTCACGGGGAGCGGCACGGTGCTATCGCTTGCGGACCCGGACGAAAGCACCTTCGCGGGGCCAGTCAATCTCGGCACCGGCTCGGAGATTTCGATCGCGACTGGTGCCACGCTGGTGTTGTCCGCTGCGACTCTCGCCGGCGGCACGATCGCCAACAGCGGGCTGCTCGACGTCATCGGAACTTCGACGCTCGAAAACGGCGCGACGGTTAACGGCGGTACGATTGACGACACCGGCACGCTGGCGATCAGCGGGACCGTGACGCTTGAAGGCGGCGCCACCGTGAACGGTGGCGGTGCACTGTCGATCGTCGGTGGGGCGACGCTTGATATCGAGAATTCGGTGGCCGGCACGATGACGCTCGCGGACGTCAGCGTGACGAATTCCGGCATCCTCCAGGTCGATCCTCTCGCAGCTTACACAGTGACCCTCTTGCTTGATGAGGGCACCACGCTGTCCGGTGGCACGCTTTTGATCCATGTAACCGGATCGACCTCCGAGGGCGTCGTCGATATCGGCGCGGGCGGCGCCACCTTCGCCGGCGTCAACGTGACCGATAACCACTCACTCGTGATTTTGTCGGGAGACACGCTGGAGCTCGGTGGTATCACCACGATCTCGGGCACGGGCGGTTCGATCACCGATAGCGGCACGTTCGAAGTGACCGGCGGCACGGTCGACGTTACGAGCGCCATCGCTTTCAACGGCACCGGATCGATCGAGATCACCGGCGGCACGGCCGAATTCCAGGACATCATCAGCCAGAGTGTTTTGTTCTCCGGTGCCGGTACACTCGAGCTTTCGCAAGCGACATACGGCGGGACAATCACGGGCTTCGGCACCGGCGACGCGCTCGAGCTGAGCAACCAAACCTATTCGCCCACCGAGTCCGTGACGTTTAGCGGCTCGACCCTGACGGTCAACGGCGAAACCCTGACGCTCAGCGGCAGCTACTCGTCGGCCAATTTTGCTCTTGAGGAAGATGCTTCGGGAACGACATTGATCGCCTACGTCGGCACATCGGTGCCGATTTTCCAGGGCGCGACCTACGAACTTTCCGGGTCATCGAGCGAGAATGTCTCGTTCGACGGTAGTTCCGGCACCTTCATTATTGACAATCCTGCGACCTTCAGCGGCATGGTTTCTGGGATCAGCGGCAGCGGCGACGTATTGGATCTGCGCGATCTTAGCGCGGACAGTAGCGACTCGTTCATCGTTAACGCCGCGCTTAGCGGCGGCAACACCATCCTGACGGTGACCGATACAACGCAGGGCACCTCGCAGTCCGTCACGCTGATTGGAGATTATACTTCCGACAACAGCATCAGCTGGTTAGGACCCGTATATGATGGCCACGGCGGTGCCACCGTCGTCGATCCGCCAGCAACGGCCGCCACGATCGTCGGCGGCGGAAGCTTCGAACTCAATTCGCCATCCAACGAAAGCGTGACATTCACCGGCTCCACCGGCTCCCTGATCCTCAACGACCCCGAGAACTTCACCGGCCAGATCGTCGGCTTCACCGGCACCGCGCCCGACGCAGCGCATTCGGACACCATTGATCTTGTCGGCATCAATTACGATTCGTCGCAGTTCGCGGAAACGTACAACTCCTCTAACGGTCTCCTGAGCGTGACGGACGGGACCCACAGCGCCAGTCTCACCTTCGATAATTTCAACGCCACGTTGGATTTCGCCTCCGACGGCAATGGCGGCACCCTGATCACCGATCCGCCGGCGGCGGCCGCTCCGAGCGAGCCGTCAGTGCTCTCGACGGCGGCCGCGGGCGGCGCCAGCGGTACGCTGTCGTTTGCCGATCACGACCCGGCGGACGCGATCACCGCCAGCGTCACGCCGGACGGCACGAATTACGTCGGCAACTTCTCGCTCGAACAGCCCACCGCGAGCAACGGCACCGTGTCGGTCGGCTTCGACTTCATGGCCAGCAACGATCAGATCAATCTCACGCCCGGCGAAACTCTCACGCAATCCTATAGCGTCGGCGTCGCGGATGCCCAGAACCCGGCGCAAAACGTCAACCAGACCGTCTCGGTCACGATCGGCGGTCCGGGCAACGACAATTTCGTATTCGCGCCGGGCATCGGCGCCGACACCATCACCAACTTCAATCCGCAGCAGGACACGCTCGAACTCGACCACTTCGCCGCGGCGCAGACCGCGCAGGAACTGCAGGCCCTGATCACCACCGACGTACATGGCGACGCCGTGATCAATCTCGGCCACAACGATTCGATTACGCTTGCCGGCGTCACGACGCCGCAATTGCAGCAGGCGATCCAGGCCGGCCACGTGCTGCTGCATTAATCTGCAGCGAAATTGCGTTCACTCCAACGGCTGAATATTGGCGTCCTTGCCGAGCTTGGTCGTCGCGGCAATGTCTTCGGCGAAGAATTTCGCAAACTCGTCGGGGCTCATCGCCCTGGGCTCGACCCCGAAGCGCTGCAGCTTGTTGCGAATGGCCGGCAGGACGAGCGCCTTGCCGATGGCGTCGTTCAATGTCGTCACGATCGCGGCCGGCGTCTTGGCCGGCGCCATCAGCCCGTCCCAGACCAGATATTCTGGAATGGGATAACCGGCTTCCGCGAGCGTCTGAACGCCGGGTAGCGAGAACGAATGGTTGGACGAACTTACCGCGAGTGCCACCATTTTGCCCTGGGCGACCAATGGCACCGCCGGCGCGATCGGCACGAAATAAAAATCGACGCGGCCCGCCATCAGATCGTCGAGCGCCTGAACCGGCCCGCTATAGGGCGCATGCTGGACATTCAATCCGGCCGCCAGGCGAAAGCGCTCGGCGGCGAGGTACGACGCCGAGCCGATGCCGACGGACGCGAATTTAAGCTCGCCGGGTTTTGATTTGGCCGCCGCGACGAGATCGGCCACGCTTTTGAAGCCTTTTCCGGGAGTCGCCGCGAGCACGCTTGGCTGGCCGCCGAACATCGCCACCGGTTCAAGGTCGCGCAGCATGTCGTAGGGCAGGGATTTGTGCAGGATGACCGCGGCGCTCATCGAAGACGAACTGAGCAGCAAGGTGTAACCGTCCGGGTTGGCCCGTACCACCGAAGCGACGCCGACCGTGCCGTCGCCGCCGGGCCGGTTCTCAAGCACAATCTGCTGACCGATCTGCCGGCCGACCTGATCGAGCACGGTACTCGTAACGAGGTCGTTGGTGGTGCCGGCGACGAACGGGCTGATGACCTGGAGCGGTCGGACCGGCCATTGCTGCGCGAACGCCGTCGTCGCAATGGCCGAGGCGCCAAGCAATGCCGCACAGACCGCTTTTGTCGACATCATGGATATCCTCATGACGATTGGCGTGATCCAAGCCTGGGGTCGGGTGCACAGAGTAGTGATTCATTGTCTCCCGGTCGATGCGTTCGTGGCGGTCAGGGCCGATTTTACAACACCCGTGGAATCCCCAGCTGCTCCGCCTCCGCCAGCACCGCTGAGACATTCTGGTGCCCGGCGCCGAAATGGCTTTTCGGATCGGGCAGCACGGCCTCGTGGACGTCCGGCAGGTGGTAATATTTGTCGTGCACCAGAGAGCGGCTGCGGATCAGTGGCCACAGCATGCGGCCGAGCATGCGCTGGTCGTGGCCGTATTTCGCGTTCGGGCCATTGGTGAAATAAAGCCGCATCAGCTGAACGATATCGATGCCGCAGTCGGTGCGCCCGGCCCACATGCAGCCGATCATCAATTCGTTATGCAGTACATGGTCGCGCACCACGTGGAACGGGTAGCCTGAGTCGATCCATTGCCGTACCAGATCGGCTTCAGGCGCGGAGAGCCGCGCGTCGCAATCGCGTACCAGAAAGCGCCCGACGGCTGGATCGTTCATCACCAGGAAGCGCTGAAACAGGCCAACCCCGGGATATTCGTCCTCGATGTTGCGCACGTCGGCGCCATTGTCGCGCAGATAGGCGACGCAAGGCCGCGGCACGTCGGCTGAGACGTAAAACCGGCAGCCCCAGCCCGGATAGACGGTGCGGGCGAGGATCAGATTGATCATGGCGCCGTAAGCGTAGAACGGCGCCGTGCCCCACAATGAAAAGGAAATGACGTTGGCCCCCGACGGCGGACCCACAGGCTCGATCACGGCGAGCGGCGGCGGACTGCGGCAGGCTTCCGCATCGCGCAAGGCCAGTGCGCGCTGGCCGTAGCGGACGGCGTCGCCGATCTTGCCGGTATAGAAATGCGCGACCTTGAGCGCGTCGAGCATGGTAAGGTCTTCGCCGTGCCGCTCGATATAACGCGCGGCCTGGACGATGGTCTCGCCATAGCGCTTAAGATTCGACAGCGTCGCGATCAGCGCCTTTTGCAAGCGGATGACGTCCGGTTGGCGGCGGACCAGATCCTCGGCGAGCGCCAGCGCCGGCAGCCAATCGCGCTTTTGAAAAAACGCATCGAACAGCAATTCCTTGATGACGAGATCGTCCGGCCGGATGGTGCCGATGGCGCATAGCCGGACGATCGCTTCGTCGTTTTTGCCGGCGCGCAGTAGCGCACGAATGGCATCGTAAACCTGCGGCGCGACCCGCGGCGGTGTCCCGCTTGCGACTTTGGACATCGTGAAATTCGGCCCCAAGGGGCGCAAAGGGCGCCCGCCTTGAGCGTAGCGAAGCCCGGGACCCGTGTTCAAGGTAGAATTAACGGGCTTCGCTGGCGCGGCAGCCGGGATGTTTGTGTCACCACGATCGTGACCGGCTGGCCCGTCCCCTGCGTTGCGGGGGAGGACGCAGTGCGACCAAGCGGTAGCGAGGGAGGCTACTTGCCCCAGTTGAAGTGATAGTTCAGTCCGGCGCGGACGACATCCTCATGCATCGAAACATTATCGACACCCGCCGCTCCGCAGTCGACCCCGCAATCGAAGCGGCCGAGATCGACATGGAGATATTCCGCCTTCGCCGACCAATTGCCAGGCAGCGCGACTTCGAGGCCTGCACCGGCGGTCCATCCGGCATTGGTCGTGCTGGCAACCGCGAAACCGGGAACGCCGGCGCGGATATCGCCGACGGCCAGACCGCCGGTGACGTAAGGCAGAACGCCGCCGAACGCATAGCCGACACGCCCGCGCACCGTCGAAAGCCAGCTGTCGCTGGTGTTGCAGCCGGCTGGGCACAATGTCGAAGTTTTGGATCCGTCGAGGTTAGACCAGTCAAGGTCGCCCTCTAGTCCGAGCACAGCATGGCCGTATTGCCAATTGTAGCCCGCCGTGCCGCCGACTTGCGCTCCGGAAAGATGCATGCCGGTGGCGTTGGCGTCCCAATGGGAATGGCCCCAGCCACCGCCGCCATTGGCGCCGATATAGAAGCCGCTCCAGTTATAGACCTGCGTGACTTCCGCAGGCGGCGCCTTGGTGTAAATCGGCGCGACGGAGAGATCGGCTGCGGTGGCGCCTTGCGCGGTCACGAGCGCGGCGATAGCAAAGCATGCGGCGACAATATTCTTCATCATGGGAA
Organism: Hyphomicrobiales bacterium; assembly: GCA_003164375.1. Taxonomy (GTDB): domain Bacteria; phylum Pseudomonadota; class Alphaproteobacteria; order Rhizobiales; family Xanthobacteraceae; genus BOG-931. The sequence goes on along the minus strand of PLTE01000227.1, from coordinate 21,119 downwards.
CCCGGCCTCACAAGCGTCGGCGATTTCAAGTTCACCGTTCGCAGCTTAAGAGTTACGCAGAACTTAGTTACCCCGGACTTACCGCTGGGGCTTACGTCCGAAGCGTCGCCGCCACTGCGTGCTACTCTATTGGCCGAAAAGGCTAAATTGTGCCGCCCCGAGGGCGTCACGAAGGCAGACGCGGGAAGGAGCTATTTTGCCAGCTTTCCAAAGCGGAACAATTGCCAAAGCCGGCACGCGCATTTGCAAGGAGGCCCTGTGTCCTGGGTAATTTTTGCGTTCTCCGGTCCGGTGCTGTGGGCTATCTCGGTGCACTTTGACAAGTATCTCGTCGAGCGCTTTTTCAAGGACAGCAATGTCGCGGTGCTGCTCCTATTCACCGCCTTCGTCGGCGTGCTGCTATTGCCGTTCATCTGGTGGTTCGAGCCGTCGGTGACTGCGCCAGGCGGAGCGAGCATCGCGCTCATTGTTTTGTCCGGCATTCTCTATATGGGCGGCATGCTTCTCTATCTCTTAGCTTTGCAAGGAGAAGAAGCCTCCGTGGTGGCGCCGTATTTTCAAGCCGGACCGTTGTTCGGCTATGGTCTGGCCTATCTCGTCCTCGGCGAGACGCTTTCGGGTCGCCAAATGGCGGGTGGCGCCTTGATTCTCGTCGGCGCATTGATCGTGTCGATCCGTTTCGACCGCGGCTTTCACCTTTTCAAGGCGCGACTGGCCGCGCTGATGCTGACATGCGGTTTCACGATGGCGCTGAGCGCGTTGATCTTCAAGATTTTCGCCATTGCGGTGGCATTCTGGACCACCACGTTCTGGATGTTCGTCGGCGAGGCGATGTTCGGCTGCGCGCTGCTGATGATTGGGCCCTACCGCCGGCAATTCGTGGCGATGCTGCGCGCCAACACCGTCGCTCTGTTGTCGATTAACGGCTCGAATGAGCTGATCAATCTCGGCGGTGGATTGGGCAATCGCTATGCGCTGATGTTCGCGCCGCTGAGCCTCGTTCAGGCGATCGGCTCGACGACAACGCTGTTTGTCTTCGCCTTCGGCGTTGTTTTAAGCTTACTGTGGCCAAAGCTCGGCCGCGAGGATTTGACCGGCCGTGAACTCGCCCAAAAAGGCCTCGCCGCGGCTCTCGTCGCGATCGGCGTCGCCTTGGTGACGCAGTGATATAGCTTGACCTTTGCAGGGCAAACCGATGACGGAAAATAGGGACGAAGAAATCGAAATCGTCGCCACGCACCAGGCCTATGCGGGCTGGACCAAGCTTCTGGTCGCCACGGTCCGACTGCCCGACGGGCGCACGTTCAGGCGCGAGATCGAGGATCACGGCGAAGCGATATGCGTGTTACCGTATCATCCGATCCGTAAGACGGCGGTCCTGGTCCGGCAGGCTCGCCTGCCGGTGCTCTATGCCGCCAACCGGCAGCAGACGCTCGAAGCTATTGCCGGCGTCATCGAGGACAAGGATGCGGAGACTTGCGCGCACCGCGAGGCCATGGAGGAAGCGCACCTGAAACTCGATTCGCTGGAGCACGTGTTCACGGCTTGGACCATGCCGGGGCTGTCCACCGAGCGCATGTATTTCTATCTCGCGGTCTATTCGGGCGAGCCGCGGCCGCAGCTTCGCGGCGGTGTCGACGATGATGAAAATACCGTCGCCCTGGAGATCGGCCTTGCCGAGCTGGCGCGGATGGCGGACGTCAATGCTCTGCCCGACGTCAAGACCTTGCTGCTCATGCAAACGCTTCGTCTGCGCCGGCCCGATTTGTTCTGACTTTTCGTGCCTGGAATAGGCCGTGATCGGCGTCAATCGTTAATGCGCATGGGATTCGTCTCAGCATGAGAGCATGCTATAATGGCATGCGGCAACGTCGCCGCGTTTTCGTCAATGGGTCACGCGTAAGATGAACTGGATATCCAATGTCGTGCGGCCGAAAATCCGCAATATTCTGCGGCGTGAGGTGCCGGAAAATCTCTGGATTAAATGTCCGGAGACCGGTCAGCTCGTGTTCTACAAGGATGTCGAGTCGAACCTGTTCGTCATCCCGGGCTCGAACTATCACATGCGCATGGGCGCGGTGGCGCGGCTCAAATCGATATTTGACAACGCCACCTGGTTCGACATTGCGGTACCGGAGGTGCCGGTCGATCCGCTGAAATTCCGCGACGAGCGCCGTTATATCGATCGACTGAAGGATGCGCGCAGCAAGACCGGCCTGAACGATGCGGTGAAGCTCGGCTACGGCAAGCTCGACGGCTTCGCCGCGGTGATCGGCGTGCAGGATTTCGATTTCATGGGCGGCTCGCTCGGCATGGCGGCGGGCGAGGCGGTGATCAAAGGTCTCGAAACCGCGGTTGAGAAGGGCTGCCCGTTCGTGCTGTTCGCGGCTTCCGGCGGCGCGCGCATGCANNTGTCGCTGATGCAGATGCCGCGGACTACGATTGCGGTGCAGCGGCTGCGCGAGGCGCGCAAGCCCTATATCGTCGTACTGACCAATCCGACGACCGGCGGCGTCACCGCGTCCTATGCGATGCTCGGCGACGTTCACATCGCCGAGCCCGGCGCGCTCATCGGCTTCGCCGGTCCTCGTGTCATCGAACAGACCATCCGCGAAAAGCTGCCGGAGGGCTTTCAAAAAGCCGAATATCTGCGCGATCACGGCATGGTCGATATGGTGGTGCATCGCCGCGACTTGCGCGGCGTCATCGCAAAACTCTGCCGCTTGTTGACCAAGGGACCGGCCGGAGCGCCGCCAACGCCGCCACCGCGCGTCTTGCCGGCGCCCGAATCCGCGACCACGTGAGCGCGGGGCACGCCAACTCAGCGCCGATCGACGCCATGCTGGCGCGACTCTTGGCGCTGCATCCCAAGCGCATCGATCTTTCGCTCGACCGTATAGAGCGGCTTCTCGCCGCGCTCGATCATCCGGAACGGCGCCTGCCGCCGGTGATTCACGTCGCCGGCACCAACGGCAAAGGCTCGACCATCGCCTTTATGCGCGCCATTCTCGAAGCGGCGGGGCAGCGCGTGCACGCCTATACGTCGCCCAATCTTGTTCGCCTCAACGAGCGGTTTCGCCTTGGGCAATCGGGCGGCGGCAAATTCGTCGGTGACGCCGAGCTTGGCGCCGTGCTTGCCGAATGCGAAGCTAAAAACGGCGATGCGCCGATCACGGTATTCGAGATCGAAACCGCCGCCGCGTTCGTTCTGTTCTCGCGCCATCCGGCCGATGTGCTGTTGCTCGAAGTCGGTCTTGGCGGCCGGCTCGACGCCACCAATGTTGTCGAGCGCCCGTTGGCGAGCGTCATCACGCGGCTGTCGCTCGACCATCGCGAATTTCTCGGCGACACGCTCTCCGCGATCGCCAGCGAAAAGGCCGGCATCCTCAAGCGCGACGTGCCGGCGGTGGTGACAAGCCAGGCACGCGAAGCGCTTGCCGTCATCGAGCGGCAGGCGGCGCGGCTTCACGCGCCGCTTTCCATCGCCGGCGAGGATTGGACCGCCACCGAGGAGCGCGGCGGCCTGGTCTATCAGGACGGTAACGGCCTGCTCGATCTGCCGGCGCCGAAACTCTATGGTCGGCATCAATTCGAGAATGCAGGCGCCGCGGTCGCGGCGCTGCGGGTAAGCGGACTGAAAATTCCGTCCGCGGCGTTCGAGGCCGGCATGACCCGGGTCGAATGGCCGGCGCGCATGCAGCGGCTTTCACACGGCAGGCTTGCCGATCTGGCGCCCCCGGACAGTGAACTGTGGCTCGACGGCGGTCACAATGCCGATGGCGGCCAGGCCATTGCCGCGGCGCTCGCCGATCTCGAAGAGCGCGTGTCGCGGCCGCTGGTGCTCATCATCGGCATGCTGGCGACAAAGGACAGCGCGGGGTTCCTCAAGAACTTTGCCGGACTCGCCCGGCGCGTCATCGCGGTGCCGATTCACCAGGACAAGGCGGTGCCGGCAATGGCGCTAGCCGAGGTTGCAGGCCAGGTCGGCATTCCGGCACTCGCGCGCGACGACATCGAGAGCGCAATCGATGTGGCCGGTAAGCTCGATCTGCATCCGGCACCGCGTATCCTAATTACCGGTTCGCTCTATCTTGCCGGCGAAGTTTTGGCCGCCAACGGCACGCCTCCGGAATGACGTGGTGGATCAATTCGGCTCGATGCCCGCGGCCTCGACTGCATTCTGGGCGGCTTCGAGCTTTTGATGAAAAAACTCGGCAGTTTGCGCCGGGGTCCGGTCGTCCGGAACGTAGCCCGCTGTTTGAACGACATCGGCGACCGGCGGCTCGCGTAGCGCATGCCGTATGGCGGCGTTGAGCTTGTCGACGATCTCCGTCGGCGTTTTCGCCGGCGCGAAGAATATCCCCCAGGACTCGACCGGCGGATAATTCGGTACTGATGTTTTGAGCAGCGGCACGTCGGGCAATTCCGCAAACGGCTTCGATCCTGTAAACGCGAGCGCGCGCAGCGTGCCGTTCTTTACGAGGCCGATGACCGAGGGTGGTGTCACGAACATGACGTCGATATTACCGCCCAATAGGGCTGCCGCGACCTCGGATGTTCCTTTGAACGGCACGTGCTCCATGGCGAGACCGGTCGTCTTGTCGAACAAGGCGGCAGCGAGGTGCAAGCCGTTGCCAATGCCTGGTGAGCCATAGAGTAAGCGGTGCGTCTTCGCATAGGCGATGAATTCGTCGACGCTGTGGGCCGGAAAGGCGGGGTTGACCAGCATGAGCAGCCCGTCGAGGACACCGACTGTTGCGATCGGAGTGAGATCCTTGGAAACGTCATAGGACAGGTGCTTGTAGATGAATGGCGTCGGCGCGATCGAATCGCTGGTATAGAGCAGCGTGTAGCCGTCGGGCGCCGATTGCGCGACGACATTGCCGGCGATGGTGGCATTCGCGCCAGGACGATTTTCGACGATAAAGCTCTGGCCGAGGTCGGCGCCGAGCTGGTTGGCCACCACGCGCGCCAGAACATCGGGTCCGCTGCCGGCGGCAAAGCCGACCAAGACGTGCACCGGACGGCTGGGATATTGCCGCTGCGCCTGCGCCTGCGCCACAGTAGCGATCACGGCAAAGGCCAATAGTGCGAAAATCGTGCGCGTGCTATCCGGCAAGATTTTACAGCCTGATCTCGCCGAGAGTGATGCTTCCACCAAGGTCGATCTCCGAAATCTACAAGCGGCCGTCGGCGTAGATTTGCACGAATGCTGCATCAGCGGGGGACGATATTGCGCATTTCGTGAGGGTTGCCGGCGAGGAACAGCCGCATATTGTCGATCAGGAGCGGCATGATGAACTCCTCATATTCGACAATGTAGCCGCCGACATGGGGCGTCATGAAAACGTTCGGCAGGCTCCAGAACAGGCTATCGGGTGGTAGCGGCTCGGCTTGGAACACATCGAGGGAGGCGCCGGCGATGCGGCGCTCGCGTAGTGCCCCAATGAGGGCGGTTTCGTCCACAGTCTGGCCGCGGCCCGCGCTGATGTAATACGCCGAACTCTTCATCGCGCCAAAAACCCGGGCGTCGAACAGCCCGATATTATGCTCGCTCGCCGGCAGCACATTGATGAGATAATCGGCCTTGGCCGCCGCCTCCGGCAGACGATCGGTCGCCATAACTTCGTCGAAGCCTTCAGCCTTGCGCGGCGTACGAGTGACGCCGACCACACGCATACCGAAGGCCTTGAGCAACTCGCCGATCGCCGCGCCGACGATACCGGTGCCGACGACGACCGCGGTCTTGCCGTGCAGCGTGCTCCACAGCCGCCGCGACCAGATCCGGTGCATCGTGTCGTCGGCTTGACGCTTGGCGTCGCGGCTTACCGCCATCATCATGTAAACGACCTGTTCGCGCATCGGCGGTCCGTGGATGCCGCGGCCGCTGGTGATCAGCACTTCGGGCCTGAGCGACGGACAGCGCAAAAAATGATCGACGCCGGTCGCCAGCGACTGAATCCATTTCAAGGCCGGCGCGCGGCTGAGCATGGAGTCGCGGATCTCCAGTCCGAACATGATCATGACCGCGACGTCGGAAAGCTCGGCCGTCACTTCCGCGGCATTGTGGAACAGGGCGAATTGCAGCGCCGGAAACTCAGCCTTCAGCCGATCGCGATACATCTCGGCATGGACATCGACGATAAGGACTCTGGTGTTCATGACTAGGGCGCGTCGGACATAAGCGGGGCGATCAGGCTAAAGCCGAACCGAAGTGCCGGACCGCATTGTTGACGGCGATGTCCGCGCGCAGCGTGTCCGACAGTGCGACGTGATCGAGAAACTCGCCGGCTTCCTTTGCCACTTCGAAGGGATAATCCGCCCCGAACATTACCCGCTCATGGCCGAGCGCCGCGATCGTGCAATTGAGCGGCTCGGCCGAGCACATGCCCGATGTCGTCACCAGAATATTCTGTTTGATGTATTCGGACGGCTGTTTGCCGAGCTTCACGCCGTAGAGCTTGGCGCGGCTGTCGAACCGCCACAGCAGGAACGGCAACGTCTCGCCGAGGTGACCGAGCACGACCTTGGCGCGCGGGAAGCGGTCGAACAGTCCGCTGAAGACCAGCCGCAAGGCGTGCGAGCCGGTCTCAAAACCCCATTCCCAGGTGGCGCGGCGCAGGCCGTTGTAGCCCTCGAGCACCGGCGCGAGACTGACCGGATCGGTCGGGTGAATGTAGATCGGCGCGCCGAGTGCTTCGGCTCGCTCCCAGAACGAATGCAGCGAGGGGTGATCGAGATATTGGCCGTTGGTGTGGCCGTTAATCATGGCGCCTGAGAATTTGAGCGCGCGCATGCAACGTTCCAGTTCGTCGGCGGCGCCGCGCGGGTCTTGCATCGGCAGGTGAGCGAAGCCTGAGTAACGGTCGGGCCGCTTTTGGATTTCCCGAGCGAGAAAATCGTTCGATTCTCGGGCGTGCCGAAGCGCGATGGCGGCGTCGGCTTGGCTTTGCACGCCGGGGCCGGCGATCGACAGCACCGCGCGTGCGATCCCGGCCTGGTCCATGGCCTGCAACCGCATCTCGCCGAAGTCCGTCAATCGCGCCAGCAGGTTGCCTGCGACCTTCGTGTCAACGCCGCCGACCGTGGGCCACCAATAGTCTTCGTAACCTGGCGACAGGAAGTGCTCTTCGAGCGCAATTTTTTTGACCATTTCCCCCTCGCAGTGTCGCGGCCAGAAAGTCCCGACGGCCGCACATATCTCTCGTTTAGTTTTCTCTATCTTGTATTCGGTCTGATCGTCATCCGTATAGAGCTTTAGGCAGCCACAAGGCCAATTGTGGGAACAGGAACAAGAGCACGATCAAGATCAAAGGCCCAATCAAGAACGGTACGATGCCGCGATAGATGCTGGTAATCCGCACGTCCGGCGCCTGTGCCTGGATGACGAACAGGTTCATACCGACCGGCGGGTGGATCAGTCCGACTTCGACGACGATGACGACGATGATCGAAAACCAGATCGGGTCGTAGCCAAAATGCATGACCAGCGGCAGGAAAACTGGCACCGTAATCAGTACCATGCCGATGCCTTCGAGAAAGCATCCCATGACGATGTAGGCAACGATGATCATGGCCATCACCGCCAGGGCGGGTAAATGCATCGCCCGCGCGCCGTCGGCGAGCAGCATCGGGAAGTGGGTCTGGACGATGAAAAACGAAAACAGGTTCGCGCCGATGATGATGGCGAATAGCAGGCAGCTGATCGTCACCGAGCTCTCGATCGACTGCCATAGCGCGGGCAACGTCAGGCGTCGGCCGAGAGCGCCCAGCACGATCGCCCCAAAAGCGCCGATCGCGGCGGCTTCCGTCGGGCTGAAAACGCCTGCATAAATGCCGCCGATCGTCACCACGAACAGAACGATGAATTGCCACGGACCGGAAACGGCCTTCAATCGCGCCGCGAGCGAAGCGGGTGGCGCGGCCGGCGCGTATTGCGGGCGCGCCACAGCGACCAGCACGGCGATCGCCATGTACAGCAAGGTCAACAAGACTCCGGGGATCAGCGCCGCCGCGAACAGTTTCGGCACCGACTGCTCGGCGACGGCGGCGTAGATGACGAGAATAATCGAAGGCGGGATAAGGATGCCGATGCTGCCGCCGGCGGCGAGCGCTCCGGCGGCGAGGCGATCGTCATATCCGGTCTTGCGCATTTCGGGCAACGCAATGCGCGTCATCGTTGCCGCGGTGACCACCGAGGAGCCGCATACCGCGCCGAAACATGCCGAGGCGGCAATCGTGGCGATCGCCAAGCCGCCGCGAACTCCCGATAGCAGCACGCGCGCCGCGATAAACAAGTCGGCGGACAGCCGAGTGTTCGACGCGACCTCGCCGAGCAATACGAACAGCGGGATGACCGAGAGCGTATAGGCTGACGCGACGTCGAACGGCGTTGTTCCCGCGATGGTGAGAGCGCTCTGCGGTCCCGACAGCACAATATTGCCGACGAAGCCTACCAGCGTCAGCGCCGCCCACACCGGCACCCGCAGAAACAGCAACACCAGCAGCACGCCGATGCCGGCGGCTCCGATCAGCGGCGGACTCACGATATTATCCCGTTACGTGCTCTCAGGTGGCCGATCAGTGCCGCCACTGCGCACAAAATCGTTCCGCAGATTCCGGCAAACGCGAAAATCCACAACACATAGAGCGGCAATCCGAGTTCGAGCTTGTGGTCGCCGTAGTCGAACGCCTGCAGGCCCGGACGGATCATCGCATAGGCGAAGATTGCCAGGCATAGCACCGACACGATGTCGGCCATGACGATGAGGGCTTGCACGACCCGCGGGTCGACCATCGCGTCGACGATGTCGATCACAATGTTGCGACGCTTGAGGAATGCGCCGGCCATGCCGTGGAACACATAGATGACCAGCATGCTCTCGACGAGGTCGTAGGAGATGCGCAACGGCATGTTGAAAGCGTAGCGAAAGAACACGTCGATTACCGTGCCCATCATCATGACCAGGAGCGCGGTGGCGGCGAGGCGGAACTGCGCACGCTGCAGTCGGGCGATCAGCGGCGTGGATTGTTGATCTAGAGCCATCGCAAAAGTGCCTGCTCAATCTCGCTCGTCCGCCGGCCGGACGTAAGGTGCGCGCGGCGACCGCCAGGCACGCTCCGTCTTCTCATTTCGTATAGTCTTCGAAGAACTTGCGGCCGGGCTTGCCCTGCTTTTCAACCGCGGCGATCGCTGCGTCAACTTGCGGCGCGAAAGCCTGCTTCATCTTGGCAAGCTCAACCGGGGGCAGGACGTAAACTTGAGTACCCTCGGCGAGCATGCTGACCTTACCCTGGTGCTCCGCCTCGTCCCAGGCTTCGCCGAATTTCTCCGCCGCGACAGGCCCGGTGGTCTTGTCGATCAGCGCTTTCAGATCGTCGGGCAGAGAAGCGTATCTTGCCGGATTCATCACCACCGCGAACGTTGCCGAGCTCACGCCGGGCTCAAGCGTGTATTTGGCAACCGTCGCGATGTCGAAACTGGCGGCGCCCTCGTACGGAAACGTGGCGGCATCGATGATGCCCTTGGCGAGCGCGTCCTGAGTTTCCTGCGGCGGTACCAACAGTGGGACGCCGCCGAGCGAATCGATGATGTTTTTGAACTGGATGCCGGCGTAGCGGATACGCTTGCCCTTGAAGTCCTCGATCGTGTGGATCGGCGTTTTGGAGTGAAACATCAGCGGCGGGGTTGCCGCCATCCAAAGAATCTTGAGGCCTTCGTGTTCCTTGGCGAGGTAGATCGGCGCCAGTTCGGTGAGTCGCTTGGAAGTGATGGCGCTGGTCAGTCCGGCTTGCGGCGATGCAAAAGGCAAGCTGGCGAGCTCCGTCATGGAATATCTGCCGGGCGTCGCTCCATGCAGGCTGATTGCGATGTCGACGCTGCCGTTGCGTGCCGCGTCGAATTCCCGATTGGGTCCGCCGCCGAGCTGGCCGGCAGGATAGATATCGAGCTTGAGGCGACCGTTGGATGCTTTGTCGAGCTCCTCGCCCCACGCTACCATCGCCTTTTGGAAGGTGTGGTTTGCGGGCAGGAAGTGCGAAACCTTGAGCTCGATGGTTTGCGCTACGGCCGGGCTTGCGAGCGCGAGTGCCACGGCGGTCGCCGCCACGATAGTCGTGAGGTTGCGTCCCGACGACATGTCTTCCTCCCTGTGGCGATCGCGTCTTATGCCGGCCGAAAATCCGCTCGTCGCAGGTCGACGAACTATAGGCACGGACGTCGTTGACGCTATTGTATCGTTCTTTGGGTTAGCCGTACTACCAGGTGAGCCAGAACGCAAGTTGCATTGCGAGCTGGGTGTCCCGTATCGTGGGTCGTTCGGCGAACATTCGGCCGGACATCGAATGAGGCGCTTGGAATGAAGCACGTTGAGGATCAAACCCGGGCCGATAAAAGCCGGATCGATAAAAGCCAAATCGATAAGAGCCAAGTTCAAGTCATCGCGCGGGCGGTTTCGATTTTGCGCGCACTGGAAGGCCAGCAGAGCGGCTTGAGCCTCGGGCAGATTGCACAGCAGGTCAACCTGGCGCGCTCGACCGTGCAGCGCATTGTTGCCGCTCTGGCGGCTGAGAAATTGCTGATCGCGGCGTCGCCGACGGGTCGGGTGCGACTCGGGCCGACCATCCTGCGCCTCGCGGCCTCGGTGTCGACCGATTTCGTCTCGGCCGCGCGGCCGTTCCTGGTCAGCCTGTCCAACGAGTTGCGCGAGACCGTCGATCTCGCGGCGGTAAAGCGCGACCGCCTGATTTTCATCGATCAGGTCATCGGCTCGCAGCGATTACGCACCGTTTCCGGCGTCGGCGAGACCTTTCCGCTCTACTGCACGGCGAACGGTAAGGCCCATCTGGCGCGGCTTGACGATGACACGATCGAACGTCTGATCGGCCGCACTTATGAAAAACGCACGCCTAACTCGGTCGGCTCGCTCGCCGAACTGCTACGGGACTTGAAGACCGTCCGTAAGACCGGTGTCGCTTTCGACCGCGAGGAACATACGCTCGGCATTTGCGCCGTCGGTGTCGCGTTGAAGGATCCGCTTGGTAATTCCGTAGCGATATCGGTACCGGTGCCGGCGCCACGCTTTTACGACCGTCAGGATTTCATCGCCAAGCGCCTGCTCGCGACATTGCGCACGCTCGAAGATCACTTCACCGCCGCGGCGGCTTGAACCGCCGCGCTGAACGGCGGCAAGGGCGCGTCGCCGACACATCGGGGCGTCCCCGACGGCGGACCAATTGCATTGCAAACCATCATGCGATACAGATGGCTCATAATTTGATACAGCTTTGACGCGCAGGTCTGCCGCAAGAACAGCGCTGCTGAAAGTAAAGGGAGGATGCCGTGGCCAAGAAAATTCGTGGCGTCGCGTTCGAAGAAAATTTCAAAAACAGCATGGGGCTGGAGTTCTATAATTTATCGCATCGCTTCGGTTATCAGTCGCCGAACTGGCCGTATTTCGAAGACGTCAAGATCGAGCGCATCCACTACATGGCCAAATCGGGCGTGCTGTCGCAGCGCATCACCACGTCGATGCACAACACCACCCATATCGATGCGCCGGCGCATGTCATTCAGGGAACTCCGTTCATCGACGAGGTGCCGCTGCCGCATTTCTTCGGCTCCGGCATCGTGATCTCGATTCCAAAGAAGAAATGGGAGCAGATCACTTACGATGATCTGGAAAAGGCGGCCGGCAAGATCGTCCGCCCGCGCGACGTGGTGATCGTCAACACCGGCTGGCACAAGTTTTACGAAGACAGTGAGGACTATTTCTGCCGTTCGCCCGGCTTCGTACCGTCGGCGGGCGAGTGGTTCGTCGAGAAAAAAGTGAAGGTCGTCGGCCACGATACGCAAGCCAACGATCATCCGCTCGCCACCGCGATCGGTCCGCAACGTAACGGGCCGCTGCACCCGCATCTCGCCGAAGAATACAAGAAATGGTCGGGCGGCCGCGACTGGAAAGACGATTTTCCGGATTGGGAGCCGGTGCACCGGATCCTGTTCAAGAACGGCATCCTCGGCATCGAGAATATCGGCGGCGATATCGACAAGGTCACCGGCCGGCGCTGTACCTTCGCGTTCTTTCCGTGGAACTGGGATCGCGGCGACGGCTGCATCATCCGGCTCGTCGCCATCGTCGATCCGAAGGGCGCCTACCGTATCGAAAAGGGGGAGAAGTTCTGATGCAGCTCAAGCGTTTCAGCGAAGCCAAGCCTTACGAGGCGCCGAACCATCGCGCTTATTCGTCGCTGCGTCTGTTCGGCGCGGAAGCCGGCGGGACGCGGACACTGATCGCCGGCGTCTCGCATTTCCTGCCGGGCGGCGGTGCCGGGCCGGATGCTTCGCCGCCGGAGAAAATCTACTTCGTGCTCGAAGGCGAATTGACCGTCATCGTCGGCGGCAAGGAGACGGTACTGAAGAAATACGATTCCTGCGTGATAGGATCGAACGAAGACCGCGAGATCATCAATCGCGGCAACGACGTTTGCACGATCTTCGTGGCGGTCGCGCCAGTGAAGTGAATCACCTCATCCCGACCTTCGCCCCATTTGCGGGGAGGAGGAGAAGAGGAACATGATGTCCGAAGATTTCCTGAAAAATCCGGCCTCTTTGTTCGACGTCCGCGGCAAGATCGCGATCGTCACCGGTGCGACCGGAGCGTTCGGCGCACTGGCGGCCAAGACGTTGGCTGCGTCCGGAGCCGACGTTGTCATCGCCGCGAACAATGCCGAAGGACTGAAAAAGCTCGCCGCGGAATGCAGCAGTCTCGGTGGCAAAGCCGAAGTAATCGCCAAGCGCCCGAGCTCCGAAGCAAACTGCGATGCCATCGTCGCGACCGCGGTCGACAAGTTCGGCAGCCTCGACATTTTGGTCGTGGCGTCGGGACAGAACAAGGTGTCGAAGATCGTCGACCAGAAGACGGAGGATTTCCTTGACGTGATGGACGCCAATGTCACCCAATCGTGGCTAATGGCGCGAAGTTCGGCGCGGCAGATGATCAAGCAGGGCCGCGGCGGCAAGATCATTCTGATGTCCTCGGCGCGCGGTTTGCTCGGTCACCCGGCCGGTTACACCGCCTATTGTGCGTCGAAGTCGGCGGTTGACGGCATCACGAAGGCACTCGGCTGCGAACTCGGCGGCGCCGGCATCACGGTAAACGCCCTTGGGCCAACCGTCTTTCGCTCGCCGCTGACCGAATGGATGTTCGCCGACGACGAACGGGGCAAGACTGTCCGCGCGGGATTTCTAACGCGGGTGCCCAAAGGCCGCCTCGGCGAGCCGGAGGATCTTGCCGGACCACTGTTGTTTCTCGCCTCCAAGGCGTCCGATTTCTACACCGGACACATTCTTTACGCCGACGGCGGCTACACGGCAGGTTGACGATGGCCATAGAGGGCGCGAAGGCACGCATCGCGGTCGTCGGCGCCGGATTGATGGGGCACGGCATCGCGCAGGTCTTCGCGCTGGCCGGCCATGATGTCGCCATCACGGACTCGTTCGCCACAAACCTCGGAACCGTGAGATCGCGTATTGCGGCGAACCTGCGCGATCTCGGCGATGACGAGAGCGTGGCATTGCGGGTCACGCCATGCGCGGATCTTGCCCAAGCGGTGCGCCATGCCGATTACGTCGTCGAGGCGGTCTTGGAGGATTTGCCGCTGAAGCAAAAGCTGTTTGCGGAGATCGAGCGCCACGTGCGTCCCGACGCAATCCTCGCCAGCAATACTTCGGTCATCCCAATCACCTCGATCATGCAAGGGCTGCAGTGGCGCGAGCGCGCCGTCGGCACGCATTGGTGGAATCCGCCGTTTTTGGTGCCGCTCGTCGAAGTGATCGAAACGCAATGGACGTCGCCACAGACCGTCGCCTTCACGATGCAACTGCATGAAGCCGCCGGTAAGAAGCCGGCACATGTCAAAAAGGACGTCCCGGGCTTTATCGGCAATCGGCTGCAGCATGCGCTGTGGCGTGAGGCGATTGCGCTGGTGGAGCAAGGCATCTGCGATGCCGCGACCGTCGATGCGGTCATCAAGGCCTCGTTCGGCCGCCGCCTTGCCGTGCTCGGCCCGCTGGAAAACGCCGATCTCGTCGGCACCGATCTCACGCTTGCCATTCACAATACCGTGCTACCGGCGATCGACAGCCGGCCGTCGCCGTCGCCTTATCTGCAAGGACTTGTCGCTGACGGTAAACTCGGGTTCAAATCGGGCGAGGGATTTCGCAAGTGGAGCGTCGACGAACAGGCCGCGCTCCGCGCCAAGGTCATGGCGCATCTGAAAGCTGCACGCGATACCTGAACCACAACAACTGAAACGAGGGAGGTAGCTATGAAGATCGATAATAAGAACGTCGAAACGCGCGTCACGATCAATCGCCGCGCCGTGGTCGCGGCCGGCCTCGGTGCCATTGCGGCGCCTGCGGTGTTGCGCGTGATCCCGGCCAATGCACAATCGAAGGCGATCAAGATTGGCCACGTTAGTCCGCGAACTGGTCCGCTCGCCGGATTTGGTGAGACGGATGGTTTCATCATCGATCAAATCAACAAGATTCTGAAGCCCGGCCTGCAGAGCGGCGGCAAGACCTATCCGGTGGAGATTATCAGCAAGGACAGTCAATCGAGCGGCACGCGCGCCGCCGAAGTCACTTCCGAACTGATCCTGCACGACAAGGTCGATCTCATTGTCGCCTCCTCGGCGCCCGACACCACCAATCCGGTTGCCGACCAGGCCGAAGTCAACGAGGTGCCGTGCGTCACCACCAACTGCCCGTGGCAGCCGTATTTCTTCGGCCGCAACGGCGACCCGAAGAAGGGTTTCACCTGGACCTACCACTTCTTTTGGGGTCTGGAGGATGTTATCGCGTCGTATCTGCCGATGTGGGACAGCGTGCCGACCAACAAGGTGATCGGCGGCCTGTTTCCCAACGACGCGGACGGCAATGCCTGGGGCGATCCGCAGCGCGGGCTGCCGCCGGCGCTCGCCGCGGCCGGCTACAAGCTGCACGATCCCGGCCGCTATCAGGTGATGAACAACGATTTCACCTCGCAGATTTCGGCGTTCAAGAGCGCCGGCGCCGAAATCGTTGTCGGCAACATGATTCCGCCCGACTTCGCGACGTTCTGGTCGCAGGCGGCCCAGCAGGGCTTCCATCCGAAAGTCGTGACGATCGGCAAAGCGCTCTTGTTCCGCTCTGCCGTCGCGTCGCTCGGGCCGCGCGGCAACGGTCTCTCCACCGAAATCTGGTGGTCGCCGAGCTTCCCGTTCAAGTCCGGCCTGACCGGCCAAAGCGCCCACCAGCTCGCCGAGGACTATGTCGAGGCCACCAAGCGGCCGTGGACGCAGCCGATCGGGTACCAGCATGCGTTGTTCGAGGTGGCGATCGACGTGCTGAAGCGCACCAAGGCGATCGATCCGAAATCGATTCTAGATGCCATCACGGCGACCAATTACAATTCGATGGTCGGCTTGGTGCATTGGGGCGGCCAGCCAGTCAAGAATGTCAGCAAGACGCCGTTGGTCGCCGGCCAATGGCAGCGTAAAGGCACCGACTTCGAACTGGTGATTGCGGAGAACAAGTCGGCGCCGGAGATTCCGGTTGGCGGCAAGCTCGAGCTGCTGTCGTAACTTTATCCCGGATTTCGCAATGGCGAAATCCGGGCGCCTTTTCTTAGCTCACCCGTAGCAGATCAGTCAGCGCGCGGCTGTCCGGCAGCTCGTCGAGCCGCAGCATGACGGCGATGAGCGCGTCTTGCTGCGCAGACGACATGACGCGGCGCGTCAGCTTGCGGAATTTCTCCGCAATCTCATCGGCGCCGGCGAACGATTGCTCGCTGCCGCGCGGCGCTTCGCTTATTTCCCGCTCGATCGAATCGTCGCGAAAATGCACCTCGACACGCACCTTATGCCGGTATGCCGCGCCGAGCGCGGTAATCGCCGGATCGTGCACCACCTTGACCTTGCGCGATAGTGCGATACGCGCCGCATCTTCGATGCAGTCCGCGGCGAACTCGTCGACGAAAGCGTCGCCGGCGATCAAGAGCGTGGCGACGCAGAACGGCAAGTTGAGCTGCGCCGAAGTCGGCCCGTCGGGTTGATACGGCCAGCCGACGTGATCCACGGTGACTTGCGAACCGTGCACGATAATGTAGTCGATCTCATCAAGCTCGAATGGGCGGCGCTTACGGATATCGGTTAGCGCGGCGAGCGTCGTGTGATTGCTGCCGACGCACGCATAGAACTTGAGCGAGATCCGCATCGTCTCGAATCGCTCGCCCAGGCCTGCGCTCAGTTGCGCCAGATTGAAGCGGTCTTGAGAGCGCGAAAACGTCGTGCAGAAACCGCCATAGGACGCCTCGAACACGTCGCGGATGCCGGTGAAGCCCTGTTTCGCCAACAGCGCCGCATAAAGCCCGCTCTGGGCGGCGCGGCCGGCATGCATTCGCTTGACCATGGCGCCGTATTGCGCCGCCATCAGCCCGGACGATTGAGTGCCGGCGATGCCGAGCGCATGCACGGTCTGATCCACGTCGAGCGAAAGCGCGCGCGCCGCGCCGGCCGCAGCCGAGAACACGCCAACGGTGGCGCCGGAATGCCAGCCCTGGCCGATGTGGTCTTGGCCCATGCACAGGCCGACGCGCGGCCCGATTTCGTAGCCGGCGACCGCGGCAGTGAGCAGCTCGCGACCGGATAGGCTGGCGTGGCTTTCGGCCACTGCGAACACCGCCGGCAGCGTGACCGCGCCGACATGAAGCACCCCCTGGCGATGTACGTCGTCAAGTTCAAAGCCTTGCACTTGCGTGCCGTTGACCAAGGCCGCGTGCACCGAGGAAAGCCGCCGGTCAGTGCCCCAGATCGAGGTGGTGCGCGATGCGTCGAGCCCTTCGAGCGTGCCGCGCAGGATACGGCACCATTCGAGATCGGCGGCGTAGATGGCGCAGCCGAGCGAATCGAGAATGAGAAGCTTTATCCGCGCGCGGACCTCGGCGGGAATCTGCTCATAAGTCAGCCGCGATACGAATTCGGCGATTTTGCGGGTGTGGACATTGCCCGCGCCGGTATCGGCTACCTCGGACATCGGCGGGTCACGCTCAGCGGATGGATTTACGCGCCGCTATTATATCGCGGACCGAAGCGGAGCACGGTCGTTAGCGTTACGCCACGAGTAGCATCATGGCTTGGTCGGAGCGAGTGGGGGTGGACTGCAGTCTGCATCCAAACCCTGTTCGGCGTCCACTGCCGCTTGGCTCAAAACCCTCTCCAGATTGCGCAGCATCGATCGCTGCTCTCGGGTCCGCGCGTTGTCGGCCCAAATTCGGCAGCGCTCCGCCCACTGGCTGATTTCGTCCGCAGCCGAATTGGACATAACACGCACATACGCCTTTCACGTCGTTTGCGGCAACGTCAAAGCGGGCTCGAGCAATTGTCGTCCTCGTACCAGCGCGGCCCGCGCGGCGCGGGCATCGAGCGCGGTTTGGAATAAGGCGGTCAATTCGCGCGGCCGCTTCACAACCGAACGCAACATGGCGCCGATATTGGTGGTGCCGTTGGGTCGCATCGCGGCGACCGCGGACGTCGGCAGGGCGCGCTTTGCCGGGTCGGTAATGACGCGGATCGCGGCCACCGGCAGGTCGTGCGCCTGACCCACTGCGGCCACGATGTGCGATTCCATATCGACCGCAATCGCGCCGGTCTTGAGGTAGAGCGCGCGCTTTTCGTCCGGGTGGGCGATCGGAGCCGGCACACCGAGCAGCATGCCGGAAACAGCGTCCGGTATGGCGCGGAGCAATTTCTCCGACCATTCGGCGCTGATCGGCATCCGATTTTCTCCGGAAAGGACGGCGGAGCCGACTACGCAAGTTCCCGGCTGCAGATCCGGCGCCAAGCCGCCGGCGACGCCGAAGCTGATAATCCCCGGACAACCCCGAACCAGTGTGCGGGCTTCCGCAATGGCGGCGGTAAGCTTCGCCGCCAAGTTGCGGCCATCGCCGCTACAGATGACATGCACACCGGGTCCGGCGGCGATGCGCGCCTCAAATGCCAATCCGACGACGATAATCACATGCCCCTCGCTTGCCCATTCGCCTGTATCGCATCAAGCAATTTCGAGCACAGTACTTGTCCGAAAGTCGCTTGTCCGAAAGTTGGCTGCCCGAAGTTCGCTTACCCTTACCCATCGCCTACCCGTAAGCGTCACTTACCCCTAAATACTGCTAGCAATTTTCATGCCCGCCACGAGGCGCGGCTCGCTGAAACGCCTGCCGTCTGGCAAGCTAACCCTTGGTCACCACCGGCGGCGGAGCCTTGCCTTTGCCGGTATTCGCACACCCCACGACACTCAGAAGGGCGAGAATAACCGCCGCGCCGAGCACGATTTTTTTCATGGGAATCCCCCATCCTGAGAATACAGGGAAATGCAGGATAAAAGGGGCGGCTGGCGATTCTCTAGTGCTGAAAAGCCACACACCCCGGCCGATTTGACGGTGGCGGCCCGCAAAGCGGCTTCCGGCCGCAAAATCCCCTATATGGGCTCTCGATGAGATACATCGTTCCCATTGCCGCGATCGCCGGCCTGGCGCTGCTGACCGCCCTCACTGCCTATTACGGCTTTGCTTCGGTGCTGCAGGCGTTGATCAGTTCGGAATGGGGCACAGTGCTCGTCATCGTGGCGCGAGCCGCAGCGCTTGCCATCGCGGGCGCTGGCTGGTGGCTGCTTCTTAGGCCGCTTCCGCTGGGCGCCCCTGTCTTCGTCGGCCTACGGTTCGTGCGGGATGCGATCAATACGCTGATTCCGTTTGCCACAGTTGGCGGCGATATCATCGGAGCCAGGTTGCTCGCGCAATTTGGCGTCGCCACCAATTTAGCCGTCGCCGGCGTTTTGGTCGACGTTTTCATCCAATTCGTGTGCCTATTGATATTCGTGATGGCGGGCGTCGGCATCGTGCTCGATCTCGCCGGCATCCATCGGCTCGGCGCCATGACTTTTGTCATGCTGGCGGTCGCACTGCCTGCCGCCGCCGGCTTTTTCCTTGCCCTGAATTTTGGCGCTTTCGAACCGGTCGTTCGCTGGCTCGTGGCGTTTGGCGAAAAGCGAAAATGGCCCGCCTTCAATCACGTCGCCGATGTCGGCGGCCGGCTGCAAAAGATCTGGCGCAATCATCGTGGCCTGTCGGCATCGTTCGTCGTGCATCTAGCGGCGGTCTTTCTGGGTTCGGTCGAGGTGTGGTTTGCGCTGTTATTCATGGGACATCCGGTAAGTCTAACGCAGGCAGTCGCCATCGAGAGCCTCGGTCAAGGCAGCCGTGCCGCCGTTTTTATCTTGCCCGGCGGCCTCGGCGTGCAGGACGGCGCACTGATTGCGGCCTGTGCCATATTCGGAGTTCCGGCCGAGGTCGCGCTGGCGATGGCGCTGATCAAGCGCGTGCCCGATCTAGTTCTCGGCGTCCCCGCGCTAGCGGCTTGGCAGGTGCTTGAAAGTCGTCGACTATTGTCGGTGGGCAAAAAAGGCACAGTCTCAAGCTTTGAATAGCGGTCGGAATTTCTCAGTTTCTTTTGGATGCAAGATATCGCACATTACAATATAGTAAGGTTTGGAAAATTTTGAGGGCCGAGACAGACGGCTCGCGGGGTGGGGCGTGGACGAGTTTTTCTCCAGAATTACCGACTGGGCGTCGGTATTATGTTACAGTGTGGCCGCCTTCGGCTGCGTCTATGCGCTTGTCGCGGCGTGGGCGGTACGCGGATTTGCGCGCACGACGATCAGCGCGCCGGCCGCGAACTATCCGGCCGTCACCATTCTCAAGCCGCTGCATGGACTGGAGCCTTATCTTTACAACCACTTGGCCGGCTTCTGCGCCCAGGATTATCCGGCCCCGGTGCAGATCATATTCGGCGTGGCGGATGCCGCCGATCCGGCAATCGGGGTCGTGCGCAAGCTCATCGCCGATTTTCCCGATCGCGACCTCGTTCTGACGATCAATCCGCGCCGACACGGCACCAATCGCAAAGTCTCGAATCTGATCAATATGGCGGGGCAGGCGCGACACGAGGTTCTGATCGTCTCCGACAGCGACATCATTGTTGACAGGGACTATCTGAAGAATATCGCGGCAAGCCTCGATCGCCCCGGCGTGGGCTTGGTAACCTGTATCTACCGGGGCGCCCCGGTCACGGCGCCGTGGGGGCATTTCGCGGCGGCGGCGATCGATTATCACTTTTTGCCGGGCGTCCTCGTTGGCCTTAAATTCGGCTTGGCCGCGCCCTGTTTTGGACCGACGATGGCGCTGCGCAAGGAAACGCTGGACAGCATCGGCGGCTTTGAATCGGTCGCCGACCAACTTGCCGACGATTACGTGCTGGGTGACTTGGTGCGCCGCGCCGGGCTCAGCGTGGAGATTCCGGCCATGACTATCGCGCATGTCTGCGCGGAACGCTCGGCGCGCGAATTCTTCCGCCACGAATTGCGCTGGGCGCGCACGATTCGATCGGTGGATCCGCTCGGCTATGCCGGGATCGTGCTCACCCACGCTTTGCCGCTCGCCTTGCTCGGCACGCTTCTCGGCGGCATTACGCCGGCTTCCATGATCGCGATTGCCGCCTTGGCGTGCCGGTTCACGTTGCAGGTCGAACTCGATCGCGCCTTCCGTCTCCGCGACGATGTGTTCTGGCTCGGGCCGTTGCGCGACATCGCGTCGTTCTGCGTTTTTGTCGCGAGCTTTTTCGGCAGCAGCGTCGAATGGCGCGGTCATCGCTACGGGCTCCAAGCCGGCAATAAGCTCGCCTATTACGGCGAGGCCAAATCGTGATGCGCACTTTGTTCCTGCAGGCGCCGTCATTCGACGGCTTCGATGGCGGGGCCGGATCGCGCTATCAGGCCAAGCGTGAAATCCGCTCGTTCTGGTATCCGACATGGCTCGCCCAGCCGGCGGCCTTGGTCGAGGGCTCCAAACTCATCGATGCGCCGCCGCATCGCGTCAAGCTTGCACAGGTCGTCGACACTGCGCGCGATTATGACCTCGTGGTGATGCACACCTCGGCGCCGTCCTTTGCCTCCGATATCGAAACCGTCAAAGCGCTCAAGGCGGCGAAGCCCGCGCTGAAGATCGGCTTCGTCGGCGCCAAGG
>PLTE01000239.1 GCA_003164375.1 Hyphomicrobiales bacterium | reverse complement strand
GGCCGTTGATCCATTTGAAAAGAAACACCCAGCCGAGCCTGTCCACGACCTCGCTGCCCTGGTTCGGCGGCGCGAGCATGACCACGCGCCCCAGCGTCGGAACGGAATGACGCGCGAGATAACTGCGCACCAGAATCCCGCCGAGCGAGTGCGTGACAAAATCAATCTTCACCGCGCCATCCCGCTGGCAATCGGCGACGGCTTTGCCAATCGCGTCATCGGCGAGCTGCTGGACGGACGCCGTGCGCGAGGGATAATCCACATTTTTCACCGGGTAGCCCGCTTCGGTCAATGCGCGCTCCATTTTCGCCATCGAGCGGCTTGTGCGGCACAGGCCGTGTAGCAAAATGACTTCCTCCGGCGCGCTGAAGGCTGGTAAAGAAATTGCGACGGTGGCCATGAAAATAATGATTCTAAAAATCATTCAAACAGTAAAACCATTCTGGCTGAACCGGACGGCAAATGCGAAACAATCTTGGTTCTCAAAAAAACGGAAGGCCGGGCAAATCTGCCCGGCCTTCGTGGTGATGAGGTTTATACGCCTTCACCCAGGCGCTCAGAAGGGCGACACGGCTAACTTGTGGAGTGCTGTCCGAACCGCATCGCAAGCAAAACCTCTCTGCCAACCCAGAACGGACAGCGAAGTCCTTGTTTGATCATCAACCGCCAAACAGTCAGCGGAGGACAATCCCACGAAAACAACGAGATTTTAATTTCCTTCACGCCGCAATCTTTACACGAAATGACTTTTGGGCGATATACGGTGTTTTACCCATACCGGTGTTCGAACCGCTCCATCGGAAATCCGTTCACTGAATCGCAGAATGAACAGGCGTCTTGCCATGATGTCGAAGTTCCATGAATGTGGAAAAATATCGTGCTGTTGCCCGCCGCTGGTGGCGGCAGGAAATCCGCACGCTTTTGATCCTCGCCATTGTCATGTTTTCCATCCGGTCGTCTCTGGCGGATTGGAATGATGTCCCCACCGGCTCGATGAAGCCGACGATTCTGGAAGGCGATCGCGTCTTCGTGAACAAGCTGGCCTACGACCTTAAAGTGCCGTTCACCACCTGGCACATTGCCCAGTGGAGCAATCCGCAGCGCGGCGATATTGTCGTGTTCTTTTCCCCGAAAGATGGCCAGCGGCTGGTCAAACGCGTCATTGGCCTGCCCGGTGACACCGTTGAACTGCGAAATGACCAATTGATTATCAACGGCCAACCCGTGGAATATGCGTCAGCCGATCCGGAAATGGCGGCGCAACTTTCCGGGATTGAGCGCGAACGTGGCATTTTCGCAACGGAAGAACTTCCCAAATCCCCCCACGCCGTGATGGCTATAAACGGAGTTTCAGCAATGCGAACCTTCGCGCCGGTTCAGGTTCCGGCGGGCCATTATTTTATGATGGGCGACAATCGCGACAACTCGACCGACAGCCGCGTGCTCAGCCAGGTCGGCTATGTGCCGTTCGAGAATCTCATCGGCCGGGCGCAGATTATCTTCTTCTCGATCCGCGACGATACCCATGCCTGGGAAGTTTGGCGCTGGCCTTGGGCGGTGCGCTGGGAGCGCCTGTTCACGCTGGTAAGATGAGTGGCCGCAAGAAAGCCAAGCCCGCCGTAGACCCGCGCCAAGAAACGGGCAAAGCAACGGCGAAAGAGGCCGGCAAGGCAACGCCAGCCGCAGAGCTCGCCGCTGCGGAAGGCGCCGCGGCCAAGCCTGGTGGCGCCGACGGCACGAAGGAACCCCGCCGCCGCAAGCGCGCCGCCACCGCTCTGGAAAGTCGCATCGGTTATCGGTTTGCCGACGCCACGGTGCTCGAATGCGCGCTCACCCATATTTCCGCGCTCAAGGGTGCGCGCAATCGTGCCGGCAGTTATCAGCGGCTCGAATTCCTCGGCGACCACGTGCTCGGCCTCGTCATTTCCGACATGCTGTACCGCGGCTTTCCGAAAGCCGACGAAGGCGAGTTGTCGCGCCGGCTCGCCGACCTTGTGCGCAAGGAGACCTGCGCGGAAATCGCGCGTGCGATCGATCTGGGCGCCGCTATCCGGCTGGGCTCATCGGAAGCCAATGCCGGCGCGCGTAAGCGCCCCGCGATCCTGGCAGACGTCTGCGAGGCGGTGATCGGGGCGGTCTATGTCGACGGCGGCTATAAGGCCTCCGAGGCCTTGGTCGAACGGTTGTGGCACGAACGGATGCGGGCGACCGCGCAGCCGCTGCGCGATCCCAAGACCGTCTTGCAGGAGTGGGCACAGGCGCGCGGTCTGCCGACTCCGGTCTATCGCGAAGTCGCACGCTCCGGTCCCGATCACAGTCCTGAATTCCGGGTCGCCGTACAGCTTCCCGTCTTGGCGCCGGCCGAAGGTTCGGGCCGTTCCAAGCGTGCCGCCGAACAGGCTGCGGCCGCGGCCATGCTGTCCCGCGAAGGCGTCAAATCCGCCGGGCGCAATGGTTGAGCCTGCAGGAGCAACGCGCCGCTGCGGCTTCGTCGCGCTGATCGGAGCGCCGAATGTCGGCAAATCGACGCTGATCAATGCGCTCGTCGGCGCAAAAGTATCGATCGTCACGCCCAAGGTGCAAACTACGCGGACGCTTGTTCGCGGCATCGCCATCGAAGGCCCGGCGCAGCTTATCTTCGTCGATACGCCGGGCATTTTCTCACCAAAGCGACGGCTCGACCGCGCCATGGTCGGCACCGCCTGGGGCTCGACTCAAGACTCCGACCTCGTCGCGCTCCTGATCGACGCGCGCAAGGGGCTAAAGGACGACGACGAGGCGATCTTGCGCGTGCTCGGCGATGTCCGCCCGGCCAAGGTGCTGGTGCTCAACAAAGTCGACCTGGTCAAGAAGCCCGCGTTACTGGCGCTGGCGCAACAGCTAAACGAGCGTGCGACCTTCGCCGCTACCTTTATGGTTTCGGCGCTTTCCGGCAATGGCGTTGCCGATCTCAAAAGCTGGCTTGCCGCGCGCGCTCCGGAGGGGCCGTGGCATTACCCCGAGGATCAGATCTCCGATGCGCCGCTGCGCCAGCTCGCCGCGGAGATCACGCGGGAAAAGCTCTATCTGCGGCTGCACCAGGAATTACCCTACCGGTCGACGGTCGAAACCGAAGTCTGGAAGGAACTCAAAGGTGGTGCGGTGCGCATTGAGCAGACGATCTATGTCGAGCGCGAGAGCCAGCGCAAGATCGTGCTCGGCAAGTCCGGCCAGGCGATCAAGGCGATCGGGGCCGCGGCGCGCGCCGATATCGCAGCCGCAATCGAGCAGCCGGTGCACCTGTTCCTGCACGTCAAAGTGCGGGAAGGCTGGGCCGACGATCCCGAGCGCTATCGCGAGATGGGATTAGAATTCCCGAAGGAGTGACAAACCGCTAGGTACACTCCATGGAATGGACCGACGAAGGCATTGTGCTCGGCGTCAAGCGCCATGGCGAGACGAGCGTCATTCTGGAATTGATGACGCTTGCTCATGGCCGCCATCTCGGGCTGGTGCGCGGCGGCGCCGGTAGCCGGATGCGCGGCGTGATGCAGCCCGGCAACACGCTGCGCGCCAGCTGGCGGGCGCGGCTCGACGAGCATCTCGGCCATTACGCGGTGGAGGGCCTCAATCTGCGCGCGGGTGGGTTTCTGCCGGCGGCGCATGCGGTCCATGGCGTGACGCATCTGGCGGCCTTGTGCCGCTTGCTCGCCGAACGCGAGCCGCATGCGGCGATCTATCACGCATTGGAGGAGATTCTCGGCCGGCTCGACGATCCGCGCATCGCCGCGGCGATGATTGCCCGTTTCGAGCTCGACTTTTTGGCTGAGCTCGGTTTCGGCCTCGATCTCAGCTCCTGCGCCGCAACCGGGGTCACGAGCGAACTCGTTTACGTGTCGCCGCGCTCCGGCCGCGCGGTTTCGCGCGCTGCCGGCGAACCCTATCGCGACAGACTGATGCGGCTTCCCGTCTTTTTGCAAACCGGCGCTGAGCCGCAAACGCCGGCCGATCTCGCCGACGCCTTTGCGCTCACCGGCTTCTTTCTCGATCGCCACGCCTTCGCGCCGCGCGGTCTGGATTTGCCGGAGGCGCGCGCGCACTTCGTCGCGGCGCTCAGCCGCGTCGCGCAATGACCCCCGGATGGCGGCTCCTGCGGCCGTCCTCAGACCGGCCGTTCATCCCTTGTTCCGCCCTCCCAACCGCGCTAGCGCTTTGCCGCTATGAATAAGAAAGTGATTCCCCCCGATCCGGGCAGCATTCAGGAAGTGGCCCTGCGCGAGGCGCTTGAGGAGCGTTACCTCGCCTATGCGCTGTCGACCATCATGCATCGCGCGCTGCCCGATGCGCGCGACGG
>PLTE01000255.1 GCA_003164375.1 Hyphomicrobiales bacterium | reverse complement strand
CGTTTAATCGGTATAGCTCAGGAAGCACTTCTCGAAATTGTCGCCTTGCTGAAAGGCCAAACGCCTGGCGCGCTCCTGCCGAAGTAAGCGGTGCCATTGCACGGACGTCAAACGCGTCGCTTGTCGAACGTCAAGGGCGGTTGCCGTCCGGGCGACCGCTGCTTGCGGTATTATTGGATGTATCGGATTGCGGACTGCTGCCGCGATGATTTCCGACCTTGGTTCGGCCGGTATCGCATGCGCCGCCGCGGCAGCCAAAGTGATCCCGGCGCCGCTTGGCGCTGTTGCAGTCGCGACGGTGTGCGTTGGAGCGGCCGGCCGGTCGGGCGTGGAAAAGCAAACAACAAAGGAAATCGCCAACGTTGCGACAATTCCTGTGACGCATGTCAGATAGGCGAGTATGGAAGCAATAATATCCATTTGGTGACCGGTACCTGCCACCCCGCCACCCCCTCAATGCGCTATCGATGAATTTGGTTCCTGATACCTGCGAATGGCGACGTGGGAGATTGCGGCATTCCGTCGCCCGCAACCCAATCGTGATCAAAAAGTGGCGCTATTCCAACATGACGGCGAGGCGACTAAACCGTGGCTCAGAACGTCTTCATTTTATGAAATTGGGAATTGCTCGATCGCGCCGCGCTCTCGCGTCATCGACTGCCGGTGCAGTGCACCGGCAGTTTTAAAGAATGCAATCGTCTCAGGCCTGCGAGATGAACTTTGTGTTGAGATAGGCCGACAGTCCTTCAATGCCGCCTTCGCTGCCGTAGCCGGATTCCTTGATGCCGCCGAACGGCGTCTCGGGTGTCGATATGGCGATTGAATTGACGCCGACCATGCCGGATTGCAACGCGTCGCCGATCAGGTTCGCGGTCTGCGCCGAGCCGGTGAAGGCGTAAGCGGCAAGACCATAGGGTAGCGAATTGGCCCGCTCGACGACTTCATCGAAAGTCTTGAACGCGACCACCGGCGCGATCGGGCCGAATGGCTCTTGCGTCATGATTTTGCTGTCGTCGGGCACGTCGGTGATCACCGTCGGCTCGAAGAAGTAGCCCTGATTGCCACGGCGACTGCCGCCGGTGGCGATCTTGCCACCGCGTTCCTTGGCGTCGTTGACGAAGCCTTCCATGGTGTCGATGCGGCGCGCATTCGCCATCGGTCCCATGGTGATGCCCTTTTCGAGGCCGTCGCCGAGTTTGAGCGATTTGGCATATTCGGTGAAGCGCGCCAGAAAGCGGCTATATACCGGCTCTTGCACGTAGAAGCGCGTCGGCGAGATGCAGACTTGGCCGGCATTGCGGTATTTGAACGCGGCGATCGTCTCAGCCGATTTTTCCGGATCGGCGTCGGCGAACACCACCACCGGCGAGTGGCCGCCGAGTTCCATGGTAGCGCGTTTCATCCCTTTGGCGGCGAGCTGGGCAAGGTGCTTGCCGACTGGAATCGAGCCGGTGAATGATATTTTGCGTACGTCATCTTTGGCGATCAGATGCTCGGAAATCGTCGCCGGCACGCCGAACACGAGGTTGAGCACGCCGGCGGGCAAGCCGGCATCGGCGAAGCAACGCACCATCTCGACGCAGGCGCCCGGCGTTTCCTCGGACGCCTTGAGGATGAGCGAGCAACCGGCTGCGAGCGCGCCGCCGATCTTGCGTGCCGGCGTCAGCGTCGGGAAATTCCACGGCGTAAACGCGGCGACGACGCCGACGGGCTCCTGCACCACGATCTGACGAACGCCCTTGCCGCGGCCCGGCACGATGCGGCCATAGGCGCGACGGCCTTCCTCGGCATACCACTCGATGATGTCGGCCGATGTGATCACCTCGGCGCGCGCTTCGGCGTAGACTTTGCCTTGCTCCTGCACCAGGATTTTCGAAATCGCGTCGTAGCGTTCGCGGATCAGATCGGCGGCTTTGCGCATGATCTTAGCGCGGTCATAAGCGGACGCGGCGCGCCAGATCGCAAGCCCTTTCTTGGCGGCTTCGAGCGCTTGGTCGAGATCGGCATGGCTGGCGTGCGGCAGGCGGGCGAGCGGCTTTGCCGTAGCCGGATTGATCACATCCTCGCCACCGCGGCCGTTGCCGGTGATCCACTTGCCGTCGATGAAAAGTTCGAGATTGGCGTAACTGGCACTCATTGGCGTCCTCGCTGGGCTTGTTCCTTGCGAGTGGATTAGCAGGTTTTGCTTCGCCGTTCACCACCGGTCAGGCGCATGGAGGGCGCGGTTGTCATGCCCGCCCCATGGCAAAAAAGTGAGAGGCCCTGGTGGATGCCAGGGCCTCTCGACGGAGGAGGCGTTGCCGGGTATGCGCCCCAACCGTTGTTCTTGCAGCATGATCCGGAAAAGCGGGTGCCGGTTCCCCGAAAACATCATGCTTCATTAGAAAGCTGGAGCGGCAATCGATTGCCGCTCCAGGAGCTACTGGATGGTTTCTCCGTGCAGCGCGAGATCGAGACCGTCGCGCTCGACCTCGTCGCTGACGCGCAGACCGATCACCAAGTCGACGATCTTCAGGATGATCAACGTCACCGCCACGTCGTAGACGAAGACCGTGCCGACGCCGATGAATTGATTGACGACTTGCGCCCAATTGCCTTCGATCGCACCGGATGTGCCGCCATAGGCACTGACGGCGAAAATGCCGGTGAGGATGGCGCCGGCCGCTCCGCCGATGCCGTGCACGCCGAAACTGTCGAGCGCGTCGTCATAGCCGAAGGTGTGCTTGAGCCCGGTGCAGCCCCAATAGCAGATGAAGCCGGCGGCGATGCCGATGGCGAATGAGCCCATCGGTCCGACGAAGCCGGAGCCCGGGGTGATCGCGACCAGACCCGCAACCGCGCCGGAGCAAACGCCAAGCAGCGTCGGCTTGCCGCGCATCATCCACTCGAGCAGCATCCAGGTCATGCCCGCGGTGGCGGTGGCGGTGTGGGTGACCAACATCGCCATCCCGGCCTGCATTCCGGCGCTGACCGCAGAGCCGGCGTTAAAGCCGAACCAGCCGACCCACAGCAGCGATGCGCCGATCATTGTCAGCACCACATTATGAGGCGGTCCGGTCTCCTTGCGCTTGCCGAGCATGAGGGCCGCCATCAGCCCGGCGGTGCCGGAATTGACATGCACCACCGTGCCGCCGGCGAAGTCGAGGACCTTGACCCAGGCGTCGGGATTGGTGGAGTTGAAGATGCCGTCCGGTCCCCACACCCAATGCGCGACTGGCGAATAGACGAAGACCGCCCACAGACCGATGAACCACAGCATCGCCGAGAACTTCATGCGCTCCGCGAACGAACCAGAGATCAGCGCCGCGGTGATGATCGCGAAGGTCAACTGGAACATCGAGTAGACAGACTCGGGGATCGTAGGCGCCAGCGGATTGGGATTGCCGGTGTTGTTGGTGATATCGCTCAGGATGCCTTGCAGCCCGGCGCGGTCGAGCCCACCGATGAACGGCGTACCGGCGCGGAACGCGAGACTGTACGTGAACAACAGCCAGAGCACGCTGATCAGACAGGTGACCGCGAAACTCGTCATCACCGTGTCGGCCACGTTCTTCTTGCGCACCATGCCGCCATAGAACAGCGCCAGACCCGGAATGGTCATCATCAACACGATGGCCATCGAAGTCAGCATCCAGGCGGTATCGCCGGAATTCGGCGAGCACTTCTCCATCGTCTTGGCGTCGCAAGCAGGCGGCGTCGCCGCTGCATCCGTTGCGGCCGGTGCCGCTGTCGGGGCCTGTGCATATGAAGCGTGGTAAGTCGGCAAGCTCAGCACGATCCCAAACAGGATCGCCCCGGCGAGAGCGATAAGCCTCGCGCGGGAAAACTTCTTCAACGACATGGTTCACTCCTGTCCGTGGAAATGGAGGTGGGCGTCTTTAGAGCGCCGCGGCGTCGGTTTCGCCGGTGCGGATGCGGACCGCATGGTCGAGGCCGAACACGAAAATCTTGCCGTCGCCGATCTGTCCGGTTTTGGCCGACGCACTGATCGTCTCGATGACCTTGTCCAGCTGGTTGGAGGGGACCGCGATTTCGAGCTTGATCTTCGGCAGGAAACTCACGGCGTATTCGGCGCCGCGAT
>PLTE01000039.1 GCA_003164375.1 Hyphomicrobiales bacterium | reverse complement strand
GAACGTCAACGAGGTGATCGCCAACCGCGCCAACGAGCAGCTCGGCGGCAAGCTCGGCGCGAAATCGCCGATCCACCCCAACGACCATGTCAATATGAGTCAGTCGTCAAACGACTCGTTTCCGACCGCGATGCATATCGCCGCCGTGCAGGAAATCACCGGGCGACTCATTCCCGCGCTGACGCATTTGCACACTGCGCTCAAGGTCAAAACCAAGGCATTCCATGCCATCGTCAAGATCGGCCGCACCCACACCCAGGATGCCACCCCGCTGACGCTCGGGCAGGAATTCTCCGGCTATGCGGCGCAGGTCGGCTCCGGCATCGCCCGCGTCAAATCGGCCATGAAAGAGCTTTATCCGCTGGCGCAGGGCGGCACCGCAGTCGGTACCGGGCTCAACGCCAAACGCGCCTTCGCTAAATTGTTCGCCAAGAAGGTGGCCGAGCTCACCGGCCTGCCGTTCGTTAGCGCGCCCAACAAGTTCGAGGCGCTGGCCTCGCACGGCGCACTGGTCTTCGCCCACGGCGCGCTCAACGCGCTCGCCGCCGACCTATTCAAGATCGCCAACGACATCCGCTTTCTCGGCTCCGGCCCGCGCTCGGGTTTCGGCGAACTGATCCTGCCGGAAAACGAGCCGGGCTCCTCGATCATGCCGGGCAAGGTCAATCCGACCCAATGCGAGGCCTTGACCATGGTGTGCTGCCGCGTGTTCGGCAACGACACCACCATCGCTGTGGCAGCGAGCCAAGGTCAGTTCGAGCTCAATGTCTTCAAACCCGTCATCATCGACGCCATGCTGCAATCGGTCCGACTCCTCGCCGACGCGGCGAACTCTTTCACCGATCATTGCGTCGCCGGCATCCGCGCCAACGAGCCGCGCATTCGTGAATTGATGAAAAACTCGCTGATGCTGGTCACCGCGCTGGCGCCGCGCATCGGCTATGACAAGGCGGCGCAGATCGCCAAAACGGCCCACGCCAACGGCACGACGTTGCGGGAAGAGGCGGTCCGGCTCGGCTTCGTCTCGGCCAAGGAGTTCGATCGCCTGGTGCAGCCGGCGCGCATGACCCGCCCCGACGCCTGATGGGCCAATCGCCGTAAGCTTCTGCGGGCGCCACCTATTTGGCGGATTGATATCGAAGTGCCGTGAGCATTCATAGGTTGTGGTACGTATTTACACTGGGCCGGACTTGCATGAATGTTGTGCTAAGTGCAGTCGCGAAGTCGAATTGAGTATTGCCGATCGGCCGGAAGATCCTGAAAAACCTTCCACGGAATGGCTGTAACCGGCGCGATAGAATGCCTCCCGTCGGTTGCCGTAATCGACCGACAGCGTATCAGGGTACCACCCGCACAAGAATTGGGCCTCAAGCCCACGCTGCGGGCAGTTCCGGCCACTTTTTTCCTATCGAGGCGCTCTAGGAGGTTCGCTCTATGACCGAGATCGTCAATCTTCGCACCCAACGCAAGCGGGCAAAGCGGCTCAAAGCCGAGCAGGAGGCCGCCGCCAACCGTCTGGTCCATGGCCGGTCGAAGGCCGAACGAAAATTTGATCGAGCGCAAAGCGCCCGGGCCGTGACCTGTCTAGATCAGCACAGGATCATAACGGGAGCTAGAAAATGAAATCGCCTGTGGTAAAGCGCTCGATCGTCATCGCCGGTCATAAGACCAGCGTCAGCCTCGAAGATGCCTTCTGGAAGGGGCTGAAGGATATCGCGATCAGCCGGCATATCACCTTGTCCGACTTGGTCGCGTCGATCGATTCAGAGCGCCACCATGGCAATCTGTCGTCGGCGGTACGTCTGTTCGTGCTCGGCCATTTTCAGGCCAAGACCGACGGCAACGGCCACGCCGATGGCAGGAGCATCGATTCCGTCCATACCCCCCGCGACATGATGTTGATGTCGCCGGCGGCGCTACGGGCAGCGGAATAGCCGATCGGGCGGCATACGCCGTTCACAGGCTGATGATCTTGCCTGGATTGAAGATGTCGAGCGGGTCGAGCGCCCGCTTGATAGCGCGCATGGCGGCGAGCGCCGGCTCGCCGTGCTCGGCGGCAAGATATTTCATCTTGCCCTGGCCGATGCCGTGCTCGCCGGTACAGGTGCCGTCCATGGCGAGCGCACGGTCGACCAGGCGTTCGAGCAACGCCTCCGCGCGTTTGATCTCGTCAGGGTCGGCAAGATCGACCATCAGCAACATGTGGAAATTGCCGTCGCCGACGTGACCGACGATCGGCGCGATGAACCGGCTCTCCGCGGCGTCGCGCTGGGTCGCAGTGACGCATTCCGCCAGCCGCGAAATCGGAACGCAGACGTCGGACGACAGCGCCTGGGTGCCCGGCCGCAAACGCCGCGCCGCCCAATAGGCGTCGTGCCGCGCCTGCCACAGCCTGGTGCGGTCCTCGGCGCGCGTCGCCCAATCGAACGGGCCGCCGCCAAGCTCGCCTGCGATCTCGCCGAACCGCTGCGATTGTTCGGCGACGCTGGCTTCGGTGCCGTGAAACTCCAGGAACAACATCGGCGTTTCCGGCAGGGTGAGATTGGAATAGGCATTGCAGGCTTTCACCTGCAGCGCGTCGAGCAACTCGATGCGCGCTACCGGAATGCCGGACTGGATGGCGAGGATGGTCGCGTTGCACGCCGCCTCGACCGACGGGAACGGACAAATCCCCGACGAGATCGCCTCCGGGATGCCCGAGAGCCGCAGCGTCAATTCGGTGATGATGCCGAGCGTGCCTTCGGAGCCGATCATCAGCCGCGTCAGGTCGTAGCCCGCGGAAGATTTCTTTGCCCGGCGCGCGGTCGAGATCACCTCGCCATTGGCGAGCACGACTTTGAGCGCCAGCACATTGTCCCGCATGGTGCCGTAGCGCACCGCATTGGTACCGGAACACCGCGTCGCCGCCATGCCGCCGAGGGAAGCGTCGGCGCCCGGATCGATCGGAAAGAACACGCCCTGGTCGCGCAGATGCTCGTTNNCCTTCCAGCGAGGTGCCGGTGCCGAAGGCGACGACGGGAACGCGGTGCGTCGCGCACAGGCGCACGACCTCCTGCACATCCTCGGTCGCTTGCGGAAACACCACCGCATCGGGCGGCTGGTTGGCGAGCCAGGTCGTGGTATGGCCGTGCTGCTCGCGCACCGCTTGGGAGGTGACGAGCCGGTTGCCGAACCGCGCGGCCAGCGCGGCGATCACGGTGTCGGCTGCCTTGCGGTCGCGCGGCGTGCGTTCGATGGCTTCAAGCAGCGCCATGGTCTTTCCTCAAGCTGGCGTTTCCTTGTTTCTTCGGCTCAACGTGGCGGCCGCGCGGGCGTGGGTCAAGTCGCACGATCTGCCGGCCTTGCACAGCGAACGGCGAATCCTTCACATTGCAACCATGCTCGATCGCCGCGACCTCGAACCCGCCTTCTTTGCGCCTTTCGTTGCTTCGCCGGCGCGGGTCGAAGCCGGCTGGATCGATCATAACGGCCATCTCAACATGGCTTACTATAATGTGCTGTTCGACCGCGCCGTCGACGAAGCCTATGAGCTGTTGGGCTTGGGCCCCGGCTATCTCGAAACCAGCCGGCATTCCTGCTTCACCGCCGAAGTGCATCTGCGCTATTTGCGCGAGCTGCATGCCGGCGACCCGGTGCGCGTGACGTTTCAGCTCCTCGGCTTCGACACCAAGCGCCTGCACTATTTCGAGCAGCTTTATCACGCCGAGGACGGCTGGCTGTCGGCCAGTTCCGAGAACATGGCGCTCCATGTCGACATGACCACGAAAAAGACCGCCGCGTTCCCGGAACCCATCGCCGCGCGGCTTGCGCGCATGAAAGCGGCACACGCCGGCCTGCCGGTGCCGGAAGCCGCCGGCCGGCGCATCGCCATGCCCGGGATGACGGGGTAGGGAAGCCTCGTAAAAGCCGCGCCCAGGTGCCATCTTCCGTGCATGAGAATCAGTGGCACGCAGCATCTTGGCTGACCCCTTAAAGCGCAGCGTCGAACCGGTCGCCCCGCCCGCCCCTGCGCCGGGCGGCATTGCCGCGCGCGCCCAGGCCGCCGCCGCGCCGACCGCCTATCTCGCCGGGCTCAATCCCGAGCAGCGGCTTGCGGTCGAGACGCTCGACGGCCCGGTGCTGGTGCTGGCCGGCGCCGGCACCGGCAAGACCCGCGTCCTCACCGTGCGCATCGCCCATATCCTGAATCTCGGCCGCGCCCGGCCCGGCGAAATCCTGGCCGTCACCTTCACCAACA
>PLTE01000134.1 GCA_003164375.1 Hyphomicrobiales bacterium | reverse complement strand
CGCCTATGTCACGCGCTGGAATTTCATGCTCGGCGCCATCTTCGTCGCCATCGTGGTGTTCATGCCGGAGGGTCTAGTGCCCGGCGCGGTGCGGCTTTGGCGCTCGGCATGGCGGGCGCTGAGCCGGCGCGAGGCTGCGGTCATTGCCACGAGGCCGCAGCCATGACCGCGCTCGTCGTCAACAATTTGAGCAAATCGTTCGGCGGCTTGCGCGTCACCACCAACGTCAATCTCAATGTCGACGCCGGCGAGCGGCGGCTTATTATCGGGCCGAACGGCGCCGGCAANNGCGCCGGCAAGACCACATTGTTCAATCTTATTACCGGGGAGCTTGCGCCCGACAACGGCTCGATCGCGCTGTTCGGCCGCGACATCACCCGCACGCCGAGCCGCAAACGCACCCATCTCGGCATGGCGCGGACCTATCAGATCATCACGCTGTTTGCGCGCGACACTATCGAGCGCAATGTGACGCTGGCGTTGCTCGGTCTGTCGCCGCTGCGCTGGAATCCGCTGCTTGCGCTCGACCGCCAGCGGCACCTCAATGCGCAAGCGCGCACGGCGCTGACGCGCGTCGGCCTAGATCACATCGCCGGGCGGCCGCTGGCGGAGACCTCCTACGGCGAGCGGCGGCGGGTGGAGATCNNGTCACCATCGTCATGATCGAGCACGACATGGACGTGG
Source organism: Hyphomicrobiales bacterium (assembly GCA_003164375.1). Taxonomy (GTDB): domain Bacteria; phylum Pseudomonadota; class Alphaproteobacteria; order Rhizobiales; family Xanthobacteraceae; genus BOG-931. Next base: position 8,855 of record PLTE01000134.1, on the reverse strand, counting down.
CGCTGGACTTCGCCGATCGCATCACGCTTTTGCATTTCGGCGAGGTGATCGTCGAAGGGACCCGGACCGAAGTGGTGGCCGATCCGCGCACGCGGGAGGTCTATCTTGGCGAATAGCGCGCTCGAGCTTTCCGACGTCGATGCCTTCTACGGCGACAGTCACGTGCTGCAGAAGGTGTCGTTCGTGCTCGGCGCCGGCCGGCTGCTTGGGCTGCTCGGCCGCAATGGCGCCGGCAAATCGACCTGCATGAATGTCAGCGTCGGTCTCGTTCCGCCGCGCACCGGCAGCGTCGAAGTGTTCGGCACCCCGGTGGCGCGGCTGCCGCCGGAAATGATCGCCGCGCGCGGTGTCGCGCTGGTGCCGCAAGGCCGCCGCGTATTCAAAAGCCTCACCGTGCGCGAGAACCTGATGGTGGCGGCGCAAACCGGTTTTACCGGCCGGCACGCGCCGTGGACCGAAGCCACCGTATTCGCCATGTTTCCCCGCCTCGCCGAACGGCGCAGCCAGCTCGCCGGCTACCTGTCCGGCGGCGAGCAGCAGATGCTCGCCATCGGCCGTGCGCTGATGGCCAATCCGCGCGTGCTGTTGATGGACGAGCCGTCCGAGGGACTGGCGCCGCAAATCGTCGCCGAGGTCATGGCGACCATCCGCAAGCTGAAGGAAAGCGGTCTCTCTATCGTGCTGGTCGAGCAGAGCCCGAAGCTCGTGTTCGACATCGCCGACGACATCGTCATTCTCAACTCCGGCCGCGTCGCGGTGATCTCGACCGCCGCCGCGCTAAAGAACGACGACGTCGACCTGCGCCAGCATTTGGGAGTGTTTTGAAGAATCCATCCCCCGCAGGCCGGCATAGCGGACCCGTATTGCAAATTGCGACACGCGCCGTCACCATGGCGGGCCGGCGTGGAGGGCTATGACTTGATCACCGTTCCGGAATTGGCGGCGGAGGCTCTGGGGTCCTACCTCGCCGAGCATTTAAGCCGCAGGTTTGCTTCCACCCATGCGGCGCTGACCGAGCTCATTCCATCGGTCGCCCGCCTTGCACTCGAATGCATCGGCAACAGCGACGCGCTCTACCACAATGTCGAGCACACCATGCTGGTGACGATGGTCGGCTACGACATTATGAAGGGTCGGGCGCTGCTGATGCCGACCTATCCCAGCGATTTTTCCCACGTCATCGTCGCCTGTCTGTTGCACGACATCGGCTACGTGCGCGGCATTCTCAGGGGCGACGGCGCCGATGGCTACGTCATCGACGCCAAGGGTGGCAAGGCCAAGCTGCCGCGCGGTTCGTCCGACGCCGCGCTGTTGCCCTATCACGTCGATCGTTCGAAACTGTTCGTGATGGATCGCATCGCCAAGATCGAGCCGCTTGATGCCGAGAGAATCGCCAGCGCCATCGAGTTCACGCGTTTTCCCTCGTCGCACGGTGCCGACGATCCCGAGAACGAAGAAGGCATGCTGGTGCGCGCCGCCGATCTGATCGGCCAGTTGGGCGATCCGCATTACCTGCGCAAAGCGAACGCATTGTACTACGAATTCGAGGAAGTCGGGATGAACAAGCAATTGGGCTATACGTCGCCGGCCGATCTCACCGATCTGTATCCGCAATTCTATTGGAACAGCGTCTCCGCCCATGTTCAGACCGCGATCCGCTACCTCAACGTCACCTCGAGCGGACGGCAATGGATCGCCAACCTCTACAGCAATATCTTCCGCGCCGAGCGCGATCTCAGCCTCAGCGGGCCGCAGCATTAGCGCGTGCGCCACATGGTCACCACGATTTTACGCAGGCTGATCCATCTTTGCTTCCCATGACGTGCCGCTGAAGGAAAGATGGATGCACCCAGTTCGGACGCCCGCCAACCGTCGCGCCGGCCCATGACCTCGAATTCGTCTAGTGAGGCAACCGCCGCCGCGGGCGCGAAGTCCAGCCGTGCCGCGCTCGCATTCACCGGGCTGTCGGCGCTCGGCATCGTGTTCGGCGATATCGGCACCAGCCCGCTCTACACGCTGAAGACGGCATTCGCTTTCCTCGGCGGCGACGCCACTCCGGAGCGCATTCTCGGTATCTTGTCGCTGTTGGTCTGGACGTTGTTTCTCATCACGACGGTCAAATACGTGACGGTCGCCATGAGTATCGACAACGACGGCGAGGGCGGCATTCTCGCCTTGATGTCGTTACTCGGTGTGCAGCGGCGAAGGCGTCCGGCGATCGTGCTCGCCGGCCTGTTGGGAGCGGCGCTGATCTACGGCGACGGCGCCATCACGCCGGCGATTTCCGTGCTCTCCGCGCTCGAAGGCCTCGACATCGCGACGCCGGGATTCGCTCCTTATGTGGTGCCGGGCGCGGTCGCGATCCTTGTGCTCCTGTTCGCGGTGCAGCCGCTCGGCACGTCGCGCATCGGCTCGGCTTTCGGGCCGATCATGGCGGTCTGGTTCGTTGCGATCGGCGTGCTCGGCGTCTGGGGCATTGCCCGCAATCCCGCGGTCCTCTTCGCCGTCAATCCTTATTATGGCTTCCGACTTCTCGCCGACAACGGCTTTGGCGGCTTTCTGTTGCTCGGCGGAATCTTCCTCTGCGTGACCGGCGCCGAGGCGCTCTATGCCGACATGGGCCATTTCGGCAAGCGCCCGATCCGGCTCGCCTGGTCGGCGATCGTGTTTCCCTCCCTGGTGCTCAATTATGCCGGCCAGTGCGCGATCACGCTGTCCGGCGAGCCGATCGCCAACAACGTGTTCTACCGGCTGTGCCCGGCGCCACTGCTCATTCCGCTGGTGTGTCTGGCGACGGTCGCCACCATCATCGCCAGCCAATCGATCATCACCGGCGCCTTCTCGATGACCCGGCAGGCGATCCAGCTCGGCTGGCTGCCGCGCATTCGCATCACGCAGACCTCGGAAATGGGCTACGGCCAGATCTATGTCGGCGTCGTCAATTGGGTGTTGATGGTGGTCACCATCGCGCTGACGCTCGGCTTTCGTAAATCCGACAATCTCGCCGCCGCCTACGGCATTGCGGTGTCGCTGACGATGCTGATGACCTCGTTTCTGCTGTTCATTGCCATGCGTGAGATCTGGCGGTGGCGGCTGGCGACGAGCGCCGCCTTGGCCGGCCTGTTCGTGTTCGTCGACGCCGGGTTTTTTGCGGCGAATTCGCTGAAGATCGCCGACGGCGGCTACGTGCCGTTGCTGCTTGCCGCCTGTGTCTATGGCGTGATGCTGATTTGGCATCGCGGCATGGCTGCGGTGGCTCAAAGTCAGGAACTGGCGCCGGTGCCGGTGACGGATTTTCTCGCCGATCTCAAGGCACGCGGCATTCCGCGCGTGCCGGGCTCGGCGGTCTTTCTCACCCGCACCGCGGCCGGCGTGCCGCCGGTGCTGATCTGGCATCTCAAGCATAACCGCGCGCTGCACGAATTCGTCGTCGTGCTGCGGATCCTGACCGAATCGCGACCGCGGGTGCAAGCGGGCGACCGTCTGGCGATCGAGCGGGAAGGCGACAATTTTTGGCGCGTGACGGCGCGTTTCGGCTTCATGGAGCGACCGAATATTCCTCGGCTACTTGCTGAAGCCCACCGCGAAGGCTGCGGCCTTCGCCTTGACGACGTGACTTATTACGTCGGTCACGAAAGCATCCTGCGCCGCGAGCACGGCGCGACGCTGCCGCGATGGCAGGAAGCCATATTCGCCGCGATGGTGCGCAACGCCTCGCACGTCACCGACTATTTCCGGCTACCCGGCGAGCACGTGGTCGAGATCGGACGGCAGATTTCGATTTGAGACGCGAAACTGCCGCTGCCAAGGGTACGCTTGGCGCGCTTTCTTATTGCACATCGCCGTTCACTGTGCTTTCCCCGCTCCCGGAAACGCTGACCGCAAGAAAGCCTCAAGGAACCCCAATGCCCAGCCAATGGAATAAATACGCCCCGACCGCGGCACGCCGCCACGGCAAGCCCGGCCGCGAGACGCGGCCGCAAAGCGTCACGATCGATATCCATTCCCATGTCGCGGTGCCGGAAGCGGCGAAATTCGTCGCGCCGCATCTCGATTGGGCAACCATTCCGCTGGCGCATTTCGCCAATGCGGAAACCAAGGCGCTGTCGCAGAAGCAGGAAGCCGACATCACCGCGCGCGGCGGGCATGAGCACAGACTCGCCGATCTCGACGCCATGGGCATCGACGTTCAGATGATCGCGCCGCCGCCGCCGCAATGTTATTACACGGTGCCGCTCGACGTTGCCGTGCCGGCAACGCAGATGGTCAACGACGGCATCGCCGCGTTCTGCGCGAAAAAGCCCGATCGGCTTAAAGGTTTTGGCGCGGTGCCGATGACCGACGGCAACGAAGCCGTGAAGGAGCTCGATCGCTGCGTCAAAAAGCTCGGCTTCACCGGCGTCGAGATTTTGACCACCATCGCCGGCAAGGAATTATCCGATCCGGCCTTCGCGCCGTTCTGGAAAAAGGCCGAAGAGCTCGGCGCACTGGTGATGATCCATCCCAACGGCTTTACCGAGGCTTCGCGGCTGTCGCGGTTTTATTTCAACAACGTCGTCGGCAATCCGCTGGAGACGACGATTGCATTGCATTATCTGATCTTCGACGGCGTGCTGGAACGTCACCCCAAGCTCAAGATTCTCGCGGTGCACGGCGGCGGCTATCTCGGCGCTTATCCCGGCCGCATCGACCACGCCTGGGGCGCCCGCTCGGACACTCACGGCGACCTGCCGCAGCCGCCGACGAGCTATCTCAAACGCATCTACGTCGACACAGTCGTGTTCACGCCGTATCAGCTCGCCGAGCTGGTACGCGTATTTGGCGCCGACCATGTCGTCTTGGGCACCGACTATCCCTATGACATGGCCGAATACGATCCGCTGGGTCACATCGCTGGCGTCGAGGGTTTTGATGCCGCAACCATCGCGGCGCTCGCCGGCGGCAACAGCAAGAAACTACTGGGGCTGTGATGCTCGGGTATGCCGCGATTGGCGGGCCGGCGCGGGGGCGCAATCGCGTTCAACGCCGCCGCGCCTTCTCGGCTTTGCCGGGCCGCAGCTGATGCAGCGTTGCCGACGCGCCGGCGCTGCGGCGCAACGCATCATTGAGATCGACCGGCCGGCCGTGCTTCTTGAGCAGATCGCGGAATGCCTCGTCGGCCAGTTCCGCGAAGTCCTTCATCTGCTCGCGGCCGAGCGGATCGAGCTGGTGCCAGGTCTCCTCGTCAATCCGCGCGCGCTTGCCCGGCATCAGCTTGCCTTCTTGTGCCGCGCCCGGCTGCGCAACTGTTTCGGCGCTCGCGCGCTGCTGCCGCCGGCCTTGACGCTTTGCCGCAGCGCATCCATCAGGTTGATGACGTTCGACGGCGCCCGCTCTTTCGGCCGCTCGATCTTCTCGCCTTTTTGCTTCTTGCGCAGCAGGTCCTTGAGCGCGTCTTCGTACTCGTCCTTGAACTCGGCAGGCTTGAAGTGCCCGGTCTTGGTCTCGACGATATGGAGAGCGAGATCGAGCATGTCTTTCGGGATCTTCTCGTCCTCGATGCCGTTGAAATATTCGTCCTCCTTGCGCACTTCGTATGGGAAGCGCAGCGTGACGCCGACCATGCCCTTGCCGCGTGCTTCCAACGCGATGATGTGCTCGCGCGAGGTGAACACGATCTTGCCAAGCCCCACCATGCCTTCCTTGCGGATCGCCTCGCGGATCACCGCGAACGCCTACTGGCCGACATCGCCATCCGGCACGACGTAATAGGGATCGTGCAGAAAAAGCTCGTCGATCTCGCTCTTCGCCACGAATTCTTCGATTTCAATGACACGTTTGCTCTCGATGGCGACGGCATCGATCTCGTCCGGATCGAGTTCGATATATTCGCCTTTGGCGACCTCATAGCCTTTGACGATGTCGGCATTGTCGACCTCGTCGCCGGTATCGGCATCGACTTTCCGGTGGCGGATGCGGTTGCCGGTTTCCTTGTTGAGCTGGTGGAAACTGATTTTCTCGCGCTCCGAGGCGGCCGGGAACAGCGCGATCGGGCATGAGACCAGTGAAAGCTTGAGATAGGCTTTCCAATATGCGCGCGGGGCCACGGCGATACTCCGTTACTGCGGCGTGATCCCGAACGCCGCAACCGGCGTCCGAAAACTCATGCTCAAAGGACAAGTTCCCGGCCTGATCTAGGCACAGGTTCGGTCGGGCGGCGCGGATTCAACGATATCACGGAACTCATGTTCCACGGTGGAACTCCACCCCTCTCTTGTTTCTTCTTTGTTCTAGCGGCGCATCGACCTAAGCTTCGATGAACCGATGATTGGCGAGCGATATCTCATGACCGCAACAAGAACTGCAACGCGATCTGCAAGCGCAGCGCGACCCAGAGCACGCTTGTTCCACGCCAGGATGCTGGTGACGCGGCTCGAAGAGTCGTGCGTCGAGGTGGCAACGGCCGAGCAGGCCCGCGCGCTGTTTGTCGCCGGCGAAGGCCACGGCTGCACGCCGGGAGAGAGTATTCGGGTCGAGTTCGAGGGGCTGCTCGACGACTAGCTTTCTGCGGGGGGGGGGGNNGGTTGCTGTGTGCCCGGCGCCGGCATCGAGGCCCGTTTTGCCTTGCTGCTCGAAAAACCCGTCGCCCCTTCGGCATGAACGGTCGACTTAGCGAATGGCGACAAGGTCGGAACCGAAATCGCAATGAAGCCCGCTCGGATTGAGCCAGATCAATTCCCCGGCTCTCTAGATACCGTACCGGTCGCCAGTGGGATCGGCCGCCGTCCAGCCGCTACCCCGACGCTAGGTAATCTCACGGAGTGCGCTGCAGCAAGATGTTCGATGTCCGGACTGCCAAATTGGCGGACGGACCTGGAACATGGGAAAAACGTGATATCATCGCAATCGATGTCCGGGCCTCTGCGGCGGCTGCCGAATACCGCCTCGAGAACAGCCTGATCAATTGGAGATCAATTCGGATGAGCATCTCAGAAGATTTATTGAAGCGGGAAGATCTCCGTTCGCTTCTGTTTCGCGACACGTGGCAGAACCTCATTCCCGCGGTTTTTCGTGACGTGCCCACCTATTACGATAAAGGCAATGCGATCGCGTCGCTGGGCCATTGTTCACGATGGAGCAATCGGTTTGCGGTAGCGATCCAACGGCATCTGCCGCGCGGCGCACGCGTGCTCGACGTCTGTTCGGGCACGCATGATATTCCGCTGCGGCTTTTTACCAATGATCCGACGCTTCAGGTTCATACCGTGGATCGAAGCGAGCACATGACGGCCGAGGGGCAGCGCCGCGCCCGCGAGCGCAATCTGACCATCCATGCGGGCGTCTGTGACGCCCATGTTTTGCCGTTTGCCGACAACTCGTTCGACGCGGTCACGTTGCAATTCGCATCGCGCCATCTCGAGATCATCAAGGCGTTTAAGGAGATCCACCGCGTGCTCAAACCCGGCGGCATCTTCTGTCATAACGATATGCTGCGCCCGGCATCCAAGATCGTTGAAATTCCCTATTTGGCCTTTTTGCGGTTCTCGGTGTGGTTCACGGCGATGCTTTTCGGCAGTTCCGCCGAGAGCAAAAAATGCGTCGGCTATTTTGCTAACGCCATACGGCACTTCTACACGCCGCATGAGCTCGCGGTGCTGCTCGAAGGCGTTGGCTTCACCGGTATCGAAAGTTGCGATTTTCTCACCGGCGTGTTGACCTATCACATCTCGCGTAAGCCGAAAATCTAGACGGCGTCACTTCGCACGCTTGAGCCCGCCCGTTGTAACGCGCCCGGAAGCACCGCCATTCGCTGAAATCTTATTCGTGATCGACGAATGACATCAATGAACAGCGGCATTCCCATCCCGCTTTGGCATCGCGCTTGACAGCGCATCCCACTCCGGTAGTGGTCAATCCGATAAAATTTCACGGTCCGCGGAAAGTGGACTAGTGTTGCAGGGTAGCGAGCGCGTCAGACGTTCGCCCGAAGGGAGGATTGTCCATGGAGCTGTCTCGCCGTCGCTTGCTCGCAGCCGCCGGTTCGACGGTGCTGGCGTCTGCAGTTGGTGCGCCCCTGGTCGCCCGCGCCCAGGCCGTGCAATGGACTTACAAATACGCCAACAATCTTCCTGAAACGCATCCGATGAACGTCCGCGCCCGGGAAATGGCGGCCGCGATCAAACAGGAGACTCAAGGCCGCTTCGACCTGCAGGTCTTTCCGTCGAGCCAGCTCGGTTCCGATACCGACACGCTGAGCCAAGTTCGTTCCGGTGGGGTCGAGTTCTTCACGCTGTCGGGGCTCATTCTGTCGACGTTGGTGCCGGCGGCCTCGATTAACGGCATGGGGTTTGCGTTCCCGGACTACGACACCGTGTGGAAGGCGATGGATGGCGATCTCGGCGCCTATATTCGCGCCCAGATCGTCAAGGCCAATCTCGTCGTCATGGACAAGATCTGGGACAATGGCTTTCGGCAGACCACGACTTCCACCAAGCCCGTCGAGACGCCGGACGATTTCCGCGGCATGAAGCTACGGGTGCCGCCGTCGCCGTTGTGGACATCGCTGTTCAAGGCATTCGAGGCGTCGCCGGCCTCGATCAACTTCAACGAGGTGTATTCGGCGCTGCAGACCAAGATCGTCGACGGCGAGGAGAATCCCTTGGCGATCATCGCCACCGCCAAGCTCTACGAAGTGCAGAAGTATTGTTCGCTGACCAATCACATGTGGGACGNNTGGGACGGCTTCTGGTTCCTGGCCAACCGGCGGGCTTGGGAAAGCCTGCCCGACGACGTGCGCGCGATCGTCGCCAAAAACGTTAATGCCGCCGGCATGAAAGAGCGTGACGATGTCGAGAAGCTCAACGCCACGCTGCGGC
>PLTE01000296.1:1718-19526 GCA_003164375.1 Hyphomicrobiales bacterium | reverse complement strand
ACCTGGCCCAGAAAGCGCTCGACTTCCGCCCGCAGCTTCCCGGACTTCGCCGCAAGCTCGCTGCCGGCGTTGAGGACGGCGTCCGCAACCTGCCCGGTCTTGGCCGCAGCGTCGGAGACTTGCACCACGCTCGCGGAGACCTCGCGTGTGCGGTCCGCCGCGGCGTTGGCGCTGCGCGCGATCTCCTTGCTGACGGCGTCCTGCTGCTGCACCGCGATCGAAATATCGTTGGCGTTCTCGTCGAGCTGCCCGATCGTCCCCGCAACCGCCTTCATCGCCGCAACCATGTTCGAGGTGGTCGCCTCGATCGAGGAGATTTGCTGAGTGATGTCGCCCGTCGCCTTCTCGGTTTGCGCCGCGAGGCTCTTGACCTCTTGGGCGACGACGGCGAAGCCGCGGCNNGCCCGCGCCGCCTCGATCGTCGCGTTGAGCGCCAGCAAATTGGTCTGCGAAGCTACATCGCGAATGAGATTACTGACGTTATTGATCTGACCGACGGTCGCCGCCAACCGCTCGACCGTATCGATAATCGCCTTGGCTTCATCGCTGGCTTGGCGCGCGATGTCAGCCGAGGAGCGCGCCTGATTGGAAATCTGTTCCACCGATTGAGCGATTTCGTCGGCGGCCATGGCGACGTTGCTGACGTTCGTCGTCGCTTCCTCGGACGCCGATGCGGTAGCGGCGGCCTGCGTCTGATTCTGCTTGGCGGCCACCGCCATGATCTGGGCGCAACGATCCATCGTCTTGGAGGCGCCATCGAGCGCCTGAACGATATCGTTCACCGCATGTTCAAAATTTTGCGTGGCAGATTCGATCAGCTTGCGGCGCAACTCCGATTGCCGCGCCCGATCGGCCTCGGTCTGGCGCGCGGCGGTGAGGTCCTCGATGGCCTGTCGAAACACCAACAGCGCCTGAGCCATGCCGGCGATCTCGTCGTGGCCGCCTACGGCAACCGGCACGTTTACTTCGCCTTGTGCGATCCGGTGCATGGCGTCGCTTAGCAACGTCAATCGGCCGATGATGCTGCGCCCGACATAGAGCCACGCAATCAAACCGGCAGCCGCCAGCGCCGCAATGCTCAGCACGATGAGAAGGACGCGCCCGAGCGTGATCTGCGCAATGGCCCGCGTCGAGAGCGTCTGCGCGATCGTGCCTTGACGCTGGATCAAGGCTTCAACGGCATTTCTGAGCTTGGTCGCTTCCGCGAGCGCCGCCGCATAGACCTCCTGGGCCTCGTGCTCGCGCTTGAGCTCATTGGTCCGCTGCGTGATGATGCCGAAGTCGCCGCCAAGCGCCGCAAGCTTGCCGTACAGGCCGCCAATTTTGGCGCGTTGATCGGATGCGGGAAGCGCCTTCAGATTGATGTCGATATTGCGCTCCGCAGCCGCGATGAGATCGCGCATCGGCGGCAAGCTGGCAATATCGGTCACCATCGACGATTCGATCAGCAGCCCGGCGAGAAGATTGGCGTCCGCCTGCACTTCGAGGAGACGGCGTAGCGCATCGATCGACTGATTGAGATCGCTCCTCGTCTCCGCCGCCTGGCTTTTGGTCATGAGATCGAAATTGGCATCGTCGATGGCAGGCGTGATAGCCTCGAGCAGATTTTCATGAGCCGTGCGGATGGCAAGCGCGAGCGCGCGGCGTTGATCGGAAATTCGAATACGATCGGCGACAGCTTCGTTGAGCGCCCCAAGGCGCCCCTCCATCGCCGACCGCGCGACCGCGATTTCAGTGCTTTCACTGGCGTCGAGCGTCCGCAGCCGCTCGATCCTGGCCTCAAGATTGCGCGATTGCGCGCCGATTTCAGCGGCGACCTCTGCTCTGTGATTTTCGCTCTCGACCGCAATCAAACGCGGCGCGGAGCCGATAAGCCGGCCCGTCTCCTCCGATAGCCGGAAGGACTCGACAGTCGCCGGCATGCTGCGAGAAACGATTTCGCGCAAAGTCCCGCTGATATTCGCAGATGCAAACAGCGCAAACAAAGAACCGACCACCGTCATGCCGGCGGCAAGACCAAAAGCCAAATACAGGCGCGCGCGGATCGTGCTCAGCCAGGACAGCGCGCCGAGCCGGCCGCGAGCGAAGCCGTGGTCCGTCACTGTCCCGCCACCCTGGCAAGCCGAACGACGGGCTTGAAAGATCCGTCGGCTTGCAAGATCGTGAAGAACACCTGATCCGAGCCTTGGTTCTTGGTCGGCCCGTAGCTCAGCTTGACGCCACCAAGGTCGAACGGCGCCGCGGCAATGGCATCGAGAAGTTTTTCGCGCGTCGGTTCGCCATTGACGCGCTTGAGCGCCTCGACCACGAGCCGGCCCACCAGATAGCCTTCCAACGAGACGAAGCCGGCTTGAGCCTTGGCGTCGTCCGCAGTCATGGCGCTCTGATATGCGGCCACGACCGGCAGGGATGCGTCCCACGGCGACGGCACCACTTGGCTGATGATGACGCCCGCGCCTTCGCTGCCGAGTTCCTGCGCCAGCGAGTTCGAGCCGACAAACGAGATCGCGACGAACACAGCGTCGAGCTTGACCTGGTGCGCGAGCTTAATGAATTCCGCGACCGGCTTGTACGGCGCGACCGTCACCACCGCTTCCGGCTGGCCCTTCATGATGTCAAGCAGAGCCGACTTCACCGCCGTGGTATTGCGCTTGAACGAACCCGAAGCGACGAGCGACATGTTGCGCTTGGCGAGCGCGCGCTGCACGCCGTCAAGTCCGGCGAGACCGAAAGCGTCGTCCTGGTAGAGGACCGCGATCCGGGTAATGCCGAGATCCTTGGTCAGGTGCTCGATCCACGCCTCAGTCTCCTGGAAATAGGATGCGCGGACGTTGACGACATAGCGATTATAGGGATCGCGCAAAAACTCGGCGCCGGTGAACGGGCCGATGAACGGCACCTTCGCCGCGGTGGCGATCGGCTGCCCGGCTTTCGATGTCGGCGTTCCGACTGCGCCGACGACGGCGAAGACCTTTTCATCGTCGATGATCTTCTGCGTCGCCTCGACGGTCTTTTCCGGCTCGTAGCCGTCGTCGAGCGATTTGAGTTCGAGCGTACGGCCGGCGATCCCGCCGCGGCGATTGGCGTCGTCGAACGCCGCCAAGATGCCTTGGCGCATGCCCTGGCCGAGATCCTGAGCCGGTCCGGTGAGCGCCGCGACCTGCCCGAACACGATCTTGCCGGCAGAGACGCCGTCTTCGGCAAGCGCTGCGCCACCGAGCATGCTGACAACGAACGCGATCGCAATGCGACGCTGATTGCTGGTCATCGGCGTTTCCCTGGTTGCCTGCGGCGGGCCGCGATCCGCGCTTTTCTCTTCTTCTTATGAGACACGGCCAGCCTACGTAGTTTGGGCAACTTATAGTTAAGGGTTTATTAAGGAGCGATTTAATCAGCGAGGCAATGCTCGGCTTTTTCTGTCGTGAAATCCTGACAGGCGAAATCTACGTCGCGCCAGCGGCGGTCGAACGCTCGATCAGCATGGCGCGGATCGCCGCAAACACCCTTTCGAACGCCGGCCGGCGATAGGCCCATTTTTCGTCCGACGTGAGCGGGACCATGACCATGGTCGCGTTTGCTTCGAAGAACAGAACATCGCCCTGCGCATTCACCGCGAAATCAATGCCGCCATAGTCAAGGCCAAGCTCTGCGCTGATCCGCTCGAGCGCCGCAACGGCGCGCGGGCCGAGTACGCTCGTCATATTGTCGAGAAACGCGGCATCCTTTGCGCGGTTCTCCGCGGAGTGCGCCATGTCGGCCCTGAAATAATGAACTTTCCAGTCTCGTGAAATCGCCAAGTGCAATGGATACAACTTGCCCTCGACGATCATGACGCGATATTTGCGATATAGGCCTTCGGGCCCCCGGGCATCGAGTTGTTCGATGAGCCATGCGTCGTTGCCGGGAAATTGCGTCACCGCGGCGGCAAGATCCTCAAGCGTTTCCACCCGGATGAAATGTATGCCGGTGTGAAACCCCGGCGCACGTACCAGCAGGGGAAAGGCAAGACCGTTGTCGGCGATAACGGTCGTTGCCTCCGGGCCGGCAAGCAGACGCCGCGGCGCCGTTATGACGCGTGGAACCACAACGTTCGACAGCCCGCGCAGCCGGTCGATATTGGCGGCTCGTCCGGTCTTAAGGACCTGAGCGGGATGATTGAGTACCGGCCGCTTGGTGCGCGCCAGCACCGCAAAGGCGCTTTTAAGTCCCTCGCGGGATAAATCCGCATCGCCGATGCTGTTAAAGACCAGATCGTGCGGCGGTAATGGCACCGCCGGATCGGCATACTCGGTCACCAGCACGGTGGTCTGAAAAATCCGATCGTCGAGCAGCGAATTCGTCGGGATGTTGCCGCCTGACGCTGCGACCAGAAGCAGAATCGAGATCGGCGGCGCCTCGCCGCGATAGGGCAGCGTTGTCAGAAAATGATTTTTAAAGCCCTTGTCGCGATGCCGGCGCGCGCCGGCCGTATCGCCGATCTCGGCAAGCACATTGCCCATGCCGCGATGAGCGTGAATATGGTCGGGGTCGAGCTTCAGCGCCGCTTCGTAGTGCCCACGCGCCTCGGCTTTCTCGTCGGCCAGGAATAATAAATTTCCCAGGTTGACGTGACCGTTGGGATTGCTCGGATGATGCCGCACCGCCTCGCTGTAAAGCGAGCGCGCCGCCTCCTGATAGCCAGCATTGAGAACCAGCGTTCCGAAATCGTTCAGCGCGGCAAAATGCGCCGGTTCTCGGCGGATCAGCTCGAGATAATCGCGCTTCGACGCCTCGAATGCGCCGCGCTCTCGCAGCAGACTGGCGCGCTCGAAGCGGGCGTCGATCGCATCGGGATCGCGCTCCAGCACCTGATCGAGCTGATGAATGCGCAAGCTGAAAGCTGATCGTGGGGCGGGTTCGGTCACGGCGGTCGAGGCCCTGGTGCGCGCATCGCGAATCAATTTTCGCCGTAAAGATAGTCAAATGCGGCCGTGACAAAAATACAAAAGTGTGAATCTGGAAGGCCTTGCACGGCAGGCCCTGCCTGCGGCAGGCCGCGACCGAAACGGCCGCGCCACATCAGATTATGAGAAAATTTACCATAAAACCGGACGATGGAGCGGGCGCAAAACTCAACCCAAGGGTCCGTCATGGCAGAGAGCGAGACCGGCAACGGCGGCATTGTTTTGGGCGATCCGGTGCCGTGGTTTGGCGCGCCGCTGATCGGCACCGGCGCGTTCAATCTGCAGGTGGCCGCCGGCCGCTGGATCGTGCTGAGCTTTCTGGGCTCGCCGCATCATCCGAAAGCGCAACAGGAACTCCTCGAGCTTCTTCGCGACGCGCAACTCTTCGACCCGGACCGGATCGTATTCTATGGCGTATTCACCGCGCCGCCCGGCGATCCGGCGCCCTTCATCGCGCGAAGCACGTCGGCGATCGCGTTTCTTGCCGACTTTGACGGCGCGATCACCCGTTCGTTCGGCGCCACTGAAATGCCGCGTACCATCGTACTCGACCCGATGCTGCGGGCAGTTGCGAATATCGCCTGGGACCACGCCGGCGGACACGCCCAAACGGTGCGCAGCGTGCTGGCGAGCCTGCCGGCGGTCGACGATTCCGTCGGCGTGCCGCTGACCGCGCCCGCCCTGATCGTGCCGCGCGTGCTCGACTTTCAACTCTGCGACTTTCTCGTGCAGTTCTACGACAAGCTCGGCGGCAAGGATTCCGGCTTTCTGCTGGATTGCAACGGGCAGACGGCGACCGTCGTCGACTACCGGCTCAAACGCCGCAACGACTTAAGCGTGCTGGTGCCGGCCGTGCGCGACGCTATCCGCGGCCAGATCGTGCGCCGGCTGGTCCCGGCCATCGAGCGCTTTTTCCAATTCTCGGCGACGCGGATGGATCGCTATATCGTCGCCTGTTACGACAGCGCGCTCGGCGGGCATTTCGATCGGCACCGCGACAACGTCAATGCCGGCGCGCAACACCGGCGCTTTGCCGTGACCATCAACCTCAACAAGGACTACGACGGCTGCGACCTTATCTTTCCGGAATTCGGCAGCCGCAGCTATCGCGCCCCGCATGGCGGCGCCATGGTGTTCTCCTGCGGCGCGCTGCATCAGGTTACGCCGGTGACGCGCGGCCGACGCTATGCCTTCCTCGCCTTCCTCTATGGCGAGGCCGATGCGGCGCTCCGCGAGCGCAACAATGCCAAGATCGTGCAGAGCGAATTCCGTTACAGCACTGAACTGTCGGATCGGCTGTTTCCGGACGACGATCGCGTCGATCAGCGCCGGGCCGGGTAGGCCGGGAAACAATTCCGGCTTGCTATCGTTATATTCCAGGCTAAAATCAAATCGGGATGGAGTCCCCCCGTAACCGCCGATGAGGCTGATGACTCCTGCCGGGCGCTTGGCGTCGGTGGGAGTCTGTCTGTTCCTCTCCCACCGCCTCCATTGTGTTTTGTGTGGCCGTTAGCGACGGCGCGCAGCTGCGTCGTCGTGAGCGGCATGAATCATGAATGAAGGCTTGCGGGGCACCGCTTTTCCGGAGCATTGCAATGGCATTTCTGATCGTATTTCTCGGCGGCGGCCTGGGCGCCGCGTTGCGTCACGGCGTCAATCTCATGGCGGCGCGTGTCTTCGGCACCGCCTTTCCCTATGGGACACTCCTGATCAATGTGCTCGGCTCGATGGCGATGGGCCTGATCGCGGAGTTTTTCGCGCTCAAGTCCGGGCTGCCGCAACATTGGCGGCTGTTTCTCACCACCGGCATTCTGGGCGGCTTCACCACCTTCTCGGCATTCTCGCTCGAAGCCGCGCTACTCTATGAGCGCGGCCAGCTTGCCGGTGCGGCGATTTACGTCGTAGCCTCCGTCGTGCTCGCAATCGGCGCACTGTTTGCCGGGATGGCAATTGTCCGTATGCTGGCTTGAGATTGCGCACCAGGAACAAGGGGAGACGCCGCCATGGATTTGGCGATGACCGATAAGAAAGCGATCGTCACCGGCGCGAGCGAAGGCATCGGCAAGGCGATCGCATGGGCGCTGGCGCGCGAAGGCGTCGATGTCGCGATCTGCGCTAGGCGCAAGGAGCCGCTCGAAGCCGCCGCCGCCGAAATCGCCAAGGCGACCGGACGCAAGATCATCGCCATCACCGCCGACCTCACCAAAGCCGCCGACGCCGAGAACTTCATCAAGCAGGCCCACGCCGCGCTCGGCCGGATCGATATCCTGGTCAACAATGCGGGTTCCGCGCCCGGCGGCGTCATCGAGCATTTGAGCGAGGACGATTGGGCGAGCGCGCTGCAACTGAAATTCATGGGCTATGTGCGCTGCATGAAGCACGTGCTGCCGATCATGCGGCAGCAGAAAAAAGGCCGCGTCGTCAATCTCATCGGCAATGACGGCGTCAAAGTCTCCTATTGGGAGATCGCGCCCGGCGCCGCCAACGCGGCCGGCCAAAATCTGACCAAGTCGCTCGCCAGCCAATACGGCAAGCACAATATCAGCTTCGTCGCCGTCAATCCCGGCCCGGTGCGCACCGAACGCTGGACCGGCCTGGTCAAGGCGATGGCCCGCGACATGAAGCTCTCCTACGAGGACGCCGACAAGCTCGCGCCGGCGAGCATTCCGCTCGGCCGCATCGCCGAATGCGACGAGGTCGCCAACCTCGTTGCCTACCTCGCCTCCGATCTTGCCTTCTTCGTCAACGGCACCATGATCGAGATCGACGGCGGCCAGGACAAAGTGCTGATGGATCGCATCCGTGACCGTTGAGCAATGTCTTTTCGGGATCACGCGTTAACGGGCCGGCACCGAGGCACTCGCGGTACTTGGCTCGATAACCGCGCCCTTGCGATACGCCAGAAGCGTGGCGATCAGACCGCAAGCGGCGGCGAACATCAGCCACAGGCCGGCGACGGCGCGGTTCTCGGTGGCGTGGATCAGATAGGTCACGACCGCCGGCGTGAAGCCGCCGAAGGTCGCCGTCGCCAGGCTATAGGCGACGGAGAATCCAGAGGTGCGCACATGCAGCGGCACAATCTCGGTGAGCGCCACCACCATGGCGCCGTTATAGCTGCCGTAAATGAACGACAGCCACAATTCGACGGCGAGCAGCCGCGCGAATGACGGCGACGAAACGAGCCAAGACAACGCCGGATAGGCGGTGACGAACATCAGCACCGTGAACAAGATCAGCAGAGGCTTGCGCCCGACCCGATCGGACACAGCTCCCATCACCGGCAGCCAGAACAGGTTTGAAATGCCGACGCACATCGTCACCACCAGTGCGTCGATGTTAGAGAGCTTGAGCACCTCCTTGCCGAAGGTGGGCGTATAGGCGGTGATGAAATAGAACGACACCGTGGTCATGGTCACGAGCAGCATGCCGATGAGAACGATCGGCCAGTTTTGGCCAAGCCGCAGCAGAATTTCGCGCGACGACGGCACCGTGCTGCGCCGCTTCTCGAATTCCTCGGTCTCCTTGAGCGAAGCGCGCAGCACGAACAAGAGCGGAATGATCAGGCAGCCGATCAGGAACGGAATGCGCCAGCCCCAGACCAGCATCTGGTCGGGCGGGATCACTTCGCTCAACAGCACGCCGAGCAGCGCGACCAGAATGACCGCAATCTGCTGGCTGCCGGATTGCCAGCTGACATAGAAGCCCTTGTTTCCGGGAGTCGCGATTTCCGAAAGATAGACCGACACGCCGCCAAGCTCGACGCCGGCGGAAAAGCCCTGGATCAAGCGGCCGAGCACGACGATCACCGGCGCCAGCGCGCCGAGCGTGGCATAGGCGGGCACGAGCGCAATCGAGATGGTGCCGACCGCCATCAAAGCCAGCGTCAACATCAAACCGGAGCGGCGGCCGTGATGATCGATATAGGTGCCGAGGATAATGCCGCCGAGCGGCCGCATCAAAAAGCCGGCCCCGAACGTCATGAAAGCCAGCATCAATTGGGCGAAATCGCTGCCGCTCGGAAAGAACGCCTTGCCGATGGCGGCGGCGTAATAGCCGAATACGAAGAAGTCGTACATCTCCAGGAAGTTGCCGCTGGAAACGCGGATCACCGACCAGATCTGGTCCTTGCGCTGTTCGCCGCTGAGCGTCGCCATTTCATCCATCCTCAAGCCTGCGCCTACCGCCGAGTTGGCCCGCGGCAAGTCCGGTCGGAATGTTAATTCAGAGTCGGGCCGGGTGCCAGCGCTGCTAAAGCCCAATAAACACCCGCACGGGCTCTGCGAGCCCGCCGGCGGAGCCTGCCCCCGCACTTTCGTCCGTCGCGGCCGGCCGACCGGGCGCCGGCGTCACCAGCGCCGGTCAGATCACGTTTCGGTTGAAATAGCTCGAACCCCAGAGCACCACGACCCAGACTGCGAACAGCGTGCCGATCGACAGAATTGCCAGCATTGCATTCCTCCCTCGTTAATTCCTCCGACGTTTTTTGGCCGTCGTTCTTTAGTTGCCGACGGACTTCGCGCGTGATTGCGAAAAACGGCCGTCGGCTTTCGGCAACGATCATGCTCGGGAAAACGCTTAGAGCCGGGCGCAGATGCAAACAGGACCGATCGGGCTCTAGTCGGTCTCGCCCGCCATGGCGAAGACGCCGTGTGCGGCGGCCTTTGGTTGCCGCGCGAACTCGCCGAGCAAGCGTTCGGCTTCTTCCTCCATGCCCATCCAGCGCAATTTGCAAATGAGCTTGATCAGCTCGTTCGACGTGCTCTGCGATGCCGAGGCGTCGGGAGGCTCTTGTTGGTCTAGAGGCGTTTCCATGGACGTTTTCCCATATTCTTTGTTGCTGCTTTTTCTTTTGCGTCTTTTTGTTTGCCCGAGCGGTTCAACCATCGCGGCGTTGTTCTTGGCGCGATCAAGCGAGCTGCGCAGCCCGCAGTCAGACTTTGAGTCGCGACGGCCAGTCTTTACCTATCGTGAGACTGAAACAAGGCAGCTGCCGTGCGCTGCAACATAACTCGGGCTCGCGGTCCCGTGCGGGTCCAAAGTAGCGGGTCTTTTCCGCCCTAATGAAGGCGACACAGGCGGATTCAATTCAATTTTAATGAATGCTGCACCGCAATTTTAGAAAATTTACGCGATGTTGCGTACATCGGGCTGCGGCCACTCTTCCCTTCTCACGACGCCGCAACGCACCGATCCGGGGACACCATGAACGATTTTTGGTCTAGTTGGCTTGAGGCCGTTCGCTTCACTTGCGAGGCGCAGAGCGTGATTTCCGCCCGTCTGATGTTGTTTGCTTCCGGCGCGCCGAACGCGACGGAGGAAGCGGAGCTCATGATCGCGGAAAAGATCTTCGCCTTCGCCAATGCCGGGCTCGCCGCCGAACAGGCGCTGGCGGACGGACTTGGTATCTACGCCGCCGCCGAGCGGGCCTATTCGCCGCTGCAGCGCGCGGTGCACGCAAACAGCGAGCGACTCATCGCCGCCGTGCACTGAAGCCGATTTCATAAACACTTGGACGTAGCACCGACGCGAATGGGGACGGGCAAAAGCCCGCCCCCACGCAATCGGTCCATCGTCGTTCTGCCTGGAGACGCGGGCAAAGCCGATGGGCCCGATCACTACCGCATTACGCATTACCGAGCGGTAGCGCCACGAAGCGTGTGGCGTCACCCATCTTTACCCGCATCAGCACTTGATGCTTGCCTTGGGCCTTGGCCGCAAGCAGCGCGTTTCGCACATCGCCGACATTGGCGACGGCTTGACCGCCGACATCGAGGATGATGGTGCCGGTTTGAAAGCCCTCTTCCGCGGCCGGGCCGTTTGGATCGACCGCCGTGACGACAACGCCCTGGCTGCCGGCGCCGGAGACTTCGCTCGCCGGCGCCACTTGCAGGCCGAGATGCGGTACGCCGCGGCTCGGCTGCGCCTGACCGGCATCGGCACTTGCCTGTTGCTCATTCGGCAATTGGCCGAGCGTCAGCGACACCGTCTTGGTTTCACCTTGGCGGATGAGATCGAGCTTGACCGACGAGTCCGGCGCCATCATGCCGATGGTGCGGGCGAGATCGCGGGCGTCCTTCACCGGCGTGCCGTTGACCGCAGTGATGACATCACCTGATTTGATGTCGGCCTTGGCCGCGGGACTGTTCGGCTGCGGTTGATCGACCATCGCGCCTTCGGCCTTTTTCAAGCCGAGGCTATCGGCGATGCCGGCGGTCACTGGCTGGATCTGAACGCCGAGCCAGCCGCGGGTGACGTGGCCGGTTTTCTCAAGCTGGGCCACGACCATTTTCGCGGTATCCGCCGGAATGTCGAAACCAATACCAACCGAACCCCCGGACGGCGAATAGATCGCGGTGTTGACACCGATCACATTGCCGTTGACGTCGAACGCAGGCCCCCCCGAATTGCCTTTGTTGATGGGCGCATCGATCTGGACATAATCGTCATAAGGCCCGGCGCCGATGTCGCGGCCGCGCGCCGAGACAATGCCGGCCGTCACCGTGCCGCCGAGACCGAACGGATTGCCGACCGCGACCACCCAATCGCCGACCTTCGGCGCCTGGTCGGCAAATTTCACATAAGGGAAGTCATTCTTGCCGTCGACTTTGATCAGCGCGAGATCGGTCTTCGGATCGGTGCCGACGACCTTCGCTGTATAGATCGTGCCGCCGTCGGTGGTGACCTGGACGGAATTGGCGTGATCGACGACGTGGTTGTTGGTCACCGCATAGCCGTCGGGCGAGATGAAGAAGCCGGAACCTTCGCCGACAATGGTCCCGTGGCGTTGCGGGGCGCTGTTGCCACCGAACTGGCCGCCACCGAACTGTTGGAAGAACTTGTACATCGGCGAACCGGGCTGAAAGGGGATCGCCTCTTGGCCGTTGCCACCTTGGTCGTTGTCGCTGTCTTCCTGCATCGAAGCGGGAGCTGCGGAAGCGGCAATCTTGACGCGGACCGAGATCACCGCGGGTTTCACCTTGGTGACGAGGTCGGCGAAGCCTGCGGGATGTTGCATCGCTTGGTCGGCGGCCTGCGCGGCAGGCGTGCCGAAGCTCAAGCCGGACGGCCAATAACCGGTCGGCCCGGCAAGCAGCATAGCGGCGCCAATGCCGGCAACCGACGCGAGCAGCGTGATGCGGCGGGCCTTAAGACCCCTAGGTTTGTTCAAATGGGGGGGATTGGTTGGTGTCATGACATCTATCTCCAAGTGACTTTCCTGTGCGGCCCAGCGGCCCTGCTGAGTACATGTGGCTAGTCCGGCTTACAGCGACCTGGAGAGGAGATTAATTCGGGGAAATCTTTGCCGGTCCGCTTCGCCACCTTATAGCGCGGAGCCGACCGCCAGCGGCGGCATTGACAGTTCGGTATGAACGCCGATCGCGGCACGAGGAACTTTATTTCGTTCTTTTATTTCGCGGCGGCGGTTGGCCTTCGTCGCCGGAAGATGTTTCTGATACGAAACGGTTCGTCCATTTCTTCGGCGGTCAGCGCGTCTTCGAGCTTCGGCCGCACCAAATACCACGGCACGACAATGACCACGACGTGCGGGCCGCCATATTCGAGCACGGCCAAGCGCAGCCGCCGGGCGCGCTGGTCGCTCAGCAAAAATTCCCACCAATGAGTTTTGACCAATTCGGGGATCAGCACTGCGATGGTGCGGTCGGGATTTTTCTCCTCGAGCTCCTTGAGCAGCTTCAGGAGCGGCGCATGAACGCGCCGGAACGGCGCGCTGAGGAAGACCAATTGCGGCGGATGCGCAGCCTTGGCGACGGCGGAATCTTCCACCGCCTTGACCCATTGCTCGCGCAGCTTTTTTTCCTCGCCCTTGACGTCAGGGCCCTCGAGCGCCGCCAGATGCACCGCCATGACGTCGGGCGATAGCTCCATGGCGAAACACAGCGCCTTGTCGGTCAACCTGTTCCACTCCCGCGCCATCACAAGGACGAATGGCGGCTGGGTGGGATGGAATTGCAGCTGATCATCGTCGTCGAGCGCCGCATCGACGCGTTGGTAATAGCGATTAATCGCCTTCAAGAGCAGGATGACGCAGGGAATAACGACGATCGTGATCCAGCCGCCCTCGGCGAATTTGGCGATCACGATGACGACGAGTGCGGTCACCGTCGTCGTAGCGCCGATGGCGTTGATGGCGAGAGGGATCCACAGCTGCCGGCGCTCGGCCGCCCCGTGGGCGTCGCGCAGCGCGCGCCGCCAGTGCTGCACCATGCCCGCTTGCGACATGGTAAAGGTCAAGAACGCGCCGATCGCGAACAGCGGAATCAGGCGGTCGGTGATGCCGTCGAATGCGATCAACAACAGCCCCGCCGTGATCGCGAGGTAGAAGATGCCGACCGACGACACCAAGCGGCGGCCGATCGCCGCAAACGGCCGCGGCAGGAACTCGTCCTGCGCGACGATGTGGCACAGCCGCGGCAGCCCGACGAAGCTCGTATTGGCGGACAGGCACAGGATGCAAAGCGCGCTGGCGATCGCGACGTAATAGAAGATGCCGCGACCCACCACGGCGCCGACCAGCTGCGACAGCACGCTTTGGTAGCCGGGCTGGGTCTGGTCCATCGCCATGATGCCGTAGGACATCGCGAGGTAAGCGACACCGCCGAGCAGGATGGCCAAAGTCACCACAATGGCGGCGAGCGTGCGGCGGGCGTTGGTCACGTGCGGCTCGCGGAACGCATCGACACCGTTGCTGACCGCCTCGACGCCGGTCATCGCCGTGCAGCCGGAGGCGAACGCGCGGAGCAACAGCCACAGGCCTACCGCCTCGACGGCTTTGGGCGGCGACGGCGGAGCGAGCACCGGTTGCGGATGACCGCCGCTCGTCACCGCGTCATAAGCGCCGATGACAAGAACGATCAAAAAGCAGGCGATGAAGAGATAGGTCGGCAGCGCGAACAGCCGGCCGGCATCCATCGTCCCACGCAGATTAACCGCCGTCAGCAACACCAGGACGCCGATACACAGCGGCAATGTGTAGGCGCGCAGTTCCGGCAGCGCCGAAATGAGCGCCGCAACGCCGGCGGAGACGCCGACCGCGACGGTGAGCACATAATCGACCATGATGGCCGCGGCCGCCAACAGGCTGGCATTGACGCCGAGATTGTCCTTGGCCACCGCATAGGCGCCGCCGCTCTTCGGATAGGCTTCGATGGTCTGCCAATAGGAGACGAACAGCGTCGCGAGCAGCGCCAGGATCACCAGCATGACCGGGCCGAGATCCGCGAGCCCGGCCGCGCCCGCCGCCGCCAGGATGCTCAGGGCGGCTTCCGGCCCGTAGGCCGATGAACTTAAGCCATCGAGCCCGAGCGCCGGCACCCCTTCGCCCGCGCCTATTTCCCGCGAGCGGCCATCGCGGTTGGCCAGCGGCCGGCCTGCCACCAGGCGAAAAAGCGCTCCGAACCGCGATACTGGAACGCTCTCGTCCGGCGCGTGCTTATCATCTGACGCCATTCGCCATCATCTCTCGGCTGCCTCGGTCGCCAACTCTTCGACCGAGGCATTGTGCCAGATGGCATTGGCACTTTGTGGCGTTCTTGACGGAACGCGATGTTACGCGGGTTTCACTCCGCGGGCGCCAGGACCTCGCCCGACGGCTTCGTCAGCGCCGGTGCGAGCGACGGGTAGAAAGAGAGCGCATAGAGGAATGCCGCCACGATCACATAGGCTATCGCGAGCGTCGGCGACACCGCGATCCCGACGGCCTCGCCGTGCATGAAGCCGAAGAACGTCAGGACCGCTCCGGCAAAGGCGAAAGCCGAAGCCGCGACGAACTTCTGATCGATGACGGATGCGCCGACCGCCGCCAGGATCAGCCCGGTCAAGATCGAACCACCGCCCATGGTCTGGAGGCCGGGGTAGAGCACACCGACATTGCCGAGCTTGTCGAAGCCCAGCGCGACGGCGCCGGTCCCGGCGACGGAAAGCGCGCCGTCCATCATCGTCTTTGCCCAAGCCGCGACATGCGGTGTGAGCGCCAAGATGATCGCCGGCGCGTGCGCTTTCGGCGTGGTCTGGAACGCCTGCGCACCGATCAGCATGCCAATATAGAGCAGGATCGGCGAAATGGCGACGACCGGAACGATGGCGAGCATCAAAGAGATGACGCCGAACCACGACAGCACGATCACCATGATGCCGACGCCTGCCGAATAGCCGATGCGGCCACCCATGCCCTTCCAGCCCGGATGCCCGATATAGACCGCGTTGATGAACGGGTTGCCCATCAGGCAGCCGATCAAGCTGACGACGCCGTCGGCGGTGAGCACGCGCGTGGTCGGATAGGGATCGCCGCCGGCTTCCGCGCTCTCGACATTATCCATGGCCTCGACCAGGTCATAGATGCCGAACGGCACCGCGGTGACGAGGATCACGCCGAGATATTGGAAGCCGGAGAATACGTGATTAACGGCGGGTATCGGGACGTGGAAGCCGAAATTCGTAAACGCGTCGGCGACGCCTTTGACGCTAAGCCCGCCGTAATTCAGACCGACCAGGTTGGAGCACCAGGCGATCAGCATGCCGACACCGATGGCGACGAGACCGGCGGGAATCCCCTTCGGATATCTAAAGCCGCCGAGCCAGCTCACCATGATGATCGCAAAGCAGGTCAGCCCGATCACCGGCGTCTGGTACATTTCCAAGGCCGGGCGCATCGAGATGAAGGTGATCGAGACGCCGGCCAGCGTTCCGAGCAAGGCGGCGCGCGGCGTGATCTTGCGAATGTAGGGCGCAACGAAACCGCCGATCATCAGGATGAAGCTCTGGAAGAACACCCAGGTCAGCCCGGCTTCCCAGCCCTTCATGGGATCGCCGGTCTTGATCGNNCGATGAACATATGCGGCACGCTGATGCCCGAAGGCAGCGCGCAGACATCGTTGCGGCCGGTCCGTTTCGCCAACCGATAGGCGAGATAGGCGTAGTACATCGTCGACAGGCACATCATCAGGCCCATCGCCGGCAGGATGCGGCCGAACACGATATCGTCCGGCATTTTCAGAACGAAACGCAACAGGCCGGTAAGAACTAGCATGTTGACGAGAATGTTGGTGCCAAAGCCGAAAAAGGCGTTCCAGTCGCCCGCGGACCATAAAGTCGGGCGAAAATCGGCCGTCGATGTTGTGGTCGTCATTGCACGCTCCTCGTTATGGCGAGCGTGTCCCGATCAGCCGGATCATGGCCGGCCGATCATCAACCGCCGCCTCCCCTGCTCTCTCTCTCTCTCTCTGTTGGTTCCGGCCGAAGAGGGACGCTTCAGTCCAGTGGTCGCGGAGGTTCATTGCGAACACAGACGAAGCATCCGCTCTCGCGGCCGAAGGCTTGCAAACTCCATGCACTCCCTGAGGTGGACCGACAGCGGCGCTTTCAAACACCGCCCCGGCGGTGGCTAAGCGAAATCCGAAGCGATTGCGGAGCAATCCTCGCAAGCGTCGTGCCATCGGTGACAACGCGCCACGGAGCGGTGGATGACGACCAAGAATGCGATGAAAAGATTGTGGATTCTGGCAGACCGAAACCGCGCGGCATTCCTGGCGCGGCGTGCACTCGCCGGTCGAGCGGCTCGTGGCGGGCCACCACGATCAATTCTCAGTCATGCCATTGTTGATAAATTGAGCAGGCGCCCGCCGCGGCTCGGGATCAACGAAACGGCCAGCCTCGCATTCCCGCCGCGGGAGAGCGGCGGGGGCCTGGTCACGACATTCCCGCCAGTGAACTGAGCAGCGGCCCCGACCCGACGACCGAACCGAAGATGCCGCCCTGCGCTTTGATCATGGCGAGGCCCATCTGGTGGAATTCGGGAAAATAAGAGGCGCAGCAGTCGGATAGCACGATGCAACGAAAGCCGCGGTCATTGGCTTCGCGCACCGTGGTGTTCACGCAGACTTCGGTCGTCACGCCGGCCACGAACAGCGTGTCGATGCCGCGGTTCTTGAGCATCAGCTCGAGATCGGTCTGATAGAACGCACCTTTGCCGGGCTTGTCGATCACCGGTTCGCTCGGCAACGGATAAAGCTCCGGAATAATGTCGTGGCCGGGTTCGCCGCGCACCAGGATGCGTCCCATCGGCCCGGGAGCGCCGATCCGCGTCGCCGGATCGCCCCGTTCGACTTTGTGCGGCGGCGCATCGGTCAGATCTGGGCGGTGGCCTTCGCGGGTGTGAATGACCAACATGCCGACATGCCGAGCGGCATCGAGCACCGCGCGGCATGGCGCGACGGCCGCCTGCAGCCGCGAGACGTCGTTGCCGAGCGCCTCGCCAAAGCCGCCGGGTTCGAGAAAATCGCGCTGCATATCGATGATGATAAGCGCCGACTTGTCCACATCGACGGAGAGCGGCGCCGGTTCAGCCGGAAACTTGATGCTGTGCATCGCAATATCCTCCCTCGCAGCAAACAAAAAATGTGCAAGTTTGGGGCCAATGCGAGGCCCAGCGATCGGCGCCAGCCCCTCCGTGCGCTGCCTAATAAATGTGCGGCGGCTGTCCAGAACGCCCAAAGAGCGTTCCCCTGCGGCCTGCTTTCGCACCCCAGACCCATAAAATCAATCAGTTATGGCTGCGGCATTGCCACTTGATGGGATGGCACGCGGCTTGCGGAAGAGTCCCGCAACGCCCTGAAGCGCCAGCCCTGGGAGGCTTACGATGAAGCGCCGCGACTTTCTTAAATCAATGACTGCTGTTTCCGCCGCGGCGGCCGTTCCGGCGCCGGCAATCTGGTCGCCGGCCAAGGCCCAATCGCGCCAGGAAACGCTGCTTATCGTTTCCGAAAGCGGGCCGAACAATCTCGACATCCACGGCGTCGGCACCAACGTGCCCGGCTATGAAGCGTCGTGGAATTGCTACGACCGCCTG
>PLTE01000296.1:0-1657 GCA_003164375.1 Hyphomicrobiales bacterium | reverse complement strand
CGCTGACCAAGCCGGAGCAGTTCGTCGTCGTCGACGACAAGACTTTCCGCGTCGATTACACCAAAAAAGACCGGCTGACGCTTCCCGATCTCGCCGTCATCGTGCCCTGCATCATCAATTCCGAACTGGTGAAGAAGAACGCGACCGCACAGGACCCGTGGGGCCTGGAATATACCAAGCTCAACACGGTCGGCTCGGGCGCCTACAAAGTGACGAATTGGACCGCCGGCTCCCAGGTCGTTTTCGAGCGCAACGAGAATTGGAAAGGCGGTCCGCTGCCGAAGATCAAGCGCGTGATCTGGCGCATGGTGCCCGATGCCGGCAACCGGCGCGCGCTGTTGGAACGCGGCGACGCCGACATCTCCTACGACCTGCCGAACAAGGATTTCTCCGAACTGAAAACCGACGGCAAGCTGACGATTATCTCCACGCCTTATTCGAACGGCATCCAGTATCTCGGCATGAACGTGCAGCATCCGCCCTTCGATAATCTGAAAGTGCGCCAAGCCATCGCCTACGCCATTCCGTATCAGAAGATCATGGACGCGGTGCTCTATAACCTCGCAAAGCCGATGTTCGGAGCGCCGGCAGGCGCTCCGACCGAAGTGGCCTGGCCGCAGCCGCATAAATTCAACACCGATCTGGCGAAGGCCAAGCAACTCCTCACGGAGGCCGGCTTTCCGAACGGCTTCGAAACCACCATTTCGTTCGACTTAGGCTTCGCCGGCGTCAACGAGCCGACTTGCGTTCTCACGCAAGAGAGCCTGGCGCAGATCGGCATCACCACCACCATCAACAAAGTGCCGGGCGCTAATTGGCGTACCGAACTGACCAAAAAGACCATGCCGCTGTTCACCAACGTTTTCTCGGGCTGGCTCGACTATCCCGAATACTTTTTTTACTGGTGCTATCACAGCGGCAAATCGATCTTCAACACGATGGATTACCAGTCGCCGCAGATGGACACCTTCATCGACGGCGCGCGCTCCGCGGCAGCCACCGGCGACAAGGCCGCCTACGACAAAGACGTCAAAGGCTTTGTCGACCTCGCCTTCGCCGACATCCCGCGCATTCCGCTGTATCAGCCCTTTGTCAATGTCGCGATGCAGAAGAATATCAGCGGCTACCAGTATTGGTTCCATCGCCGGCTCGATTATCGCACGTTCGTCAAGGGATGAGATCCTACAGCGTCATGTCCGATCTTTTGCCGGGCCCTGACGACGGAGAGGACGAGATGCGTCAATGCTGATCATGCCCCTCAAACGCCTGGCGATGGCGATCCCGAGCCTGATCGGCGTGGTGATCGTCACCTTCCTCTTGACGCGGGCGCTGCCGGGCGATCCTGCGGCCTATTTCGCCGGCCCCGCCGCCACCCCCCAGGCGATCCAGGAGGTGCGGGTCAAGCTCGGCCTCGACAAGCCCTTGATCGTGCAATTCGGTCATTACGTCGTCGATCTGATCCACGGCAATCTCGGCACCTCGCTGACCACCGGCCAGCCGGTGGCGACGGAATTGCACAACCGGCTGCCGGCCTCCGCCGAGCTGACGCTGCTCGGCCTCATTGTCTCGATCCTGATCGCGGTGCCGCTCGGCATCCTCGCCGCCACCAAGCCCAATTCGATCCTCGATCATACCTGCCGCATCGTCTCGACCGCGG
>PLTE01000194.1 GCA_003164375.1 Hyphomicrobiales bacterium | reverse complement strand
CAATATCATCGGCGAATACAACCTTTCGGGCGAGCTCTGGCAGATCAAGCCGCTGTTCGACGAGCTCGGCATCCGGATTCTATCCTGCATTTCCGGTGACGCCAAATATCGCGAAGTCGCCTATTCGCATCGCGCGCGAGCTGCGATGATGGTGTGCTCCAAGGCGATGATCAATGTCGNNCGCAAGATGGAAGAGCGCTACGGCATACCGTTCTTCGAGGGCTCGTTCTACGGCATCCAGGATTCGAGCGACTCGTTGCGCGAGATCGCTCGCCTCCTGATCGAACGCGGCGCTCCCGACGAGTTGATGGCGCGGACCGAAGCGGTGATCGCACGCGAGGAGGCCAAAGCCTGGGCGGCGATCGCGTCCTACAAGCCCCGCTTCAAGGGCAAGAAAGTTCTTCTCATCACCGGCGGCGTCAAATCGTGGTCGGTGGTCGCGGCCCTACAGGAGGCCGGTCTAGAGCTCGTCGGCACTAGCGTCAAAAAATCCACCAAGGAAGACAAGGACCGGATCAAAGAGCTTATGGGCGAGGACGCCCATATGATTGACGATATGACGCCGCGCCAGATGTACAAGATGCTCAAGGANNCCTATATGGGCTATGTCGGCATGGTGAAACTCGTCGCGGAAATCGATAAGGCGCTTTTCAATCCGATGTGGGAGCAGCTTCGTCAGCCGGCGCCATGGGACACGGCGGGCGTCAGCTGGCAGTCCAAGGCAATCGTTCAGGAGGAAGCGGAGGCCGCGGCGCTGGCCGCCGATCCGGTCGTTGCCGAGCAAGCCCGGCGTGCCAAGAAGATTTGCAATTGCAAGAGTGTCGAACTTGGCGCGATCGAGGACGCGATCCTGACGGACGGACTGATGACGGTCGACAGCGTCAGGGAACGCACCGGCGTTTCGGGCGGCTGCGGCATGTGCGCCGGACGGGTGGAAGACATTCTGGCCGCGTTGGGCGTGCCGGCAGGGCTCCCGGCGATTCCTTTTCTTCAGGCGGCCGAGTAGAGCGCGTCATGGCGACAGTCAAGGTTGCTAAGAAGGCCTGTGCGGTCAATCCGCTGAAGATGAGTCAGCCGATCGGTGGCGCGTTCGCATTCATGGGGCTGCGCGGATCTATGCCGCTCCTGCACGGTTCGCAGGGCTGCACGTCTTTCGGACTGACGCTGTTCGTTCGGCATTTCAAGGAAGCTGTGCCGATGCAGACGACCGCGATGAGCGAAGTCGCGACGGTGCTGGGCGGTTACGAGAACGTCGAAAAGGCGATCATCAATATTTACAACCGGACCAAGCCAGAGATCATCGGTATCTGTTCAACGGGGGTGACGGAAACCAAGGGCGACGACGTCGAAGGCTATCTCAAGCTGATCCGGCAGAAACATCCGCAGTTTGCGAATTTTCCGCTGGTCTATGTGTCGACGCCCGACTTCAAGGACGCATTCCAGGACGGCTGGGAAAAAACCGTCACGCGTATCGTCGAAGTGTTGGTGGAAGCGCCGAAGAATACGGCGCGGCGCGATCCGGCCCGGGTCAATGTGCTCCCAGGCTGTCACCTCACGCCGGGCGATCTCGATGAGCTGCGGACCATTCTGGAGGATTTTGGGCTTGAACCCGCCTTCCTGCCTGATCTCGCGGGCTCGCTCGACGGCCATATCCCCGATGAGTTCGTGCCGACGACGATCGGCGGGATCGGCGTGGACGAGATCGCGACCATGGGCCAGGCGTCGTGGACCATCGCCGTCGGTGCGCAGATGCGGCGGGCGGCGGAGGCCATGCAGGCCAAGACCGGCGTGCCATTCCGGGTCTTCGAGCGCCTCTGCGGGCTCGTTCCCAATGATGAATTCATCATGTTTCTCAGCGAGATCAGCCGGCGGCCGGTACCGCTCAAATATCGCCGTCAGCGCGGCCAACTGGCCGACGCGATGCTCGACTCGCATTTTCACATCGGCGGCCGCAAGCTCGCGATCGGTGCCGAGCCGGATCTGTTGTTCGATCTGAGCAGCATGCTGCACGAGATGGGCGCCGCGGTGAGCGTTGCGGTGACGACGACGCAATCTCCTGTGCTGGAGCGCGTCGCGACCGATGAGGTGTTGATTGGCGATTTAGAGGATCTCGAGACTCTCGCCAAAGCCAGAGACTGCGATCTCCTGATTACCCATTCGCATGGCCGACAGGCGGCGGAACGGTTGAATATCCCGTTCCATCGCGCCGGTTTTCCGATGTTCGATCGGCTCGGTGCGGGGCATCAGTTGTCTGTTGGCTACCGCGGCACCCGCGACCTGATTTTCAATATCAGCAATCTCATCATCGCCGATCGCGAACAAAACCACGAACCGACGCCGGACACCTGGCGGACGGGTCATGAACCTGACCCTTCGACGGATCAGGCGGCAGCGCTGCACTGATTTGAAACGCGGGAAAGGTCGAGCTCATGAAAATTGCATTCGCGACCCAGGACTTAAAGCGCGTCGATGCCCATTTCGGTTGGGCGAAGAATATCGCGATCTATGAGGTCGGTCCGGAGGGCCATAGCTTCATCGAGGCCGTGCAGTTCGACGGCGATCTCAAGGAAGACGGCAACGAGGACAAGCTCGCGCCCAAGATCGAGGCGATCAAGGATTGCGCCATTCTCTACGTCGCCGCCATCGGCGGTTCCGGCGCGGCGCGCGTCGTCGCCAACAATATTCATCCGATGAAGGTCAATCAGCCGGAAGAGATCACCGACCTGTTGGCCAAGATCGAGGATGTGTTGAAGGGCACGCCACCGCCGTGGCTGCGCAAGGCCATGTCGAAGGACAGGGACCGTTCACTCGATTTTGAGGATTGAGGAAAACATGGCTGAAGTCGCAGCAGTAATCGAACCCAACCCCGCGGCGGAAGCGCCGTTCGTCAAGGAGCTCATCAAGGTCTGGCGGGCACAGGACACGCACGGCAGCTGGGACAGCAAGAGCGACCTCGATCTGCTCGAGCCCTACATTCTCGACAAAGAGAAGCGTCGGGCGCTGCCGATCGTCGGCGATCCCGATCCGGACACGATTTGGCGGCTCGAGCTGTTTTTCAATGCCGTCGCGCTAGCCATCGAGCGGGCGACCGGCGTCATGGTGTCGCCGATGTTGAAAATGCACCATGAGGGCTTCGGCCGCATGGTGCTCATCGGCGGACGGCTCATCGTCGTCAACAAGCAGCTGCGCGACGTCCATCGATTCGGCTTCGACAGCCTCGGCAAGCTCGCCGAGGAGGGCGCGAAATACGTCACAGCCGGCGTCGAGATGATCGAGAAATTTCCGGAAGTGGCAAGATATTAAGGTGATCTATGAGCGATGTCGAAACCTTGAAGGGCGAGATCAAGAAACTGTCGGCGCGAGCCATGCAAGCGAAAATGGATCTTCATGACCTCTCGGAAGAGCTGCCGATCAATTGGCAGCAGATTATGAGCGTCGCGCAGAAGGCGCATGACGCCTTTGGCGAATTGGAGCAAAAACGCGCGAGCCTGAAAACGCTCGAGACCGCATAACGCGAAGGCTACTCCACCATGTCTTGCTCGACCCGCGACGGCCGTGATTGGCGCCCGGAATACCTGCTGGCGATCGATCCCAAGAAATGCATCGGCTGCGGCCGCTGCTTCAAGGTTTGCGGCCGCTCTGTCATGACGCTTAAAGGTCTCAGCGAGGAAGGCGAGCTCGTCGACTTGGCCGATGACGAGGATGACGAGATCGAGAAGAAGATCATGGTGATGAACGACGAAGGCGCCTGTATCGGCTGCGGCGCATGCTCCCGCGTTTGTCCCACGAATTGCCAAACCCATGCTACCGCGAAAGCCGAGGCGGCGTGAGCTGCGAACAGGGATCGCGTCAGAGATCGATTGCTGGAGGAGCCGCGATTAGGCCGACCATGAGCAAAACTTCCGTCGCCAAATTCAATATCGGCCAGGTGGTTCGTCACCGCGAGTTTCCCTTTCGCGGCGTCGTTTACGATGTCGATCCTGAATTTGCCAACAGCGAAGAATGGTATGAGGCGCTTCCGGCTGGAACGCGGCCGCGCAGGGACCAGCCATTTTATCGCCTGTTCGCGGAAAACGCCGGCTCGCAATACGTCGCCTATGTCTCCGAGCAGAATCTCTTGCCGGATCTGTCCGGAGAACCGGTCCAGCACCCGCAGGTTGGCGATGTGTTCGATCTGGACGAAGGCGGCGGTTATCGTCGGCGCAATGCGAGGATGAACTAGGGAGTCCGTAGCGAAAGTCCGCACCCCGCAAAACCGCGGCGGCGCGCTGCTTGCTATTCAATGGTCTTATTCGATTCCCTGGTCGCGCGACTTGCGCATCGCGGCGATTCGGAAACGTTCGTTGATGGCGGCAGGACTCGCCAGAATCTCGGCCTCCGCTTCCTTGAAAGCATTGTTGACGATTTCCGCCTCTTCGCGGGTGAGGGCAACCCGCCCGGCCATATGGGTCGCCTCGGCCATGACGCTCCAGATCGCGCGCCGATTGGGATGGAGCTTGACCTCGATCAGATCAAAAGCCTCGAGCTGGCCGTCGAGGCAAATGGCCAAGCCGACGACCTCCAGCCTGCGACCGTCCTGCGTAACCTTCACCAGTGTAGCCATGCCCATGCGTAATACTCGTCTTTCGCTGCAAGCCAGCTGTAGCCGCCTTGATCCCACAGCTGAGCCAGGGCTTGGTCCGGCGGCCAGCTTGGGAATTGCAGTTTGATCGCTTCGTAGTCCGCGCGACAGCGCGTCGCATCGTCACCCTCAAGATGCGCGGCGAGATGCTCGGTCTTGAAGTGAAGGATGAGGGTGACCCCGTCCTCGGCGGCGAGGAGTTCGTATTCGACGCCGGCCGCGACGGGGGTGAACGGTGTTCTATTCACATTCATGCGGCCGTCCTCGTTTCCTTGTCGGAAAGCCGACAATCATCTGTCATCGAGTGGGCCCGTGCTGAGCTGGTCGATGACAAGATCTTTGGCCTCGTCCGTTCGAATGACCGGCGCTATGGATTTCTCGGCAACGCGTATCCGGCGCGCGGCTTGGTGTCGTAATATTCGGGTTTCTCCGGCCAGCTTCCCTCCGCTATGAATTTGAAGCGGAACAGGGTGACTGGCGCTCCCGGCGAGCAGGAAACTTCGCGGAACTTGATCTCGCGATCGCCCGGGCCGGCCGAGAAATCCGCAACGACAGTGCCGTCCGCCTTGAGCGCGCGCGCAAATCCAGGCGTGCCGACGCTGCTGGCAGCGACCGGATTGGCGATGAAGAGCGGTTGCTCGATACCATCGGCGGCCGCCGCGAAGGCCGGTGCGGCGAAAGTAAATGTCGCAAGCAGGCCGCTACGATCGACCGGTGCATCCGCGGTGAGCGGACGGGCAACCGAGTAGACACTCAAACTGCCGCCATCGAGCAGCGCCTTGAGTTCTTCCACGGAACATTCGACAAAAGCCAATGCTACATTCATGTCGGTCTCTACACTCCAAAAGGCTCGTAGGACCCGAATATCAAGTTTTGTGCCAAACGCGCCGCGGCGTGTGGCGAATCTTCCGCAGCCGGTCAACGTGCTAATGAATTTGGCGGCTCGTCGGTGGCGCGTTAGGAGGCGCCTGGCTCTCAATCTGCGCGATTGGGCTGGATTGGTGGTGGATGAGCCGCCACGCGCCGCCGACGCGCCTGAAATGATTGCTCGCCGCCAGCGCCATCGAACCTATGAGCTCGATGCAGAGCACGTGGCCGTTGTCGCCTGTCACGATCGCGTAGGATTCCTGACAGGTGATTTGCGGCCGGTTCGGACTGAGCAGGATATCGCGCCAGCTGCCGATCACGGCGGCGCGTCCGACAATCGCTGGCCAGCCCGGATGGATACACGAGATGTCGTCGTCATCGGCCCAAAGCCGGGCCAATTCCTCGACCGTTCCGGTCGAAAAGACCGCATAGAAGGCCGCGTTGGCGGCGATGATCGCGTCTTTGTCGGTCATTGGCTATTCGGGTTAGAAAGTAGCACGGAGAAATCAAGCGGAATTTCGGCCACGGCCACCAAATTGCGGTCGTATCCGCTTGCTGCCGGAGTTCCGAACCGTCGAGGCCCAAATTTGCGCGAAACTTGCAAGGCCTTCCGGCAGGTCGAGAAAGGCATTCGAAGTCCCGATAACCTGGACCAGGATACCGGAGTTTCAGCTTGAGCGAGGGCCAGACCCACCAGAGCCTTGCCTATGCGGTCTGCCGCATGAGCGACATCCCGAGCCGGCAGGCGCGGGGCTTTCAACTCGTGCGCGTCGACGCCGACGGCATGCAGCGGCCGTTTCCGATCATCGTGGTGCGGTGGGGCAAGCAGGTATTCGGCTATGTTAACAAGTGCCCGCACGACGGCGTCAATCTGGATTGGGAGCACAATCAGTTCCTCGATCCGAACGGTAGCCGGCTGATGTGCGGCAAGCATGGTTCGTTGTTCGAGCTTGGTACCGGGATTTGCGTCGATGGACCCTGTAAGGGTCGCGGTCTCGCCGCCGTGGACTTGACGATCCTCGATGATGACATCTGCGTCACCGGCGTAACNNAAACCGGACGGTTTTCGTTGCGGTTTTTTACCGGCTCCATCCGCGCCAGCCCTTCGTCAAAACTGATCGACTGGTATTGCGCGTCCATACCGACCGCGGCATCGAGCAGATAATCGAGCTTGCCCGCGGTGTCCAATTTCTTGATGTCGTTCTTGTCGATGCTCATGAGGTCGAGCATCTCCTTCCAGACGGTCGATTCATCGCATGGCAGAACATAGAATGGGATATCGCCGAGCTTAACCCGGTATTTCGCCAGCAGATCGATGTTGTTGCAATACATAAAGTAGGTACCGCCAGGGCTCAAAAGGCCGTCCAGCACCTCGGCCACCGTCCCCAGATAGGCAAACGAGTGTAAATAGCCGGCCAGGATCGGAATGGTGCTTTCGCCGGCACGCGCCATGGTGAGAACCTGCTCGATTGAAGTCTCCGGCGGGCGCTTTTCGTCGGCCACTTGGGTCTGGAATTTGAGCGCAATGTCACCGCGAAAGCCGAACCGGCCTGGTCTCGTTGTCGGACCTTTGAGAACCGCATTGAGGAGCCGGCCCTGTTCGTTCAGCCGGCCAAGGGCAGTTTGCTCGATCGTCGTAGTCATAAACCTTTGTCCCCGGTTTTAATTGGATCGGATGCGCGTCGGCGCCAGCGCACCGCCATGCAAATTTGCTGCCGATTGCGCTTGGCGCGATGTGACGCGCGTTTTGAGATATCGGTCCGTATGACATCGTCGTTACGGCTACGACGGCGTGAACGCCCCTGTCGCAAACCTGACACGCGTCGCAAAGGCAACAGCCAGAAAAGGCATAAATACTGCCTTTTCAACATGTTACCGCGTGGCACAGGTCTTGCGATTTCGTCCCCTATCGTGCCTCAGCAGTCAAGGACGAAGAATGATCAATCTCACCGACAGCGCGTTGAATGCGGTTCGCAGCGCGATCTCCGGGGCAAAAGAGCCTATTGGCGGCTTGCGCATCATGGTCGAGGCCGGCGGCTGCGCTGGCTACAAATACATGATGGGCTTGGTGCCCGAGGCCAACCCAGACGACACGGTCATCGAGCGCAACGGCGTGAAAGTTTTCGTCGACATGAAAAGCCACGAGCTCCTGGTCGGAACGACCATCGACTTCGTGGTCGCGCTCGAAGGATCGGGCTTCACCTTCGAAAATCCCAATGCAACGTCGAGCTGTTCCTGCGGCAAGTCGTTCGGCTGATCCGTTCGCGATCGAAAGGCGAAACAATGCTGGTCGAATCTGAAGAGCCGATACAGACGGCAACACTGGATGCCGAGCGCATCCGGATTATCAAGGCGGTGATCGAAGAGGTTCGACCGAACCTGCGCCGGGATGGCGGGGACTGCGAACTCGTCGAGGTCAACGGCAACAAAGTCATGGTCAAACTCAGTGGCGCTTGCGTCTTCTGCAAGCTGAGCAGCGCCACGCTCGAAGGCATCCAGGCCCGCATGGTGGAGCGGCTGGGTGAGTTCGTGCGCCTCATCCCGGTTCCCGGCGGAGCGAAAGCGCAGCACTGAGCGAGGCCATCCGTGCGATCCGTTTATCTCGACAACAATGCGACAACGCGCGCTGACCAGGCGGTCATTGCTGCGATGCTGCCGTATTTTGCCGAGCAGTTCGGCAATGCATCGTCGACACACGCCTTTGGTGCAGAAGTAAGCGGTGCGCTGAAAGAAGCGCGGCGAAAATTGCAACAATTGCTGGGCGCTGCCTTCGACAACGAGATCGTCTTTACGTCAGGCGGCACGGAGTCCGACAATGCCGCGATCCTCTCGGCGATCGAGACGCAAGCCGGCCGTGACGAGATCATTACGACCAGTGTGGAGCATCCGGCCGTTCTCACGCTCGCGGAGCACCTGGAAAAGGCCCGGGGGCTCAAGGTGCATCGCATCGGAGTTGATTCGCGCGGCCGTCTGGATATCGATGCCTATCGCAGAGCGCTCGGGCCACGCATAGCTATTGCTTCCGTGATGTGGGCGAACAATGAGACCGGCACCATCTTTCCGGTCGAAGAGCTTGCCAGGATGGCGCATGCCGCCGGCGCGATGTTTCACACCGATGCGGTGCAGGCGGTCGGCAAGATTGCGCTCGATCTGAAGTCGACCGAAATCGACATGCTGTCGCTGTCGGGGCACAAGC
>PLTE01000092.1 GCA_003164375.1 Hyphomicrobiales bacterium | reverse complement strand
TCGACACGCCGTTGCAGAACATCGTGGTCGGCGCGGTCCTGGTGATCGCGGTCGGCATCGACACCGCCTATCGGCGCCGGAGGCCGGCATGAACGCGCCGCGCATTCCGCTGGTCGCGATGCGCGACATTTCGCTGTCGTTCGGCGGCCTCCACGCCGTCGATCGGGCGTCGATCGAGCTTTACGACGGCGAGGTGATGGCGCTGGTCGGCNNAACGGCGCCGGCAAGTCGACGCTGATCAAAATTCTTTCCGGCGCTTTAAGGCGCGATTCCGGAACCATCAGCATTCGCGGGCAAGCGGCGACCATCGCCAATCCGCGCGACGCCAGGACCTGCGGCATCGAGACCATCTACCAGACGCTGGCGCTGGCCGACAATGTCGATGCCGCCGCCAATCTGTTTCTCGGCCGCGAATTGCGCACGCGCTGGGGCACGCTTGACGACGCCGCCATGGAGGCGCAGGCGCGCGACGTCATCGGTCGCCTTAACCCGCACTTCCAGCGTTTCAAGGATCCGGTGAGCGCATTGTCGGGCGGTCAGCGTCAGTCGGTGGCGATCGCGCGGGCGATCCTGTTCGACGCGCGGATTCTGGTCATGGACGAACCGACGGCGGCGCTCGGACCGCAGGAAACCGCGCAGGTCGGCGAACTGATCCGCAAACTGAAAGCCGACGGCATCGGCATCTTTCTGATCAGCCACGATATCCACGACGTGTTCGATCTGGCCGACCGGATCTGCGTGATGAAAAACGGCCGCGTCGTCGGCACCGCGCGCATTGCCGACGTCACCAAGGACGAAGTCTTGAGCATGATCATTCTCGGCAGCTGCCCGCCGGGGGCAACGCCTGGGCCGGGCGCGGTCAAGAAACCGTCATTGCGAGCGTAGCGAAGCAATCCAGCGCTGCGCCGCCGAAACTGGATTGCTTCGTCGCTTCGCTCCTCGCAATGACGAGGTTGGTTCAATTTGATTGCTCTATCCGCGCTTGCGCAGCCATACTTTGTTGTCGTGGAACGCAGCCCCGCCGAACGGCGCGATCGAGTCGGCGCCGGTCAGCGTATTGATGCCGCAGCCGTCGGCGTAAGCCGAATTCGGCCAGATCGATTCCGCGATCAGGACGCCGCGCCGTACGCCGTCGAACAGTTTTGCATGCAGCCGCACCTCGCCGCGGCGGTTGCCGAGCGTGACCTCGTCGCCAGCCGCTACGCCGAGCGTCGCCGCGTCGTCGGGATGAATCATCACCTCGGGCCGCCGCTCATTGCCGAGCGAGGTCGGCGTTTCGGTGAAGCTCGAATTGAGGAAGCCGCGCGCCGGCGAAGTGGCGAGCCGGAACGGATGTTCGGCATCGGCCTCCTCGATCACCTCCCAGTGGTCGGGCAGCGTGGTGAACGGCCGCGACGGCACGTTGCGGTGCCAGCGGCGGAACGGCACGCTGGGCCAGTCCGGCTTGAAGCGGAATTTGCCGTCGGGATAAGCGAAGCCGTTGAGATAATGCGCGGTGGCAAAATCGGTCTGGCAATCGATCCACCGGTTCTTCTCGATGTCGGCAAAGCTGCCCCAGCCGGATTTGCGCAGCGTGCCGTCGATCAATTGGCGCGGCGTCATGGCAAAGCCCGGATGTTCGGCGCCAAGGCGCTTGCCAAGCGCGCAGATCACGTCGTGGTTCGAGCGGCATTCGCCGGGCGGCTCGATCAGCTTCGGCCCGAGCAGGATGTATTGGCTGCCGCCCGCGGTATAGATGTCGTCGTGTTCGACGAACATGGTCGCCGGCAAGACGATATCCGCGACTTTGGCGGTATCGGTCATGAACTGTTCGTGCACGCAGACGAACAGATCGTCGCGGGCAAAGCCGCGCTTGACGGTGTTCTGATCGGGCGCCACGGAAAGCGGATTGGTGTTCTGGATCATCATCGCGGTCACCGGCGGGCCGCCTTGCAGCGCTTCGGCATCGCCGGTCAGGATGGCGCCGATGCGCGACTGGTCGAGCATGCGAACGGCCGGATCGCGCAGGTCGCCGCCATCGATCAGGCTGGTATCGAGATGAAACACCGCGCCGTTGTTGTGGAACGCGCCGCCGCCTTCGAGCTGCCAGGCGCCGGTGACGGCGGCGATGCAGCTCGCCGCGTGCATATTGGTGGCGCCGTTCCTCGACCGCGAGAAGCCGTAGCCGAGCCGGAAATAAGCGCGCTTTCTTTCGCCGGCCAT
Organism: Hyphomicrobiales bacterium; assembly: GCA_003164375.1. Taxonomy (GTDB): domain Bacteria; phylum Pseudomonadota; class Alphaproteobacteria; order Rhizobiales; family Xanthobacteraceae; genus BOG-931. The sequence goes on along the minus strand of PLTE01000092.1, from coordinate 4,858 downwards.
GCGGGCGAAGGCTTCGATGGTCTCGACCGGACAGCCGGTGATCGCCGACGCCCAGGCCGGGTCGCGGGTCCGCAAATGTTCGGCGAGGTCTTTGGGCGCGTCGGTGTAGCGATGCAAATAATCCCAGTCGGCGTTGCCGTCGCGGAACAGGCAATGCATCACCGCACAGGCGAGCGCGCCGTCGGTGCCGGGCCGGATCAGCACCGCCAGATCGGCCTGCTTCATCGTCGAATTCATGTAGACGTCGATAGCGACGATCTTGGCGCCGCGTTCCTTGCGGGCCCGGGTCGCATGCGTCATCACGTTGACCTGGGTGTTCACCGCATTGGTGCCCCAGATCACCACCAGATCCGACTTCGCCATTTCACGCGGATCTGAGCCGGCGAGCTTGCCGGTGCCGGCAATAAAGCCGGTCCAGGCCGGATTGACGCAGATGGTGGAGAAGAAGCCGGAATATTTTTTGGCGTGGCGCAGGCGGTGGATACCGTCGCGCATGACATAGCCCATGGTGCCCGCATAGAGATACGGCCAAACCGCCTGTGAGCCGTGCTTTTCCTCGGCGCGCTGAAATTTCTCGGCGACCAGATCGAGCGCGTCGTCCCAGGAGATCGGTGCGAATTTGCCCGAGCCCTTGCCGCCGACGCGGCGCAGCGGCGCTTTCAGCCGGTCGGGATGATGCACGCGCTCTGCGTAGCGCGCGACCTTGGCGCAGATCACGCCCGCGGTGTAGGCATTGTCCTTCGCGCCGCGGACGCGGCCGATGGTCTGCCCATCGAACACCTCGACCTCAAGCGCGCAGGTCGACGGGCAGTCGTGTGGGCAGGCCGAGGCGGCGATGCGGGGGCGGACCAATTGGTTCATTATCGACCGGGGCCTTTCAGGCAGCGTCAAAGGTAGCACAGACTGGATTCACTGCCATAATTGCGCAGCGGAGGAAACGTCATGAAAGCAGCCGTTCTCGGCACCGGCGGGGCCGAAATCCGCGACCTGCCGAAGCCCGAGCCCAAGCCTAACGAGGTTTTGATCCGGATTAAGGCCTCCAGCCTCAATCGCGCCGATCTGTTGGTCGCGCTCGGCCACCAGCACGGCAGCGTCGGCGGCGTCGGCGCCCGGATCGGGCTGGAATGCTCCGGCGAGGTCGAGGCGGTCGGCACCGAGGTCAAGGATTTCAAGCCCGGCGACCGCGTCATGGCTTCGGCGCCGGGCGGCATCGCGGAATACGTCGTCACCGATGCCGGCCGGGTGCATCGCATCCCGGGCAACAACATGAGTTACGAGCAGGCGGCATGCTTTCCGATCGCGCTGCAGACCATGCACAACGCGGTGGCGACGGCCGGGCGGCTCAGGCCTGGCGAAACGCTGTTGATGCAGGGCGCAAGCTCGGGCGTCGGCCTGATGGGCATGCAGATCGGCAAATTATTGGGCGCGTCGCTGGTGTTAGGGACATCGACCAATGCGGAGCGCCGGGCGCGGCTCAAAGAATACGGCTGCGATGTCGCGCTCGATTCCGGCGATCCGAACTGGCCGGCCGAGGTGAAAAAGGCCACTGGCGGCAAGGGCGTCGATCTGATCGTCGATATGATTTCCGGCGGCGTCGCCAACGGCAACCTCGAAGCGGCCGCACTCCTCGGCCGCATCGTCAATGTCGGCCGGCTCGGCGGCATGAAAGGCGAATTCAATTTCGATCTGCACGCGCTCAAGCGCGTCGATTATATCGGTGTCACATTTCGTACACGTACGGCCGAGGAAGTCCGCGAGATCAACCGCCTGATGCGCGCCGATCTGTGGCCGGCCGTCGAGTCTGGCAAGCTCACGCTGCCGATCGACAAGACCTTCAAGCTCAATGACATCGGCGATGCGCTCGCCATGATGCGCGCCAACCAGCATTTCGGTAAGATTGTCATCGTGGTCGCGTGAACGGGGCGGCCGGCAAGCACGACGGCGCGGCGCCGGCTGAGGAATCGCCTGGCCGGTGCGCACCTTACGTGCAATTGCGGCTTGCCGCGCGCAGTTTGGTCCGGCATAGGTTGAATATGACTGATTCTGCCAAGCGCTTTGCGCCGATCCTCGCCGCGGGCGGTATTGTCTTACGCGGCGCATCACGACCGCGGATCGCTGTGGTGCGGCTGCGGCGGGAAAAGGTCTGGGTGCTGCCGAAGGGCAAGCTGATGCCGCGCGAGCACCCGCGCGATGCCGCCAAGCGGGAAGTGCGGGAAGAGACCGGGCACGACGTCACGGTCCACGAATTTCTCGGCTCGATGTCCTATGCCGTCGAAGGCAAGGTCAAGATCGTGCAGTTCTGGCTGATGCGCACCAATGGGCCGCCGGTGCATGAGCTGATGGACGACGTCAAAGCCGTGAAATGGCTGCCGCTGCGGCAAGCCATCGAGACGTTGAGCCGCGCGCATGAAAAGGTGTTTCTCACCCATGTCGGCCCGATCGCGCTCGACCACGTGAAAAAATACCAGAATAAAACCTTGCGCGGCAAATCGCGGACCGCCGTCCGCAATGGCGGCAACCGGCGCGGCCGCAGCGCGAATGCGGTGCCGGGCGAACACGTGATTGCGATGGACGAAAAGACCAGGCCGAATGTGTTCGTCAAGGCGCTCGGCAACTGGATCGGCCGCCGCGCCGCGCACGGCTTGGCGCGCAGAGCGGGCTGACGTTACGTCGGCGCCGCCTCTTTCTGTAAAGTTTCGATCGCGCGGCGGACATTAGCGTCGAGACCAGCGCCGCCCTTTTCCAGATGCGCGAAGATTGCGGCGCGCATACGCGGTTCCCAAAACTTCTTGATGTGATCGGCGGTGCCGGAGACGGCTTGCTCCGTGCCTTGGCTGGCAAAGAACTTGCCGATCTGGTTCGCCATATAGACGAGTTTGTTGGGCGAGGCGTCATGCGACATGAGCGGGCACTTTTTCGGCGGCTGTTTCCTGCAGAATGCGTTGCGCGTGGGTGTAGATTTCGAAGCCGTCGTGGCGCGCGACTGCAACGAGCGTAATTCCGGCGGCTTCCGCCATGCGCACGGCGAGTGCCGTCGGCGCCGACACGGCGACGACGAGCGGTACGCCGATCGCCGCGGCCTTCTGAATCATTTCGACCGAGACGCGGCTGGTGAAAACGACGAAGCCTTCCGCGGCCGGCACGCGCCGCCGCGCCAGCGCGCCGGCAAGCTTGTCGAGTGCATTATGGCGGCCGACGTCCTCGCGGATCGCGATCAATCCCTGCCCCTGCAAGAAAAACGCCGCGGCATGGACGGCGCGCGTTTCGCGATTGAGCGCTTGCGCCGGCAAGAGCGCATCGAGGGCCCTCATGATGTCTTCCGGACGGAAGGTTGCCTCGCTTTGCAGCTTGGGCGGCTTCCGCATCGCTTCGCTTAAGGATTCGATCCCGCACAATCCGCAACCGGTCGGCCCGGCAAGGCGCCTGCGCCGCTCGCCATAGGCGGCTCCGCGCGGTTCCGCGAGCCACATCCTAAGCTCAATGCCGAGTTTCTCCTCGATGACCTCCAGCCGCTCGATTTCGTCGATCGACGATACGATGCCTTCGGTCACGCTAAAGCCGTGGGCGAAGTCTTCCAGGTCTTGCGGCGTCGCCATCATCACGGCGTAGGAGCCGCCGTTATAGGTGAACGAAACCGCCGTTTCCTCCGGTATGGCGCGTTCGCCCGAGGTGCGGCCATGCCGCTGCCAGACGATGCGCTTGATCCGTTCGAGCGGCGGCGTCACGTCGTTACTCCGCGGCTTGCATGGACGCGATGCGGCGGCTTTCGCGGGAGAACTCCTCGTACTCTTCCTGCCAGCGCGATGGTCCGTTCGACGGCGAAATTTGCACTGCCGTCACTTTGTATTCGGGGCAATTGGTGGCCCAGTCCGAGTAGTCGGTGGTGATGACGTTGGCCTGGGTGTCGGGGTGGTGAAAGGTCGTGTAGACGACACCCGGCGCCACGCGGTCGGTGATCAGCGCGCGCAACGTCGTCTCGCCGGCACGGCTCGCCAGCCTGACCCAATCGCCGTCGCGCACGCCGTGCTGCTCTGCGTCGTGCGGGTGGATTTCGAGCAGATCTTCCTTGTGCCAGAGCGAATTGTCGGTGCGGCGCGTCTGCGCGCCGACATTGTATTGCGACAGGATGCGCCCGGTGGTGAGCAGCAGCGGAAAGCGCGGTCCGGTCCTTTCGTCGGTGGCGATATATTCGGTGACGATGAACTTGCCCTTGCCGCGGACAAAGCCGTTGACGTGCATGATCGGCGAGCCGTCCGGCGCTTTGTCGTTGCACGGCCACTGCACCGAGCCGCGCTTGTCGAGCATGTCGTAGGAGACATTGGCGAAACCGGGCGTGAGCCGGGCGATCTCATCCATGATCTGCGACGGATGATCGTAGTGCATGTCATAGCCAAGCGCCTTGGACAGCAGCATCGTGATCTCCCAGTCCTCATAACCGTTCTTCGGCGCCATGACCTTGCGCACGCGCTGGATGCGGCGCTCGGCATTGGTAAAGGTGCCGTTCTTCTCGAGGAATGTTGATCCCGGCAGGAAGACGTGGGCAAAGCGCGCCGTCTCGTTGAGGAACAGGTCCTGTACGACGACGCATTCCATTGCTTCGAGGCCGGCCGACACATGCGTGGTGTCGGGATCGGACTGCAAAATGTCTTCGCCCTGAATGTAGATGCCCTTGAACGTGCCGTCGACTGCCGCGTCGAGCATGTTCGGGATGCGAAGGCCGGGCTCCTTATCGAGCGACACGCCCCAATCTTTCTCGAACAGACGCCGCGGCTCGTCGAGCGAGATATGCCGGTAGCCGGCGAGCTCGTGCGGGAACGAGCCCATGTCGCAGGCGCCCTGCACGTTGTTCTGGCCGCGC
>PLTE01000281.1 GCA_003164375.1 Hyphomicrobiales bacterium | reverse complement strand
GGGCGCGTTCTACGCGTTTCCCAACATCAAACGCACCGGCTGGAAAGCCAAGGCACTCGCCTCGGCGCTGCTTGAAGACTCAGGCGTCGCGCTGATCGGCGGCCCGGATTTCGGCATTCTCGGCGAAGGCTATATGCGCGTGTCCTACGCCAATTCGACCGAGAACATTCTCAAAGCGCTCGACCGCATGGGCGAGTTCCTCACGAGCCGCAAGGCGGCGTGACATGCCGTCCGATCTGTCCGAAGAGCAGCGCCTGATGCGGCAGAGCTGCCGCGATTTCGTCGATGGCGTCGTCATTCCGTTCATCCGCGGCAATTGGCAGCGCGAATGGTCGATGACGCCGGAAGATCGCCTGCCGCCCGCGATCCTTGAAGGCGCCGAAAAGGTCGGCGTCCGCACGCTCGGGGTTCCGGAACAATTCGGCGGCATGGAGCTCGACCCGGCGAGCGAAGTACAGACCTTCGCGCTCATCTCGGAAGAGATTGCGCGCGGCGATTCGGGCCTTGCCGACAAGCTGGTGCAGAACTGGAAAGTCGCGGTGCTGCTGCGCAATCTGGCGCCGCGGCATCTGCAGGAGAAATGGTTCAAGCGGCTGCTCGAGGATCCGCAATTTCTGTTGGCGCATTGTCTCACCGAACCGCGCGGCGCTTCCGACCGCTGGCTGCCCTACAATGTGCCGGAAGCCGCCATGCAGACGCGAGCGGTGAAAACCGACGGCGAATGGATCATCAACGGCCGCAAGCAGTTCATCTCCAACGGCTACGACGCCGGCCTGTTCGTGGTCTATGCCAATACCAATCCGAAAGTCGGCATGCTGCAGGGCACGTCAAGCTTCCTGGTGCCGCGCGACACCCCCGGACTGACGATCGCGCGCTGCAACGAGACCTTAGGCTGCCGCTTCATGAACAACGGCGAACTGGTGTTCGAGGATATGCGCGTGCCTCAAGACCACCTGTTGGTCGAAGGCGACGCACTCGGCAACGCGGGCGTCTATTTCCGGCCGGGCAAGATCATCCAAGCGGCGAAGAACCTCGGCGTCGGCGTGCGCGCCTTCGAGGTCGCGTCGGACTACGCGCAAAATTACGTGCAGGGCGGCCGCATCCTGATCAAGCATCAGGCGGTGGCGCTGCGGCTCGCCGACATGGCGACCCGGATTGAAGCCGTGCGCGCGCTTCTCGCGCGCGCCTCAAAAGCAGTGGACGACAACGCGCCGGACGCCGACACGCTGTGCAATATGGCGAAGGTGTTCGCCTCGGAAGAAATCCTCAAAGTGGCCCAGCATGCGCTCGAATTGCACGGCGGCAACGGCGTCATGCTCGATTTCGGCGTGGAGAAGCTGTTCCGCGACGCCGCAATCTTCCTGCACATGGACGCAACCGTCGACATATCGCGCTTCAAGATCGTGAAATCGATGTTTCCGCACACCGCCGGCAAATATGCCGGCCCGGAAGATTAATTCCGCTGCGTCAGGCGGAATCCGAAGACGACGATCACCAGGCCTATGAGCTGTGACACGCTCGGCGCCTCGCCGAGCGCGATGTAGCCGATCAAGAGCGTGAACGGCGGCACCAGCGATGGAAACAATACGGCCCGACTCGCTCCCAAGAGCTCCACTGCGCGGGTAAACAGATAGATCGCGCCGGCGCCCGCCAGCACGCCCTGCACCGCCGCCTGCAGCAGATTTTCGTAAAATCCGGCCGCCACCATATTGTCGAAGCAAAACAGCAACATCGGCAGGCCGGCGAGCGACAGCACGCTGGTAATCGCCACGGCGCGCATCGGCGGGACCAGCCACAGCCGCAGCAAGACGCCGAAAATTGCAAAGCAAGCGCCGGCCGCGACGAACAGCAAATCGCCCAGAATGCCGCTGGCGCCCATCGTCGTTAGCGCCTCGGCACCGATGACGCCGAGACCGGCGAGGATGGTGACGGCACCGACGATGCGGCGAGACGGCAACGGCTCCTTGAGGAGAAAACGCGCCAGCAGGAGGCCGCCGAGCGCCGCGCAGGAGGGCTGAATGAGGGCGCCATGACCGAGCGGCACCAGCACGTAACCAAAATAGCTGAACAGCGCCAGCGGCAGGCCGCCGGTCAGCGCGAGCGCAATGGCGCGACGCCCGCCGATGACACGGAGATCACGGAATTCATGGGCCGCGACGGCCGGCACCAGCGCCAGCCCGGGCCAGACGAAACGGTGCAGCGCAATGACGAACGGCGACAGCCCAGTGGTGACGCCTTGTCGCGCGGCGACGAAGCCGAGCGCCCAGCACAGTGCCGCACCGGCGCCGCACAGCACACCCCAAGCGGCCGCGTGTTTGACCGCCCGAGGCGGGGAAGAATCCATCACGAATCATAGTCCGCAGCGATTTGCCAGGACAACACGCGATTATGCTCGGCAAGCTTCGCCAAATGCGAATGCCCGCTACACAAAAGCGTCTTCGTCGGCGGCTGCGAGCAGTTCGGCGCCGCCCGTGGCGGTGACACGGCCAGCGGCGAGTCGCACCACGGTGGTGGCGATGCGGCGCACTTCCGCCGGCGTGTGGCTAACATAGACGATCGGTATGCCGCCATCGTCGCGCAAGCGAACGAGATAGGGCAGAATTTCGCGCTTGTGGGCGACGTCAAGAGAAGCAAGCGGCTCGTCGAGGAGGAGGAGCCGCGGGCGTATCAGCAACGCGCGGCCGACGGCGACGCGCTGGCGCTCGCCGCCGGACAATTTTCCCGGCCGGCGATCGAGCAGATGCCCGATATCGAGCAGCTTCGCGATGCGCTCGAATTCGCCGGCATCGCGCGGATGGCCGCTCACGCGGCGGCCATAATCTAGATTTTGCCGCACCGACAGATGCGGAAACAGCCGGCCTTCTTGAAACACATAGCCGATGCGGCGGCGGTGCGGCGCCACATTGACGCCTTGCCTTGAGTCGAACAGCACCGTGTCGTCGAGAGTGATTTTGCCGCGATCCGGATTGAGGAGGCCGGCAATCATGTTGACCACGGACGTCTTGCCGGCGCCCGAAGGGCCGAACAATGCGGTGGCGCCGCGCGTGGCTTGAAAACCTACCGTCAGGTGCAAAGCGCCGAGCTGTTTTTCAACATCGACCGCAAGCACGATCATTCCCCGTGGAAACGCGTGGCGGCGCGCCGCGAGAAAACTTCCGCGGCAATCAGCGCGGCGAGTGCGAGAGCGATCGCGACCAAGACGAGCCGGCCCGCGGCGGCATCGCCGCCGGGAACCTGCGTCAGAGTGTAGATCGCCGCCGAAATCGTCTGCGTCTCGCCGGGTATGTTCGACACAAACGTGATGGTGGCGCCGAACTCGCCCAGCGCACGCGCGAAACATAGCAGCACGCCGGCGATGATGCCGGGCAAGGCGAGCGGCAGCGTCACGGTGAACAGCACTAAAACACTATTGGCGCCGAGCGTCGCCGCGGCATCCTCAAGCCGGCTGTCGATCGCCTCGAGCGCGAGCCTGATCGGTCGAACCAGCAGCGGGAAACCCATGACGCCGCAGGCGAGCGCCGCGCCGGTCCAACGGAACGAGAAGACGATGCCGAAATGATCGTAGAGAAAGGCGCCGATCGGTCCCCTGCGGCCGAATGAAATAAGCAACATATAGCCGGTGACGACCGGCGGCAAAACCAGCGGCAGATGGACGAGACCGTCAAGCAACGTCTTGCCCCAAAAATTCCTGCGCGCCAAAATCCAGCCGACGGCAATGCCGAACGGCAACGCACATGCGGTTGCGACGATCGCAATACGCAGCGACAGCGCGACTGCGGTCCAGTCAGCGGGCGATAGATCGAACAAGGCGGCCCTGAGCTTTTTTAAGGTATTCCGTCACGACGTCGGCTTTGCCAGGAAAGTGAAGCCGTAGTTGTCGAAGATCGTCTTGGAGGCCGCCGAGCGGAGGAACTCCAAATACGCCGTCGCGTCAGGCTTGGCACCGATCGTTGCGGCGGCCGGATAGATGATCGGATCGTGCGAGGATTCCGGAAACACGCCGACGACCTTCACGCCGGGCTCGACCTTGGCGTCGGTCGAATAGACGATACCAAGTGGCGCCTCGCCGCGCGCGACCAGAACGAGAGCGGCGCGGACGTTCCCGGTCATGGCCATTTTCGGCTCGACCGACGACCAGACACCGAGCTTTTCCAAAGCGGCCTGGGCGTAAATCCCGACCGGCACGGCCTTCACGTCGCCGGTGGCGATGCGCCCGTCACCGGCGAGCTTGGCGAGATCGAAGCCCGGTCCGATCGCCGCATTATCGATCTTGGAGTCCTTGGGGGCGATCAGCACCAGCGCGTTGCCGAGCAGATTGACGCGGCTGTCGTCCTTGATGAGCTTTTTCTGCGAGCCGTAATCCATCCACTTCAGATCGGCGGAGACGAACACGTCGGCGGGCGCGCCGCCCTCGATCTGCTTCATCAGCGCCGAGCTTGCGTCGTAGCTGGCGACAACCTTGATGCCGGTTTTCTTGGTGAAAGCGGCATCGACATCGTCGAGCGCATTCTTCATCGAGGCGGCGGCGAAAACCGTGATGGACCGGTCCTGCGACTTGGCGGGGTAAGGTAACACCGCAAAAGCGAGGGCCGCGGCAAGTGCCGCGAAAATAGACATTTTTTTGAGCACGAAGGTTCTCCAAAGGAGTTGTGCGCGCGAGCAATACGCGCCGGATTACGCGATCCATCGATCATCGCGACCGCCTTGGCAACCGTCGTTCCAGGCTCAAGCGGCGCGCGCCCAGCGCGCCATCTGTCGCTTTGGGTATAATAGCAGTCGGGCCGGCTGATGGCAAAGCGCGCCAGTTATTCCGGATCGCCGCGCGACAGCGTGGCATGCTATCTTCGCGTCGGGGGAGGAACAGGCATGGCCGAGACTGACGCGATCGCGGGCGACTTCGATTACATTATCGTCGGCGCCGGCTCGGCCGGCTGCTTGCTGGCCAATCGGCTCTCCGCCGACCCCGACACGCGCGTGCTGCTGCTCGAAGCCGGAGGCCGCGACAATTGGATCTGGTTCCATATCCCGGTCGGTTATCTGTTCGCCATCGGCAATCCGCGGTCGGATTGGTGTTTTAAGACCGAGCCCGAACCTGGTCTCAACGGGCGCAGCCTGAACTATCCGCGCGGCAAGGTGATCGGCGGCTCGTCGGCGATCAACGCCATGATCTATATGCGCGGCCAGGCCGCCGATTACGATCATTGGCGCCAGCTCGGTCTCGCCGGCTGGGGCTGGGACGACGTGCTGCCGTTTTTCAAACGGCACGAAAATCACTTCATGGGCGAAAGCGCGGCCCATGCCGTCGGCGGCGAATGGCCGATCGCCGCGCCGCGCGTGCGCTGGGATTTGCTCGACGCATTCCGCGCCGCGGCCGTTCAAGCCGGCATCAAATCCATTGCGGATTTCAATAGCGGCGACAACGAAGGCTGCTGTGCTTTTCATGTCAATCAGAAACGCGGCCGGCGCGTCTCGACCGCGCGCGCCTTCCTCAAGCCGGTGCTGCATCGCGCCAATCTGCGGCTCGAAACCGGCTGCCTCGTGGAAGGTGTCGTGTTTGAAGGCCGCCGCGCTGCCGGCGTGCGCTGGCGACAAGGTGGCGCGACGCGCACGGCGCACTGCCGCGGCGAAGTCGTCCTGGCCGCCGGTTCGCTCGGCTCGACGCAAATCCTGCTGCTGTCCGGCATCGGGTCTGCGGAGCATTTGCGCGAGCATGGCGTCGGCGTCGTGCTCGACCGGCCTGGCGTCGGCGCCAATCTACAGGATCATCTGCAATTGCGGCTGATCTTCAAAGTCGACGGCATTACCACGTTGAACGAGCGCTATCATTCGCCGCTCGGCTCCGCGCGCATGCTGGCCGAATATGTACTGATGCGGCGCGGCCCGCTGACCATGGCGCCGTCGCAACTCGGATTGTTCACGCGCTCCGATCGCGACCAGGATCGTGCCAATCTGCAATTTCACGTCCAGCCCTTGTCGCTCGACCGTTTCGGCGAACCGCTGCACAAATTTCCCGCGTTTACCGCAAGCGTCTGCAATCTGCGGCCGACAAGCCGCGGGTCCGTGCGGCTGCGTTCGTCGGATCCAACCGACGCGCCGGTCATCAAGCCCAGTTACCTCTCGACCGAGGACGATCGCCGCATTGCGGCGAGCGCAATCCGCCTGACCCGGCATATCGCCGCGCAGCCGGCGCTCGCGCCGTTTCATCCCGACGAATATCTACCGGGCGCTGCCGTGCGCGATGACGATGAGGCGGCTTTGGTGAAAGCGGCCGGCGACATCGGCACCACGATTTTTCATCCCGTCGGTACCGCGAAAATGGGGCTCTTAAGCGACCCGCTCACCGTGGTCGACGACCGGCTGCGCGTCGTCGGCATCGACGGGTTGCGCGTCATCGATGCCTCGGTCATGCCGACGATCACTTCCGGCAATACCAATGCGCCGACCATGATGATTGCGGAAAAGGGCGCCGCCATGCTGCGCGAAGATGCCAAAGGTCTGGCGAAAGGCATTGCGGCGTGAACCCGGCGTCCCGCGCAAAAGCGATCGTCGTCGATCCGCTCGTCGCCTGGGCGCGGATCGAACAGGAAGGTGATGATCCGGCGTTGCTGTTGAGCCGCTACGTCGCGGTTCTGGCACTCGTACCGGCTGTGTTCGGCTTTGTCGGGACGAGCCTCATCGGCACGGTCGTGCCCGGCGTTGGAATTTTGCGCACGCCGGTCTTCGACGGTTTGTTCGGCGCCATCTTTGGCTACGTGATGACGTGCGCCACGGTGCTGCTGCTGGCGCTGTTCGTCGACCTTGCGGCGCCACTGTTCGGCGGCCGCCGCGATTTCGACAGCGCCTTTCGGCTCGCGGCCTATTCGTTCACGCCGGTCTTGCTCGCCGGCATTTTTCTCGTGCTGCCGGGATTGCGTTTCCTGGTGCTGACCGGCTTCTACGGCGCCTATATCCTCTGGCGCGGCCTGCCGCGGCTGATGAAATCGCCTGAGTCGAGGGCGCAAATTTTCGCCGCCGCGATCGTCATTGTCGCCTTCGCACTCACCTCTCTCGCCGCGGCGGCGCAGCGCGCGGTCTTCGGCACGCCGGGACTCTAGTTGACGCTAAATCACGGCGCCGCGACGATCTGTTTGCACACCGCCGGCAGGCCGGCCATGGTGAGCGCCGGCTTCGGCTTCGCCGGAATCAGCGGCGGCGTCGGATGCAGCGTCGATTCCTTGAACCAGAAATCGAGCGCGTGGCCGCAGCCGTCACCGGCGTCCGGCGGCGGTTGCGGCTTGCAATCGGAGCTTTCCGCCGGGCAGCCGATGCGGATGTGAAAGTGCTCGGCGTGTCCCCACCACGGCCGCACTTTCGACAGCCATTCCCGATCCGTTCCGGCCTCGCGGCATAGCGCCTTTTTGATCGCGGCATTGACGAAGACGCGAGTGACCTCGGGATCCTGCGCCGCCGTGCGGATCAGATCGGCGCGGGTCGGCGTCCACACTTTGGGGTCGACGTCGAGCCGGTCGGCGGCGACCATGTCAACGGCGCCGTTGAACTCGCGCTCCTCGCGGCTCAGGACGTGGTCGGGCATCGGCGTGAACCAGATATCGGCATCCAGCCCGACTTGGTGGCTGGCGTGGCCGCTAATCATCGGACCGCCGCGCGGTTGCGACATGTCACCGACCAGAAGCCCGTTCCAGCCGACCTTCTTGGCATTGGCGGCGATCCGCTCCAGAACGGCGATCAGCGCCGGATTGCCCCAATTGCGATTGCGCGACAGCCGCATCACTTGCCAAGCCGGCCCGTCGATCGGGAGCGGCGCGGCGCCGGCTAGGCAGCCATCCGCGTAGGAGCCGATCGAGCGCGGCGGACCCGGAAACGGCGTCGGCTTGCGCCCGAACAATTGCTTCGCCGGCGTCGACGGCGCGTCCGGATTGGCGAGCGGCGGCAGCGGCGCCGGATTGAGCGTACCGGGCGGCGTCGGATCGAGCGTGTCAGTGTCCTGCGCTGGCGCCGGCGCGGCGGCATCCTGTGCCAGCGCCGGACCGACGCCGGCGACGAACAGCACACAGAGCAAACGAAGCGAGGCAAGCATCGTCAACTTTCCGCTTGGGCGCGCGCCCCCGAGCGGCCCGGCTTCGCCCGATCGGCAACAGCGCGGGCGCGGCGCCGATACGCTGCCGCGAGTCGCTCGCCAAGTCTAGCTTTGAAAACATCGCCAGGTTTGAAATCATCACTGGTTTTGAAAACATCGCCAGTTGCGAAAAGATCGCCGGTTGCAAACAAGTCTTCGGGCTGCCCATCGCGTTCCAAAAGCCGCTGCTCGATTGCCGAATGCGGCTCGATGGAGCGGTCATGCAAGATATGGCCGATGGCAAGACCGCGTGCGGCGAGCGAACGCGCGATCAGGAGACAGCGGTGGCAGTCGAGCGGCTCGCGTTCCGCGCACATCAGGCAGAGGGCGCCCGTTGCGCGACACTGCGCCGCATCGGCCACGAGGCGCTGAAGGGCCGCCTCGAACTCCGGCTGCCGCGCCATCGCCTCGTAATCGGCAACGCCGTCAGTATAGAGTTTTGCATCGCGCGGCCGGCCGCCGAGCCCATCGCCGTATGCCAAATAGCACATGCCGTCGCGCGCCAATAACGGCGCGAGATTGTTCGCCGAGAACCAGGGGCAGAAACGCGAGACCGGCGTCGAGCGCACGTCGGCGACGGCAGCCACGCCGGCGGAACGCAGCAAAGCGACGAAGCGCTCCGCCGGAATATTGGAATGGCCGATGCTGACGAGATCGAAGCCTGCCATCGTCGAAGTCTATGCCGGTTGCCGCGTCTGCGATACAATGCGTTAATTGTCCGCGGGCTAGGGGATTCCATGCGTCGCGTGTTCTGCGTATTGGCCGCGCTCGGCTTCATCGCGCTTTTCGCTTGCGATCGCGCCGCAGCTTCCATCATCGTCCATATTGACCGCTCGCGGCAGAAAATGGACGTCGTTGTCGATGGTGAGCCGCGCTACACATGGCGGGTATCGACGGCACGGCGAGGATACATCACGCCGCCCGGCACCTATCATCCGGAGATGCTGGCGCGGAGCTGGTTCTCGCGCAAATATTACAATTCGCCGATGCCGCACGCTATCTTCTTCCATGGCGGCTACGCCATCCACGGCACCTATGAGATTTCGCGGTTGGGCGGTCCCGCTTCGCACGGCTGCGTGCGCCTCGATCCCGGCAACGCCGCAATCTTGTTCGGCCTGGTCGCGCGTGAGGGCATGGGCCAAACCACGATCGTGGTGCACTGAACCTGCCGCCCGCGCAGTGTTACCGGATGCTAAAAGCTCTGTGTGACCACTCGCTGCAGAGCTTGCGAAAATTGCAAGGCGCACCGTGACCCAGGGCCATGACGGCCGGGCTTGTGAACTGGAGCGGGCGGCGGGAATCGAACCCGCATATACAGCTTGGGAAGCTGTCGTTCTACCACTGAACTACGCCCGCAGTCGGGACCAGCATAACCAGGCGCGGCGGCGCGCGGCAAGGGCGGCGAGGGCGTAAGACCGAAAGCTTTTAGGCCGCGCACACTGCGGTGAGCAGCTTTTCCATCTCGGCTGACAGCCTATTGCCGTCCTGCGCCAACGACTTGGCCGAGGCCAAAATCAGCGCCGAGGCCGAGGTGATACCGCCGGCCGAGTCGTTGACCTCGGCGATATTGGCGGCGACGTGCGCGGCGCTGCCGGTGGCGGCCTGCACGTTTTCGGCGATCTCCCGGCTCGTCACCGCCTGCAGCTCGACGGCAGCCGTGATGGCGGTTGCGATCTCGGCGATGCGGCTGATGGTGCCGCCGATCTCTTTGATGCTGCCGACGGAGTCCTGCGTCGCCGCCTGCACGCCCGCGATCTGTTCGCCGATCTCGTTGGTCGCTTTCGCGGTCTGCGCCGCCAGGGCCTTGACCTCTTGCGCGACCACCGCGAAGCCCTTGCCGGCTGAGCCGGCGCGCGCCGCCTCGATCGTCGCGTTGAGCGCCAGCAGGTTTGTTTGCTCGGCGATGGCGGAGATCAGCTTGACCACGTCGCCGATGCGACCGGCAGCGCGGGTCAATTCGGCGATGCGGCCGTCCGTCATCTCGGCCTGCATCACCGCCTCGCGCGCGATCCGCGTCGATTCCTGGACCTGGCGGCTGATCTCGCCGACCGAGGCGATCAACTCTTCGATGGCGGCCGAGACCGATTGTACATTGTCGGCGGCCTGCGCTGACGCAGAGAGCACTTTGCCGGACAAATCGCGCGTCGCGAATGCCATCGCGCCGAGCGCCTCGGCGGCCGCCTCGAGCTCGGTCGATGACGACGAGACCGAACGCACCACGCTCGCCACCGTGGTCTCGAATGCGCTCGCGACTTGGTGTATATCGGCGCGGCGCTGCTCCGCCGAGAGCCGCGCCGTCTCTTTCTCCGCCAGCTCCAACTGCTCGATGCGGATAAGCTTGTCTTTGAAAGCCTGCGCCGCGCGCGCATTGTCGCCGACCTCGTCGGCGCGCCCGGTATAGGGGACATCGACGTCCTTGTTGCCGCGGGCAAGCTCGCGCAACACCTCGCCGATGCGGCGGATCGGTCTGGAGATGGCGAGAGCGCCAAATACGGCGACGCCGCCGAGCACGGCGATCACGAACAAGCCGATGCCGAGATCGATGCGTCGCACGCGCTCGCGGACCGCGTTCGCGCGCGCAGTGCCGACTTCGGCCCCGGCGACCAATCGCCCGGTCGCTTCGTCGATCAGAGCATTCATCTGTTTGCCGATCGCCACGGCACTCTGCACTTTGGCGTCGGTGTCGCCATAATCCTTTGCCGCGGCGGCGAGTTCGGCGCTGACCGCTACATAGTCCTTGGCCAATTTGTCGAGTGTTTCGAACGCGTCTTTATCGGCCGCGTCGTCGCTGAGGCTGAGAGCGGTCCCGATGTGTATTTCTGCGGTTGCGGCAGCGCTGCGCAGCCGCAGCAGCGCGCGGTCGACGTCGCTCGGCGCAATGGCAAGTCGCATCTCACGCAATTCGAGCTGCATGTCGCCGAGCGCATCGCACACACGCAACGCCTCGACCGCCGTGAGCTGTTTGGCGGCGGCGAGATCGCGCTGGTCCGATGCCGAGCGATCGCCGATCTGCTGTTCGACAAGCATTCCGGCGACCAGCAGCACGCCAAGCGCCGCCCAGATTGCGAGCTTCGTGCGGATGGGAAAATCGAAGCCCGGCATGTTCTTCAGGTCACCTATAATCGCAACAGGATTAAGGGGACCGGTTAATTCAGGGTAAATTCAAGCGCAAGCCACTGGCGAAAAAGGCAAAAAAGATGTTAGCCCAGGGCACGCCACTATTCCCGGCCGAACTGTTTGCGCAATTCAACTTTTGCGCGTTGCAAAGTCTTGCACTTTGCGGCGGACAAGGTCCGGCCGGCGCGATTGATATAGAAGGTCAGCATCGACAGCGCCGAGCGGTAGGGATCGGACTTGCGCCGCCGGCTGCGCTCAGCCGAGCGCTTCAACGAGGCCGCGATGCGCCGGGGGTCGCGTCCGGTGAACACACCGGGCGCGAGATCAAGCGCGTCGCTTTCCCGGCTGACGCGCGCCGACCAGCGGCGAGCCGCCGAGAGATGGCTTGCGGCACGCCGCGATGCCTTGCGTTTGATGGATTTTCGTGCGGCGGCATTGGCCATAGTTGCGAGCGCAAGTAACGGCGGATGTAAATGCTATCTGACAAACAATGACGCCATCTCGAATTCGTTCCCGGATCGAGCAGGAGCGCGGGGCGGGCGTTCGCGCGCTGCCAAAGCGACGCCCGCCCCGAGCCTCAGCTCACCAGCACGTTCTGGAACTGCCAGGGATCGCGCTTGTCGATGTCTTCCTTGAACAGACCTGGGCGATCCGTAATGGGCGTCCAATCGGTATAGGCGCCGATCACCGGGCCGAGATAGGGCATCTGCACTTCCAGACAGCGGCGGAAATCCATTTCGTCGGCTTCGACGATGCCTGCGTTCGGGTTCTCGATCGCCCACACCATGCCGGCGAGCACG
>PLTE01000098.1 GCA_003164375.1 Hyphomicrobiales bacterium | reverse complement strand
CCGACCCGGTGCTGGTGCGCGAGGACGGCTCCTATCTCTATACGTTGCCCTCGGTGGTCGACGATATGGAATCGGGGGTGACCCATATCATTCGCGGCGAGGATCACGTCACCAATACGGCGGTGCAGATCCAGATCTTTCTGGCTTTGGGCGCGGCCCAGGCGCCGCAATTTGCGCATCACAATCTGCTCACCGGCGCAGACGGGCAGGGCCTGTCAAAACGCACCGGCGCCCTGTCGCTGGCGGGCCTGCGCGAGGCCGAGGTCGAGCCTCTGGCCGTGGCCGCCATGGCGACGCTCACCGGCTCGTCGCTGGCGGTGCAGGCCGTTCACAGCCTGGATGAACTGGCGGCCCTATTCGATCTCGGCGCGATTTCGCGCGGCAGCGCGCGGTTCGACGAGGAAGAGCTGCTGGCTTTGTCGCAGCGCGTGCTGCACGGGCTGTCTTTCGAGGCGGTGCAGGAAAAGCTGGCGGCGCTCGGCATTTCCGGCGAGCGCGCGGAAAAACTCTGGCTTTGTGCGCGAGGCAATCTGGCGCGGTTCAGCGAAATCGCTCTCTGGCGCGACGTGGTCGAGGGCGACATCGCCGCTTTTCCGCTGGAGCCCGATCTGCGCAAGGCGGCGCTTGAAAACCTGCCGGCAGGGCCTTGGGATGAGACGAGCTGGGGCGCCTGGACTGGCGCGATCCGGCAGGCGACTGGCCTGAAGGGCAAGGCCCTGTTCCACCCGCTGCGGCTGGCCCTGACCGGCCGGGAGGCCGGGCCGGAACTGGCGAAACTGCTGCCGTTGATTGGGCGCGACAAGGTTTTGGCGCGACTCTCAGTCTGATCCTAAAGCTGTGGCCCGACCACGCGGACCGGGCGCGAAGCGCCGTCCGGTCCCGGATTTTCCAGAACCTTGCCCGGCTTCGCAGGCGCGGGCTTGGCCGGCGAGGCGACCACAGGCGCGGCGGCGATGGGCGCCGGCGCATCTGTTTTGCCGGGCTTTTGCAATTTCGGCTGTGACAGCGCCTTGGCCTGTTGTTCCGAAACGGTCTGGTCGCCGGCGCGGGCGCCGCCCATCTTGCTCAGCACGTCGTCGGCATGGGCCAAAGTCTCCACCCAGCTCTTGCCGGCGGGACGGCAGGTGCAGGCCGCGTCATATTTCTTGGTGTAGGCGAGGGCGTTGGGCAAGTCTTCATAGGCCTCGCCATTTGGCGCCACGGCCGTCGAAATTTCGCGCGACGGGCTGCGCGTGAACAACTTCACTTCGACATTGGGGCAGAGCGCCTGACATAATTCCTGCAACTGCTCGGTTCCGGCGGAGCGGGCCGAAACAGGCAGCGGGAAGAAGCCACCGTCGCAGGTGCGCACGCAGACCGCCTGCGAGCCGCGGCCCGGCGCATTGGCGTCTTGCGGCGTTTCGCCGGGAATTTCACCGTAATCGGTCCCGAACGGATTGCCGGCGCCCCGGCAGGAGGCGTTGTAGCGCGCCAACAGGGCGGCGCGCTGGTTGCCGCTGACGCCGCTGGCCGCCTGATTGTCCAATTGCGCGCGCAAGTCGCCGATGCGCGCTTTCAAACCGCCGCATTCGGGCGGCGGAGGCGAACCGAAGAACAGGAACTGCTTGTTTTCGCAGCCGATCGCGTTGGCGTGGGCGATCATCTGGCCGATTTTGGCGCGGATGTCGCCGGCGGCGAGCTCCGTCTGCGGGTCGCGCTGGGCGGGCGCCGACAGGATCGCGCGCAGGCGCTGGCAATCAATATCCTGCGCGCGCGCCGCGCCGGCCCAAAGGCTGGCGACAAGCGCCACGGCGGCGAGGATTCTGCTTCCAATGCCTGTTATGGCCCGCTCGACCAAGTCCGCCTCGCCTCCGAAAGAATGTTCCGCTCGTCTGGCCCGAGATTGGGGCGATTTGAAGGGTTTCTCGCCCCGGAGGGCGAAAAATCATTCCGCAGCGTCGGCGGTCGCCAGGGCCTGGCGCTCTTTCTTGAGCTTTTCCGCGACCAGGAAGGCGATTTCGATCGACTGTTCGGCGTTCAGGCGCGGGTCGCAATAGGTCATGTAGCGCGAACGCAGGTCCGCTTCCGAAAGCGCGCGGGCGCCGCCGGTGCATTCGGTGACGTTCTGGCCGGTCATTTCCAGATGTACGCCGCCGGCGATGGTGCCCTCGGCGGCATGAATTTGAAAGAACGTCCGCACTTCCTTGAGAATCTGATCGAACGGGCGGGTCTTGTAGCCGGTCACCGAAGTGATGGTATTGCCGTGCATCGGATCGCACGACCACACCACGTTGCGGCCCTCGCGCTTGATCGCCCGCACCAGCGACGGCAAAAGATCGGCGACTTTATCCGCACCGACCCGGCAGATCAGCGTCAGCCGGCCGGGCTCGTTGTCCGGATCGAGGATGTCCATGAGTTTGAGGAGCTCGTCCGGCTTCTGCGTCGGACCGGTCTTCAGGCCGAGCGGGTTCTTGATGCCGCGGCAGTATTCGACATGCGCGTGATCGGCTTGCCGGGTGCGATCGCCGATCCACACCATGTGGCCCGACGTGCAATACCAATCGCCGGTGGTTGAATCGATCCGGGTGAAGGCCTGCTCGTAGCCGAGCAACAACGCCTCGTGACTGGTGAAGAAATCGGTGGTGCGCATCTCGGGATGCACTTCTGGATCGATGCCGCAGGCGCGCATGAAGTCGAGCGCTTCAGTGAGACGGCTGGCGAGATCCTGATAACGCTTCGACTGCGGTGAGTCCTTGACGAAAGACAGCATCCATTGATGCGCATTCGACAGGTTGGCATAGCCGCCGTTGGCGAAGGCGCGCAGCAGATTGAGCGTCGCCGCGGATTGGCGATAAGCCTCCAATTGCCGGCGCGGATCGGGCGTGCGCGCCTCGGTCGTGAACTCGGTGCCGTTGATGATGTCGCCGCGGTAGACCGGAAGCTCGACGCCGCCGCGTTTCTCGGTCGGCGAGGTCCGCGGCTTGGCGAATTGTCCGGCGATGCGGCCGACCTTCACCACCGGACAAGCCGCGGCGTAGGTCAGTACCACCGCCATTTGCAGGAACAGGCGGAAGAAATCCCGGATATTGTTGGCGCCGTGCTCGGCGAAGCTTTCGGCGCAATCGCCGCCTTGCAGCAGAAACATTTTGCCCGCGGCAACCTGCGCCAGCGCTTTTTTCAGATTGCGCGCTTCGCCGGCGAACACGAGCGGAGGATAGTTGGCAAGCTGAGCCTCGACGCCAGCCAGCCACGCGGCATCGGGATAATCCGGCACCTGCACGATCGGCTTGGAGCGCCACGAATCCGGGCTCCACTTGGCCGCGTTCAACCGGCTCGACATCACGCTGTCTCCAACTGCCGCCGTCCGCCCGAGGACGACGGTCCACGCTTCGTTTCGGCGGTCTTATACACGGCGACCGCGGGCGGCGACAGCCCACCATATAGGAGCCTCTTCCAGGCTTTTCAGGCCTATTCGGCGGCTTCCCGGACGTAGCTTGCGGTCTTGTTGCGCATGGTGACCAGCTCCTCGGCGGCGGTCGGATGCAGGGCCATCGTGGCGTCGAAGTCGGCCTTGGTGGCGCCCATCTTCACGGCAATGGCGGCGACCTGGGCGATTTCGGCTGCGCCTTCGCCGACCACATGGCAGCCGACCACCTGGTCGGTTAAGCCATCGACCAAGAGCTTCATCAGCACCGTCGTGTCGCGCCCGGACATTGTCGCCTTCATTGGCCTGAACATGGCTTTGTAGACGTCGGTCCGCGCCAACCGGGCGCGCGCTTGCGTCTCCGTCAGGCCAACGGTGCCGATCTCGGGGTCCGAGAACACCGCCGTAGGCACATTGGAATGATCCACTGCGGTGGGCTTGCCGCCGAACACGGTGTCGGCAAAAGCATGACCCTCGCGGATCGCAACCGGCGTCAGATTGATGCGGTTGGTGACGTCACCCACGGCGTAGATATTGTGAACGCTGGTGCGGGAATATTCATCGACCGCGACGCCGCCATTCTTGCCGATCGCAACGCCGGCTGCCTCGAGTCCGAGCTTGGCGACATTGGGCAGGCGGCCGGTCGCAAACATGACGCGGTCGGCGGTGATTTTATTGCCGTGGGACAGTTGCACCGAAAAGTGCGAGCCGGCCGGCTCGATCGCCGCGACCTTGCAGCCGGTGATCACCTTGATGCCGTGCTTTTCCATGTCCATGCGCAGGTGCTGGCGCACCTCGTCGTCGAAGCCGCGCAAAATGTTCTCGCCGCGATAGACCAGCGTCACATGCGCGCCGAGGCCCGAGAAAATCCCGGCGAATTCTACCGCGATGTAGCCGCCGCCCTGGATCACCACGCGGCGCGGAAATTCCCGCAGATGAAACGCCTCGTTCGAGGAAATGGCGTGCTCGATGCCGGGGATGGGATCGCCGTAGCTCGGCGCCGCGCCCGTCGAGATCAGGATCGTCGCCGCGCGCACCCGCACGCCGTCCGCCAATTGCACGGTATGGGCGTCAACCAGCACGGCCCGGCTTTTTGCAACCTTGACGCCGGACTTGTCGAGCAGCCCGCCATAGGCCGCTTCAAGCCGATCGATCTCGCGGTCTTTGTTGGCAATCAGGGTTTTCCAATCGAACGAATAATGCGGCACGGTCCAGCCGAAGCCGGCGGCGTCCTCGAATTCGCCGCGAAAGCGCGATGCGTAGACCAACAGCTTCTTCGGCACGCAGCCGCGGATCACGCAGGTGCCGCCGAGGCGATACTCCTCCGCCAGCATGACCCGGGCGCCGTGCCCCGCGGCAACCCGTGCGGCGCGCACCCCGCCCGAGCCGCCCCCGATGACGAAAAGATCGACGTCGTAATCGGCCATCGTTGCCACCACCTTACAGATCGTGTCCGCGTTTTTTCATCTCCGCGCGCATGCGATCTATGACCTCCAGGGAAAGATTGTCGCCCCACCTGCCGGCATTGGCCATGCTTTCGTCGAGCGCTTTCGGCTCCACAGCGGTCATCTTCTGGCCGAGCGGCGATTGGTAGAATGTCAGCAACTGCTTCAACTCCTGCTCGGTGAAGTGGCTTGCATAGATCCGCGCGGTCGCATCGATGAGCTCGCTCGACCGCGGCTCTAACTCCTTCTCTATGACCACAGCGACTTCGTTGAGGTCCTTTCCCCACATGAAATTGGTTTGCATGAACATATTTTTGGTCTTTTCGACCACTCCGCGCACCATCGGTTGGAACATGGCCTTTACGCCCTTGAGCTCAACGATCTGTTTCGCCAAGAGGATCGAGGCCGGCGATGGCTCCGCCGGGGTCTGGGCCGCGGCCGGCCGAACTATGCCGATTGCGGCAAAAGCGAATAGCGTCATCACGGCGTAACGCGTCATTGCCGACCGCGTCGTTGCGCGACGCGTGGAGAGACGAGCGAACATAGGCGCACTCCCTTTCGTGTTTGAGATTAGAGCCGCTCGATGAGGCGAACCCCGTCCGGACCGGCCAGAATAACAGTCCGCGCCAGACCGATGAACAAGCCGTGTTCCATGACGCCCGGAATAGCGGACAGCCGTGTCGCGAGAGCCTGCGGATCGTCGATGCGCTGCAACTGGGCGTCGAGCAGCCAGTGCCCACCATCCGTGACGAAAGGATGGCCATCCCGGCCCGTGCGCAATAGCGCGGGTCCCGGACACGCCGTATCGGCCGCGGCCCTTTCGACCGCGCGCCGGGTCGCCGTCGTACCGAACGGCACAATCTCGACCGGCAGCGGAAAACGACCGAGCGTCGCGACCCATTTCGTTTCATCGGCGATCACGATCATTTCCGCCGAGACCGATGCGACCATCTTCTCGCGCAATAGCGCCCCGCCGCCGCCCTTGATCAAGGTCAGGTCCGGCGCGATCTCGTCGGCGCCGTCCACGGTGAGGTCGAGCTCGGGGGTCTCGTCGAGCGTAGTGAGCGCGATGCCAAGCCGCTCGGCTTGCGCCCGCGTCGCTTCCGAGGTTGGGACGGCGACGACATCGAGGCCGGTCCGCACCCGCTCGCCCAACAAGTCGACGAAATGCTGGGCGGTCGAACCGGTGCCGAGCCCGATACGCATACCCGAACGCACGAAATCGATGGCGCGGGCGGCGGCGGCTCGTTTGTAGGTTTCGACGCTCATGAGCCGGGTGTTTAGCCGCGTTCCGGTGGCGATCATAGAGAAAACCGCCGCTTGCGCGGCGAACGCGGGCCGTTTAGGCGAGAGGCCATGTTGACCATCGTTTTCGATCTCGACGGCACATTGATCGATACCGCGCCTGATCTCATCGCCACCCTCAACCTCATTCTGGCAGGCGAAGGTCTGCCGGCCGTCGCCTATGATGACGCCCGGCGCATGATCGGCGGCGGCGCCCGCGGCATGATTCAACGCGCGCTCGAAGCCGAAAGCCGCACCGCCTCAAAGACCGACCTCGACCGAATGTTTGGCGCCTTCATCGAGCATTATGCGGCGCATATCGCCGACCTCTCGCGGCCGTTCCCTGAGCTCGAGGCCGCGCTCGCACGGCTTGCCGGCGAGGGTCGTCGCCTTGCGGTCTGCACCAACAAGCTGGAATGGCTCTCGGTGCGACTTTTGAACGCGCTGCAACTGAGCCGGCATTTCGCAGCGATTTGCGGCCAGGACACCTTCGGAGTGCAAAAGCCAGATCCGGAGGTGCTGCGGCGCACCATTTTGCGTGCCGGCGGCGAACCGGCCCGCGCCATCATGGTCGGCGATTCCGGGACCGATATCCGTACAGCACGTGCGGCAATGGTCCCGGTCATCGCCGTCGATTTCGGCTATAGCGAAGTGCCGATCGAAAGCTTGCGGCCGGACCGGATTATCGGCTCGTTCGCTGATCTTCCGGCGGCGATACGCGAGATCGAGACGGAGAGCGCGTAGCCGGCCTGTGATCGAAAGGCCACAGCCCGCACCCAACCCCGCCAACCCGGCTTTACCCGAGAAATCGAGCGGCCTAGGCTTCAACGGGGATGGAGTAGGCTATGTTGCGTGCACGGCTGTTCGCCGCCACCTCGGCTATAGGCATCGCAGGTATCGTGCTTGCAGGATGCTCGAGTTCGTCGGTGAGCGATTGGGTGAAACCTGCCCCGCCGCCGGGGCAAGTGGTTCAATTCGATTCCGTGCCGCAGGGCGCGAATGTGCAGGCTGGGCAAGGGCAAACGTGCCGCACCCCGTGCTCACTGACGCTCGCGTTGACCAGCCAATCGGTGTCGCTCTCGATGGATGGCTACATCACCCAGACGATCCAGCTCAACGTCCGCGAGCCGGAACATTCCATTATCTTCAGGACGTCACCCGATTTGACGCCAAACCCCGTGATTTTAGCGCTCCAGGCGATTCCACCTCCTCCGCCACCCCCCGAGAAGCCAAAACCACGCAAAATCGTCGCCAGACCCAAACCCGCGGCGCCAAAGCCGGTGTCGACGACGGTTCCGGCGCCGCAAGACAACGCCTTCCCTCCGCCGCCCGCCATGCGACCGGCGTTATCGTCGCCTTTCCCGCCGCCGCCAACCAGGTGATGGGGCGAACGGCCACGGCCAATCAACACTGCCCGCCCGGTAACCGTGTTTTCCCCGCGGATCTGCAGATTCGGCAAAACATTATGGACGATCAGGGCTTTATCCGGCACAGTCAGCGCCTATCTTAATGGCGATGGATCGCGTGGACACCTTGGAACTCGATGACTTCGCGGGCGTCTCCGGGCGCGCGGAATTGGTCGATCCGTTCGGCCGCGCGATCAGCTATCTGCGGGTGTCGGTCACCGACCGCTGCGATTTTCGCTGCGCCTATTGCATGGCGGAGAACATGTCGTTCTTGCCCAAAGCCGAGATTCTGTCGCTCGAAGAACTCGATCGGCTGTGTTCGGCCTTCGTCGCGCGCGGCGTGCGAAAGCTTCGCCTCACTGGCGGTGAGCCGCTGGTGCGCCGAGAAATCATGACGCTGTTCGGCTCGCTGTCGCGGCACCTGCGCTCCGGACATCTCGATGAACTCACTTTGACCACCAACGGCTCGCAGCTCGCCAAATACGCCGCCGACCTCAAAGCCGCGGGCGTCAAGCGCATCAACGTCTCGCTCGATACGCTCGACCCCGACAAATTCCGCGCCATCACACGCTGGGGTTCGCTTGATCGCGTGCTCGAAGGCATCGATGCGGCGCAAGCCGCGGGCCTGAAAGTCAAGATCAACACGGTCGCTCTGCGCGGCTTCAACGAGGACGAGTTTCCAAGCCTCGTCGAATGGGCGCACGGCCGCGGCATGGATTTGACGCTGATCGAGGTGATGCCGCTTGGCGAGATCGGCGAAGGCGGCCGTCTCGACCAGTATCTGCCGCTTTCGATGGTGCGCGCGTGGCTTGCCGAGCGCTTCTCACTTTCGGATATCGACTATCGCACCGGCGGTCCGGCGCGCTATGTGCGCGTCGCCGAGACCGGCGGCCGGCTCGGCTTCATCACGCCGTTGACGCACAATTTCTGCGAATCCTGCAACCGCGTGCGCGTCACCTGTACCGGCACGCTGTATATGTGTCTGGGCCAGGCGGACTCGGCCGATCTGCGCAAGCCGCTCCGCGCATCGGAAGGCAACGATCTTTTATACGCGGCCATCGACGAAGCCATCGGGCGCAAGCCCAAGGGCCACGATTTCATCATCGATCGCCGCCACCAGCGGCCGGCGTTGTCCCGCCACATGAGCGTGACCGGGGGTTAACTCCGATGACCGCGGTGCCTTGCGCGAAGACGGACTAAGGAGTCAGCTCCATCTTCAGTACCGTCGCCGCTGCCGCAAATTCGGCAAAACGGAACGCGCGGCGCTCAAGCGCCGTGTCGTCCTTGCCCCATTGCTCCATATTCCAATCCTCATCGACATGCGCCGCCCGCCAAGCCGCCTCGGCGGCAAATCCGCTGCGTAAGATTGCCAGCGCGAGCAATGCCGAGCCGGTGAGTGTCGTGACGACATGCGCGGCACCGAGCAACCACGGATCGGCGGGAATTGCGGCGCAGGCCGCCGCCAGCGCGGCCGTCGGCTGGGCAATGTGGATGATGCCTTCGCCAGTTTTGAAATCCGCTCCGAGGGCGTCGCGTGCCCAATCGAGGATAGGGTCCCACTGCCGCGCCTGGCGGTCGCGCAATTGTTGCGGCGCATCGGCGCGATAGAACAACAGATCGGTACCGAGATATTTTTCGATTTCCGCGGCGACCGCGGCCGGCGCATCCGCGACACCGTCGATGATCGCATTGGCAAGACGCGTCAGCGGCATTGTCGCCGGATCAATCAGCTCGGCCTGCGCGCGCCATTCCGCGGCAATCGCCTCGGCAAGTTCCGGCGTGGGCGCCGCCAGCCTACGGCGCGCCGGTGTGTGAACCGGCTTGTCATCGAGGCAAACACCATAGCCGTCGGCGCTGCTTGCAATTGAGGCATGCTCGTAAAAACGGCGGCGCAGCGCCGGCCGCGCACCGCGGCGTGCCGCCGTCATCGGATCTTCGGCTCTGATGGTCTCGAATAGATCGCGCATTGACACAATTTAGCCTATATATTCAATGAGTTATACTAAATCTCGTCGGCCCGCCAGTCCCGGCAGAAGGCCGCTCGCGACGGCCGCGCTTTGGTCCCAATCTTGCTAAGGAATATCGGTGACAAATCCTTGTTATAACAAGGAGAAGCGGTAGAAATCCGCAACCCTGTCGACTAGTATCCCGGCCGGATTCGGCTACCAGCCGACCTGGGAAGGAATTCACGCAGCGGCGTTGAGTACCGCCACAAAGAGCGCGGATGCTGCGTGCACGAGGAGTCAATGAAACCCACCGATATCGCGGTCCCGGACTACTTCCACAAAGTCGTCGATTGTCAGTGGGCCTGTCCGGCGCATACGCCGGTTCCCGAATATATCCGATTGATCGCGGCGGGCCGCTACGGCGACGCCTACATGATCAATTGGGAATCTAATGTCTTCCCAGGCATTCTGGGACGCACCTGCGATCGGCCGTGCGAGCCGGCCTGCCGCCGCGGCCGCGTCGAAAAAGAGCCGGTCGCGATCTGCCGATTGAAGCGCGTCGCCGCCGACTTCAAGGACGACATCCGCGATCGGCTGCCGAAGCCGCCGGAACAGAAAAACGGCAAACGCATCGCGCTCGTCGGCGGCGGTCCCGCATCGCTGGCCGTGGCGCGGGACCTCGCGCCGCTGGGCTATGAGTGTGTCGTGTTCGACCAGGATCCTAAATCCGGCGGCATGATGCGCACGCAGATTCCGAAATTCCGTTTGCCGGAAACCGTCATCGACGAGGAGTGCGATTACATCCTCAATCTCGGCATCGAATTCGTCGGCGGCAAACGCATCGACAGCCTCAAATCGCTGCTTGCCGAGGATTTCGACGCAATTTTTGTCGGCTGTGGCGCGCCGCGCGGCCGCGACCTCGACATTCCCGGCCGCAAGGAAGTGGCCAAGAACATCCATATCGGCATCGACTGGCTGTCGAGCGTATCGTTCGGCCATATCGATCGCATCGGCAAGCGCGTCATCGTGCTCGGCGGCGGCAACACCGCGATGGATTGCTGCCGCTCCTCGCGCCGGCTCGGCGGCGAAGACGTAAAGGTCGTCGTGCGCTCCGGCTTCGAGGAGATGAAAGCGTCCCCCTGGGAGAAGGAGGACGCCATGCACGAGGACATTCCGATCTTCAATTATCTGGTGCCGAAGGAATTCACTCACGACAACGGCAAGCTCACCGGCATCACCTTCGAGAAGGTCAAGGCGGTGCGCGACGCCAAGGGCCGCCGCGATCTCGTGCCGACCGGCGAGCCGGATCAGCATTTCGACTGCGACAGCGTCCTGGTCGCCATCGGGCAGGAAAACGCCTTTCCGTGGGTTGAACGCGACATCGGCATTGCCTTCGATAAATACGATATGCCTTTGGTCGACAAGACAACGATGCAATCCACGCTGCCTCGGGTGTTTTTCGGCGGCGACGCCGCTTTTGGCCCCAAGAACATCATCACAGCGGTGGCGCACGGCCATGAAGCCGCGCTTTCGATTGATCTGATGCTGCGCGGCGAAGATATTTCGCGCCGTCCGCCCTTGATCGCCAAAATGCTCTCGCAAAAAATGGGCATTCACGAATGGG
Organism: Hyphomicrobiales bacterium; assembly: GCA_003164375.1. GTDB lineage: Bacteria > Pseudomonadota > Alphaproteobacteria > Rhizobiales > Xanthobacteraceae > BOG-931. The sequence continues at coordinate 5,174 of PLTE01000098.1, read as the reverse complement.
GCTACAGAAATAGTGTGTCCGTGGAAGAGCGCCACAACACCAAATGGGCGCCGGTCGAAACCTATATCAACAGCATTTCGGTCGAGGCGGAACTCGGCTTCGATCTGAAAACGGCAAGGGCGGAAGCGGAAAGATGCATCAATTGCGATGTGCAGACCGTTTTCACCAAAGAGACCTGCATTGAATGCGACGCCTGCGTCGATATTTGCCCTATGGACTGCATCACCATCACAACTCCTGGCGATGAGAGTGATTTGCGTCAGAGGCTAACGGCCCCGGCAATGAATATAGACCAGAGCCTCTACGTTTCAGGCAGTCTGAAAACGGGAAGAGTCATCGTCAAAGACGAGGATGTATGCCTGCATTGCGGCTTTTGCGCCGAGCGTTGCCCGACGGGCGCCTGGGATATGCAAAAATCTCTCCTCAAAACGGCGCATGCAGGGGCGGGTTGCAAAGACGAATGCCGTGCAAAAGAGGTGGCGTGATGCTTCATACAACTTCCCAGCTCAAGCCGATTGAAGTCGTCAATGACTTTGTTGTCAAATTCGCCACCATCAACGGCTCGGGCTCAGCTTCCGCCAATGAGTTGTTTGCCAAATCCATTTTGCGCATGGGCGTTCCGGTCGGCACCCGCAATATTTTCCCCTCGAACATTCAGGGATTGCCAACCTGGTTCGAGGTGCGCGTTTCCGAAAAAGGCTGGCTCGGCCGCCGCGGCGGCGTCGATTTGATGGTCGCGCTGAATCCGCAAAGCTGGGACGCGGATATGAAGGAAATCGATCCCGGCGGCTATCTTCTTTTCGACAACAGCAAAGAACTGCCCGCCTCCAGCTTTCCCGCCGGCATTACGGCGATTGGCGTTCCGCTGACGAATATTTGCAACGCGGCCTATAGCGACGCGCGCCAGCGCCAGCTTTTCAAGAACATCGTTTATGTCGGCGCTTTGTCTTTCCTTCTGGATATGGACGCAGCGGTGATCGAGAAGGTCATTGCCGAACAATACATGAAAAAGGAGAGGCTCCTTGCTTCCAATGTGGAGGCGTTCCGTCTTGGCCGCGATTATGCGGAGCAGAATTTAAAGCCCATCGGCCTGCGCGTCAGGACATCCGACACGGTGGGCGACAGAATTTTGATCGATGGCAATCATGCCGCGGCTTTGGGCTTCGTTTATGGCGGCGCGATGGTCTGCGCCTGGTATCCGATCACGCCCTCGACGTCCGTCGCCGAAGCGTTCCAAACCTATTGTTCCAAACTGCGCATCGATCCGGAGACCGGGAAAAAGCGGGTCGCCATCGTTCATGCCGAAGATGAGCTGGCCTCGATCGGCATGGTTGTGGGCGCAGGCTGGAACGGGGCGCGCGCCTTTACGGCAACCTCTGGCCCGGGAATATCGCTGATGAGCGAATTCATCGGGCTCGCCTATTTCGCCGAAATCCCGGCAACCATCGTCAATGTGCAACGCGGAGGTCCGTCAACGGGCATGCCGTCGCGCACGCAGCAATCCGACATCCTCGCCTGCGCCTATGCCTCGCATGGCGACACCAAACATGTGTTGCTGTTCCCCGAAGATCCGCACGAATGTTTTGACGATGCGGCGGCGGCGCTTGATCTGGCCGAACGCTTGCAGACCCCGATATTCGTGATGAGCGATCTCGATATAGGGATGAATCAGCATTTGAGCGCGCCGTTCGAATGGGACGACAACAGGCTTTATGACCGCGGCAAGGTCATGACCAAGGAAATGCTGGACGCCGGCACGGTCTTCTCGCGTTATCTCGATGTCGATGGCGACGGCATTCCTTTCCGCACCTATCCGGGGACGCATCCGACACTGGGCGGATATTTTGCCCGAGGCACCAGCAGAAACGCCAATGCTCAATATTCAGAGGCTGGCGAGGATTACGTCTACAACGTCCAGCGCCTGCTCAAGAAATTCGAGACCGCCAAGACGCTTGTGCCGCAACCGGTGATCAGGGAAGCGGCCCGGCCAGCGCATGCCGGCGTTATTTATTATGGATCGACCAGTCCCGCCATGGCGGAAACGATAGAGATACTGGAGGCGAAGGGACTTTATCTGGATAGGCTGCGCCTGCGCGCCTTTCCTTTCAGCGATTCCGTGCGCGAGTTTATCGATAAGCATGATCGCGTCTTCGTGGTCGAACAGAACCGCGATGGACAGATCAGAACCCTGCTCATCAATGAATTGGACATCAACCCATCCAAGCTCGTTTCCGTTCTGCATTATGACGGAGCGCCTATTACCGCACGCGCCATTACGGACGGAATCGCCAGCCAAATGACAGCCTGTTTGCAGAGAAAGGCGGGGTAATCCCATGACCTATTTGGCAAAACCGAAATTTCATCACCCGTCCCTGCCGAAAAACGAGGTTGGCTTTACGAGGCGCGATTACGAGGGAAAAGTATCGACCCTATGCGCGGGATGCGGGCACGATTCCATTTCGGCGGCCGTCATTCAGGCCTGCTGGGAAATGAATATCGAGCCCCACAAAGTCGCCAAACTTTCGGGGATCGGCTGCAGTTCGAAGACGCCCGACTATTTTCTTGGAAATTCGCACGGATTCAACACGGTTCACGGACGCATGCCCTCGGTTTTGACCGGCGCGAATGCGGCGAACAAAGACCTGCTTTATTTCGGGTTTTCCGGCGACGGCGATTCAGCTTCCATCGGCCTTGGCCAGTTCGCGCACGCGATGCGGCGCGGGGTCAACATGGTCTATATGCTCGAAAACAATGGCGTCTATGGGCTGACCAAGGGACAATTTTCCGCCACGGCGGACAAGGGATCGCGCTCCAAGCGCGGCGCTGTCAACGCTGACACGCCGGTCGATACGGTTTCCCTGGCTTTGCTGATGGGGGCGACTTTTGTGGCGCGGAGTTTTTCCGGCGACAAGCGCCAATTGGTCCCTCTGATCAAAGCCGCCATGGCGCATAAGGGCGCCGCCTTCATCGACATCATCAGCCCTTGCGTAACCTTCAATAATCATGTCGGCAGCACCAAGAGCTACGACTACATGCGGGAGCATAACGAAGTCGCCAATTGTCTGGACTTTGTTCCCAGCAGGGACGAAATCACGGTCGATTACGAGGAAGGCGAAAGCGCCAAAGTGACCCTTCATGATGGGTCGGTGCTGGAACTGTCGAAAAATCGCGGCGAACATGCGTTCCGCGACAAGACGGCCGCGATGAATTACATTCAGGAGCATCAGGTCAAAGGCGTCATCGTGACCGGCCTTCTCTATATCCAGCCGGAAGCAACCGACCTGCACGAGCATCTCAATACTGTTGATGTCCCCCTGAACAGGCTTACCGAAAAAGAACTGTGCCCCGGGGCGGCTGTGTTGAAAGAAATCAACGCGTCGTTACGTTAGTATTGATCGATCCCGCACAGGACATGGAGATACGTCCCACGGGAAGCCGGGGAGTAATACTCCGCAGCGTGAGCGCTGCGGAGGCAGCTGACCTTTTCCGCCAAAATCGCCAGGCCGCAGATTGCAGCCGGCTTTTCAGTCGGATTATTGTTGTTTGCATTCCGGGGCTTCAAGAACCGCAATTGTCTTCTCATAAACGTCCAGCGCCGGTCGCGGTTCTGACGCGGGCGATCTCAGTTCAAACACCAGAATAGTGAACTCGCGGATATGTTGATCCCGAAACTCAGCCTTGGAGATATTATCTCTGAATTTGGCGCCAAAGCTGGAATAAACAGCGTCCCAACCACAATACTCATAGGAAACATCCGCCACAGAACGCGCTGTTTCTGCGGGTTGCAGAGAAAATGTGCGCAGCGACGACCTCGTGCATTCATAGGCGCGCTTTAACGTCTTACCAAGCGCGCAATCCGGCGCCTGGGTTTGCGCTGACGCGTTAACGCAAAACGCCAAGATAAAGACCGACGCTCCAATGAGTCTGCGCATCACATCACTCCACGAAAAATTTTCGGCAGCTTAGGCTTAAACGCGATGGTGCGTAAGCCCCCTCGGAACCGCAGAACGCCGACCAAGCGCATCAACTCGACAGGCCGCGCGCATGGATCACGGCGCATGGCGCCCAAAAAACCGACCTACCGGATTCGGAGCGCCAGCGGGCCCAGCGCGGCTGCCACGCCGAGCGAGGCGAAAGCCAGTCCCCAGGCCAGTCCCGTATTGGCCCCGCCTGCCGCATCCAGCACAATGCCGAAAGCCAGCGGTCCGACGAAACCGGCGGAGAAACCCAACACCGAATGAACGGAAAGCGTAGCGCCACGCCGATCCGGATCCGCCGCCAACAATGCGCCCGTGGTCAAGGCGGCGGAATCGAGCTGGATCAACGCGTTATAGAGCAACATCAGCGCCGCAGCCATTCCATAGGGCAAACCGCTGCAAAATCCGATCACCGCCCCCAGCGCCGCCGAACCCAGCATGGCGAAAACGCAAAGCTGGCGACGGCCAAATCGCACCGCAATGTCGGCCCCGACGACGCTGGAGACCATGGCGATCAGGGCGCCGATTGTCGCGATGCTCGCGGGCGACGGGCCGCTGGCGTTCGGCTGCGAAGCCAGCACCCAGGCGAGAAAGGCGACCATCCATGAGCGCGCGCCGAACAATTCCCACGCATGGGCGGCATAGCCAAGCACATAGCCCATGGCCGCGCGATTGCGCAGCACAGGGCCGAAATCGAAGGGATTGCTCTTGTTCTTTGAAGGCGTTGGTTTGACCGGCGGCAGGCCGAAGGCCGCCAGCAGAAAAGCCGCCGCTGCCGCCGCCGTCGCCAGTCCAAACGCCGCGCGCCAGCCAAAAGCGCCGGCCATGGCGCCGGTAATGAGGAACGAGCCCGAAGTTCCCAGCGAGAAACTGGCGGTGTAAAAGCTGATCCAGCGCGCCTGCCTTGGGCCGGAAACGCGATCCATCAACGCCTTCAGCCCCGGCATATAGGTTCCCGCCAACCCGACGCCGCCCAGAATCCGCCAAGCGATGGCCGTCCAGAACCCTTCGGCGGTCAGTGTGAAGCCCAGCGCGGAAATCGCGGCAAACAGGGCGCCGGCGAGATAGACCCGCTTGGCGTCGATGCGGTCCGTCAGCGCGGTGAGGATGGGCACAGCGACGGTGTAACCCGCGAAGATCGAGCCGGAAATCCAGCCAGCCTCCGTGTTGCTCAGTCCCCATTCGGCGACGAAATCG